>JANOPP010000087.1:0-33601 GCA_031421915.1 Myxococcales bacterium | reverse complement strand
GAGCGCGACCGGATCGACCTTGTCGAGCGTGTCGGCCTCGGAGTGGTGGTAGTCGAAGTACGTCCGGTTGTCGGTGAACAGCTCGGCGGTCGGCACGCCGCCGGGAATCATCTGAGCGACGTCCGTCCCGCTCCAACCAGGGATGACGCGCGTCGCGTCGAGCGGTGCGAGCAGCGTAAGGATCTCGGTGATCCGAGCGACGGTGCGCGCCTGGACCTCGGGCTTGGTCTGGACGCCGAGTCCGCGCGGCGCGAAGCCACCAGAGTCCGACTCGATCGCGAACACCGTCTTCGGCAGCTCCGCCGCGTGATCCTTCGCGTACGCCTTGCCGCCGCGCACCTGGTACTCCTCGTTGGTGAACAGCACGACGCGGATCGTCCGCTTCGGCCGCAGACCGAGCTTCTTGAGCAGTGCGAGGCTCTGCATCATGACGACGCAGCCGGCGCCATCGTCGTGCGCGCCCTGCCCCACGTCCCACGAGTCGAGGTGCCCACCGATCACGACGATCTCGTCGGGCTTCTCGCTACCCACGAGCTCGCCGATCACGTTCGCCGACGGCGCATCGGGCAACGCCTGCGACTCGAGCTGCACCTTCACGGTGACGGGTCCCTGCGCCGCGAGCCGCGAGATCAGCGTCGCGTCCTCGATCGTGACGGCGCCTGCCGGGATCTTCGGTTGGTCGGGGTCATAGAACAGTGCGCCGGTGTGCAGCGTCGAGAGGCTGGTCGCGGTCACCGAGCGCACGAGCATCCCGACGGCGCCGTACTTCGCAGCGCGCGAGGCACCGCGAGTTCGATACGGGACGACCTCTCCGTAACCCGAACCCTTGGCTTCCGTCCACGCGGGCATCGCGACGTCGTAGAGAACGATCGCTCCCTTGATCGCGGCGGCCTTGGCGGCGAGCTCGTCGAAGCTCTTGATCACGACGATGGGCGCCGTGATCCCGCCCTTCGGCGTCGACACCGAGCCACCGAGACCGAGCACGCGGAGCGGCCGCGCGACCGGTGTCACGAGCGCGAGGCTCTCGGTTCCGCGAACCCAGTGGGGAACCATGACCTTCTCGGTGCGGACCTCGAGGCCGTCGTCCTTCATCGCCTGCGCGGCCCATGCGATCGCGAGGTCGAGCGCCGGCGTGCCGGCCATCCGGTTGCCGATCCGATCCGTGAGGTGCGCGAGCTTCGCGTACGCACCGCGGTCCTCACGCCCCGCCTTGATGATCGTCGCGGAGACCGCCCGATACGGCTCGATGAAGCTGGGCGGTCGGGCGACGGGCGCGGGCCCGAACGAGCTCGTGTCGCCGATCCACTCGGCCACAGGCCCACCGCCGCGCTGTACCGGAGCACAGCTCGCGAGCATCGCGATCACGAGTGCTATCTTCACGAGACCTCGAGCTCGCTGGGTTCGACAACCGGGGCTGCCTTGACACCGCGCGCCGCGATCTCGACGAGCAACTCGATCACGGCGACGATCCGATCGACCTGCGTTGCCGAGCGTCCGATCGCGAGATCCGAGATCGGGATCGGATGATCCATGGGCGCGCCGCGCCCCGGATAGACGCGGTAGCGGAGCGACTCGTGCTCCCAGTACGCGAGCCAGCCGTCGAGTGTGGTCAGCACGCGGCTGCGCAGCTCCGTGTCGAGCAGGCGCGTGAGCGCGAGCGCACTGCCGCGCGTCTTGAATCGCTCGTCGAATGCGGAGTCGCCGGTCTTGAACATCGGAGCGGCTGGCGGCCCCGGTGGATTCGCGCCGAGCTGACGTGTCGGGATCGACCACAGCGTCAGCGTGGAGCCGCGGAGCTCGTCGATCTCGCGACCGACGACCACGTCGAGGGCGAGCACGCAGCCGTCGATCCGTTCGATCCGCGCGCGCACGGTCGTCCCGTTCGCCTCGCCGACGATCACCGACGACATCAGCCCGCCGTCACCGCGCGTCGTCAAGCTGTGAACCTCACCGAGCCGATCGCGGAGCGCCTGCGTCACCGAAGCGATGTACGTCTGCCACGTCGTGTCGAGGATCGGTGGCGTCTCGCTCGCGAGCGGCATGTCCGCCAGCTCCTCCTCCCGCACCCGGCGAACAGCGTCGGAGATCAGCATGAGACCGAGCAGCGGCAGGAGGTAGTGATGCGGCCAGCGAAAGCCGTAGCCGCCGACGAGCAGCAGCGCGAGCCCGGTGCCGACACGCCGGCGTGCCTCGCTCGGCGAGAACGCACTCGAGGCGAGTGTCCAGGCGAGCGTCGCGACCGCGAGCAGGTAGAGCGCGAGCCGTGGATCTGCGGATCCCTGGCTCATCTCGACGCCGATCGCGAGCGATGCGGCCTTCGCGACCGACGGATAGAAGAACCGCGCGAGGATCGCACCGACGGACGCGATCGCCATCGCCGCGATGACCGGGCCCGGTCGTGTCACCGCTCGCGCGAACGGCCGCGGCGCGAAGCAGTACGGCGACAGCAGCGCCGCGATGCAGAGCGCGACGACACCTGCACGCGCGATCGCGAGGCCCGGTCCGTCGAACGTCGAGTCCGGCCAGATGAACCTCGCACCGACGACGTTCGCGGTGTGAATGAGCAGCGGGATCGCGATCAGCGGCAGCCCGATCTGGATCCCGAGGTCGCGATTCTTGCCGACCGCGGTCGCGATCAGCGCGATCACCGCGACCGCGAACGTCACCTCGAGCACGAGGCTGAGCTCGCCGGGTGCGGCGATCACGAGCGGCACGGACGCGAGGAGCGTCGTGGCCACGGCAATCCCGTGCGAGATCAGCTCGCGTGGTCCGCTGCGCGATGTGAACACCTGGACGCAGCGCTGCGCGATCACGAGCGCCGCGAGGACGCCCGTGAAGTAGAACAGGAACAGTCCGCTGTAATCGAGGACCGTGTGCCAGGACGGCGGCAGGCCGCTGTCGGGCCGCAGCATCGGCACCGCGATCCGATTGATCGCGACCTCGAGGAGCCCGATCACGACCAGGACGTGAAGCGCGGTGAGTCGCGAAAGCGTATCCACCGCGGGCCTTCCGAAAAACGTAGCTGTATGGAGCAGTTGGGTCAAGGAGCACGCCCGAAACTGGACCCACTACCGTCACCCCGGCCTATCCTACATGTGGTGAGTCGAACGGCTGTCGTCGCAATGCTCGGCATCCTGCTCGCAAGTGCGCGCACGTATGCGGATCCCGCCACCTCGAAGGTCGTCGTCCTCGACCCGGGCCACGGTGGCTCGAACGGTGGAACCAGGGGGCACGGGCTAAACGAGAAGGTGGTCACGCTCGCGATCGCGAACCAGGTCGCCGGCCGTCTCCGCGCGCAGGGCGTCCAGGTCGAGCTGACCCGGACGACGGATCGCACGCTGACGCTCCGGCAGCGCATGAGCTCCGCCGTGAAGGTCCCTGCCGACCTGTTCATCAGCATCCACGCCAACGCATCACCGACGCGCACGCAGCGCGGCTACGAGACGTTCGTGCTGACGCCGCGCGGGGTCGACATCGACGGCCGCGCACTACGCGGTGACACGCAGACCACACGCACGAGCGTGGATCCGGAGATCGCGCACATGCTCGATGACGTCGAGCGTGGCTCGTCGCAGTGGGAGTCCGCCGATCTCGCCGCGCGCATGCAGCGATCCCTCCGCGAGCGCCGCGGCAAGGAGAGAGATCGCGGCGTGCGCCAGGACTCGCAGCACGTGCTGCTCGGCGCCACGATGCCGGCCGTCCTCGTCGAGGTCGGCTTCCTCGATCATCCGATCGAGGGCAAGGAGATGGCGGACGCCGCTGTCCAGGCGCAGCTCGCGGATGCGATCGCCGAGGCGATCCTCGAGCAGCTCGCCGACTGACGCGTCGCTACGTCACGTCTTCAGGATCACTTCAGCTTCGAGACGCGCTTGGCGTTCTTGCACAGGATCGGCGCGACGAAGTCCTCGGGGCCGCTCCACTTGTTGATCTTCGACTTGTAGCTCGGGGGGCCCTTGGTGAACCGCGAGAGGTAGAAGCTCCTGATCTCGCAGAGATCACTGATCGCGATGCCGTCGGGCACAGGCCGCGTCCAGGTCTCCGGCTTGACCACGGCATACACCCAGGAGGTCTCGAGCACGACGACCCAGGTCCGGAGGTTCTCGTTCTCGTGGTATTCGCGCCCCCCTTTGGTCGCGCTGGCGAGCGGCCCGTGGAGCACCTTCCGGCCCTTGAGATCCTCCTTCGCGACCGACTCGCGCAAAGCGTCCTTCTTCGTTTGGCTCGGGAACGAGACGTCGTCGAGCATCTTGACGACCGCCGGTCCGAACTGCGCGACGACCTTCTTGGCATCCAGCACCGCCTGGTCCGCACCGTACTGCGTCGACTCGTAAGCACCGAGCGCCAGGTACAGCTCATCGTTGGCGACGATGTCCTTCGCCAGCGCGAGGCCGGCGAACGTCGCGCGGATCTGACTGACTTGCTCGTCCCACGTGGTTGGTGTTTTGATCGTGGTCAGGGTCTCCATGTGGCCGCGCAACGGCTCGAACACCTTCTGGCCGAGGTCGCGCGCCTTCTCGGTGAGCGCCGCCTCGATGCTCTGCATGTTCTTGCCGAGGGTCGCGCTGATCGGAAACAGGTCGGCCGGCTTGCCGAGGAACTCCTCGCATCCAAAAACCTTCGTCTGCGCGTACGACAGCGCCGTGCTCGACTTCGCCATCAAGGCCCGTTGCTTGTTCGAGTACGCGATCATCGGCTTGAGCTCGGCCGTGGTCTCGCCGATCGGGGGCGGCGCGACCTTCGAGAACGCGATGAGCGCCGAGACCGCCGCCTTCGCGTCGGCCCACGTGCCGACGTCGGGGACGTTCTTGACCTTGTCCTCGAGCCACGGGCGGAGCACGGCCATGTAGTCGACGAGCTGCTTCTTGTCGTCGGGCTTGGCAAGCTTGGCGATGCTCGCGTCGATCGCGGCGAGCTTCTCCAGCCACTTATGTGACGGATCCCCCACGCACTGGCGGTTGAGCTCGTCGTAGAGCGGCGAGATCTCGTTGTTAAAGACGCTCGTACCCTCCTTGAACATGCTCATGCGGCCGGGCCGAGGCGGCCCCTCCCGCTCCGCGAGGGCAATCGATGACAGGGAAATGCTCGCTGCGAGTAGCGCGGGGATGATGATGGATTTCACGGGGCTCTCCTGGTAGGCGTTGAACGTGGGGGCGGTCGACGTGATCACGGCATCTTCGCGACGGCTTCGTCGATCTTCTTGATCACGTACTCGTCGGTCCTGCCCGTGCCGTCGTAGCTGGCCTTGAGGGCCTCGAGCTCCTTCTTGGTCGCGCCGAGGCCAGCCATCGACTCGACAGCGCCGGTGCGAGACATCCAGTTGGACTGCTTGTCGGCGATCACGCTGGCAAGCGCCTTCTTGACGTCGGCCGGCTTGAACCAGGTGGCCTTCTTCTGCCAGTCGACGAGCTTGGAGTTCTTGTCGCCCGTGTTCGCGTAGCGAAACGCACCCATTGCTTGCCACGGCGGCGCCGCCTCCGAGCGCGGCTTCTGATTGATCCGCTTGAGGAACAGCTTGTACGCGCCCTCCACCGAGGTGTCGTAGAGCGGGTAGTTGTGGAACAGCGCGACGAGGCCGTTCATGCACGCCGAGTAGAGATCCGCGTCCTCGGCGCTGGCCGTGAACTTCTCGTACATCGCAACCAGCGACGTGGCGCCGAGCCCGCCCGCGTACTCGCACGCGGACTTGCGGACCTTCGGGTCGGCGTCGCCGGCGACCATCGCGGCCAGCTTGTCGGGGCCGCCCGGCATCTCCTGGTTCCAGCCCGAGCTGATCGCGTAGACCGCCTGGAGGCGAACGGCGGTGTTCGCGTGATCGGCGCTCTTGAGGAGGAGCTCGGCGACCTTGGGGTTCTTCGCGCCGCTGTTGGCGACGGTGCGGATCATGTTCTGCAGGACGCCTAGATCGGTCTCCTTGGCAGCGGCCTCGACGATCGCGTCCTGGCTGGAGGCCTCGGTGCCCATCAACCCGCCCATGAGTCCGACGGAGTAGAGTCTCACCGGCGCGGCAGCGTGGCCGAGCAGCTTCTTGCCGACTGCTGCGTTCATGCCGGCCATGTCACGGAGGCCGGTCGAGCTGTTCTTCAGGCCTTCGCGGAGCGTGAGCAGCCCGGGGCACTTGCTGTCGATGTTGTACTCGACGATCTTGCAGTCCACGAGTCCGACGACGAGCGCCTCGTACGCCTCCGCGGTGAGCGCGACCTTGTCGGCGCCCGCGACGACGGCCTTGGCCTGGTCGACCTTGTCCTCGATCTTCGCGACGGCGGCGCCGGCCTTGTCCTTCACGTCGGCGACAGCCGAGCCCGCCTTGTCGGTGACCTTGCTCGGAGTCGCCGGCGGCGCCTCACCCTGCTTGTCGGTCTTCTTGCCGCAGGCACCCAGGACCAGCATCGCAACTACGAATGTGTATCGGTTCATGTGACTCCAACCGTCACGCTACATCGCATGGTGAACCGCTCGATCGTTGGTGCCGCCTCGGGTCCCATGAACATGGGACCCGGCCCATGAACGTGGGCTCGATCGGGTAGGCTCGACCGATGAGGCGTGCGTTCGTGGTGGACGACGAGGCTCCCGTGCGCAGCGGGCTCGCCGCGCTTCTCGATCGTGAACGCGGCTACGTGACCGTCGCTTGTTGCGGCACCGTGGCGACGGCGCGGGGTTTCCTCGCACGGGGGCTCGCGTTCGACGTCGCGCTCGTCGATCTCCGGCTACCCGATGGCGACGGTCTCGAGCTGATCTCCGAGATCGCGGAGGCTCAGCCCCGCGCGCAGATCCTCGTGCTCACGAAGTTTGCCGACCCCAAGGACATCGTCGCGGCCATGCGCGCAGGAGCAGTCGGATACTTACTCAAGCACACGCCGCGGGGGCGGATCCTGCAGGCCCTGGACGAGGCCGCCATCGGGGGAGCACCGATGAGCCCCGAGATCGCACGCAAGCTCGTCGAGAGCCTCCGTCCACGTGCTGCGATGGACGACTGTGGCTTGACGGCGCGCGAGCACGAGGTCCTGGTCGAGCTCGCTCGAGGGGCCCGCTACAACGACATCGCGGCGAGCCTCGGCGTCGGTGAGGGCACGGTGCAGACGCACGTGAAGAGCATCTACAAGAAGCTCCAGGTGACCAGCAAGGCGGCGGCGACGAGGGAAGCTCTCCGGCGGCGTCTTGTCGACTAGCAGCCCACCGGACTCGTCGCCCGCCAGCCTCGGTGAGCAGCTCCACCTGCAGACCCGGCGCCCCCGGACGACCGCCACCCTGCTGGCGGGGGTCGTGATTTTTGCGCTCACCAACGCTCGCCTGACCGAGCTCGGCTCGTCCGACGCGCTCCCGATGTGGACCTTCCTCGGCGTGTATGCCGTGACCCTCGTCGGCGCGATGCTGACGATCAAGCACGGTGTCAGGCACCGTCTGTACCTCGCGTTCAACTGGACCGAGACGGTCGTGCTGACGCTCGGCGTCGGCCTTCTGATCGCGCTCGAGGGTACCGCCCACAGCCTCCTCTGGCTTCTCTACTTCTCGACGGTGCTCCATGGCGCACGCGCGGCGCTGTACCGGAGGTTCAACCAGGTGATGTTCTCGATCTCGCCGATCGTGATCGCGTCCTTGTTCCTCCTGCAGGGGGAGAAGTCGGCCGCGCTGCTCTCGCTCGGCCTCGGCGCCGCCGCGCTGTATCTCCATCGGCTGTTCCTCGCCGCCGCCGATCGCGAGATCGCGTTAGGGCTCGAGCGAGATCGGTTGCGCGAGGTCGTGGCGGCGCTTGCCATCGTCGAAGAACGCGAGCGCATCGCCCGTGACCTCCATGACGGGTTCGGTGCGAGCCTCAATGCGGCGCTGTGGCAAGCACGGCGCAGCGCCGAGACGCCTGCGAGTCTCGCGGTGGAGCATCGCCTGATGGCGTGCCTCGACGAGCTCGGCGCGCTGGTCTGGGCCACACGTCGTGACGATCGCGATCTCGCGACGTTCTGGTCCCACCTTCGCGCTCGGTGCGACGACCTGTTCAGCGCCGAGGTCGCGATCTCGTACGCGTTCCCGGAGGACGAGGCACGGATGGTCGACGATCGGGTCGCGGTCGCGGCGATGTTCATCGCGCTCGAGGCGGTGAGAAACAGCGTGCGACACGCTCGGGCGACGAACGTCTCGCTCTCGGGGCGTGGCGATCCGAGAGCCCTCTCGATCGAGGTCTGCGATAACGGCGTCGGCTTCGATCCGGACGTCACCTCGCGCGGGCACGGTCTCCAGCACATGGAGGAGCGGGCGCGCAGCCTCGGGGGCGAGCTGGTGATCCGGTCTCGCGCTGGAGAGACGAGCATCGCGGCCCGACTTCCGACCCGGACGTCCGAAGAGAGTTAGGGAGCGAGAGCAGCCCAGCGTTCAGGATCAGCGCGGCGGATAGCCACCGCCACCACCGCCCGGCGGCGGGTAGCCACCTCCACCCGGCGGCGGGTAGCCACCTCCACCCTGCGGCGGGTAGCCACCTCCACCTTGAGGCGGGAAGCCACCTCCACCCTGCGGCGGGAGCCCACCTCCCGGCGCTCCGTAGCCGCCCGGCGGTTGGCCGCCACCCTGCGGCGGATACTGCATCGGCATCGGCGGCGGTGGTTGCGGCATCGTCCAACCCGACGTCGCGCCAAACCGGTTGAGCGCGAGGTAGCCGACCGCGGAGGAGAAGATCGTCGACGCGAGGCTGCTCGATGTCATCATCCACGGATACTCGAGGAAGATCCCGTTCAGCACGCCGCTGATCCCGAGGATCGCGAACACGCCGTACTGCAGCGCCAGTGAGCCGAGCAGGTAGCGCTCGGGCTGTCGCTGCGTCGCGGCGTTGGTCCGCGGCAACAGCACCTTCGCGACAACCGCGACGACACCGATGCCCACGAGGATCGGCGGGAACGCCGCGCGGATCGGCAGACTGCCGCCCTTGGCACCGCTGAACACGAACGCGAGGAAATTGGTGGCGCCGGCGACGGCGAGCGAGACACCCGCGAGGATCAACCCGTAGAGCACGAGCTTGAGGCCGACCTGCGTGTCGTCCTTGCTCGGGCTCGTCGCGCGCTGGCGATCGAGTGTGATGATGAAGTACGCAGCGCCAACAAAGATGAAGGCGGCGAGCGCGCCGACGACGATCGTCGGATCCTTGCCGATCACGTCCAGAAAACCCACGGTGCCCTCCCCGCCTGTGTTGTTACAGCCGCTAGCCCGACGACGGACGCGGACCGATCGGTGCGACCGGCGGATTGTCCGTGTCCCAGATGTTCGTGTCCTGGTACTGCCCGGAGTCCATCAGCGTGAACCCGACGAACAGCACCGCCGCGAGGACCGCGCTGAGGAAGATCACCGTGTGGAAGATCTTGTCGTACTTGAGGTGCATGAAGAACAGCACCACGAGCGTCGCCTTGATCACGGCGATCAGCATGGCGACGGCGAGGTTGATGTTCGTTCCGAAGTCGACCTTGGTCGCGAGCACGGTGACCAGCGTCAGCATCATCAGCGCGCCGCCGGTGCCCAGGAGCACCTTGACGGAAGCGGTGTGCGCGATGCCGTGATGGTCGTCGTGATCGTCGTGGTGTGCAGTGGCCATGATCGGGGTCCTCAGTGGATCAGATAGAGGAGCGGGAACAGGAAGATCCAGATCAAGTCGACGATGTGCCAGTACAGCGCAGCGAAGTCGACAGGTCCGAAGTAGTCCGGGGTGAAGTGACCCTTGGTCGCGCGGATCAGCAGCCAGATGAACACGAACACACCGAAGAGGACGTGGATGCCGTGCAGGCCCGTCATCGCGAAGTAGATCGTGAAGAACATGTTCGTGTGCTCGGGCGGTGGCCCGGCGTACATCGCTGCCTTCTTTTCGGCGTGCGTCAGGGGAGCGACGCTGGTCGTGGTCGCCTGCGCGAGCCCGAGCACCTGCGCCTGGTCTGCGAACGGATCGCCCGATGCCGCGGGCGCCGCCGGTGACTTGCAAACCGCGTCGATCCGCAGGTTGCCCTTGCGGACGTCGTGATCGCCGTACTGGACGAGGAAGCCCGAGGATCCCCCCGTCGCGCAGTCGCTCACGACCGCGGTACCCTGCGAACCGAGCACGCCGTTCTTTGCGGAGCGCTGCTCGGCACACGCGGTCTGGGTCGCGAACGGCCCCTCACCGCCAAACGGCTTCTCACACAGCGGGCCGGTGCAATGCCACGAGAAGTACCAGCCGCCCTTGCAGACGTGCGGGTTCGCGTTGGTCTTCCAGCACGGATAGGTCTGCGCTGGGATCTTCGCGTTCGGCGGCAGGCCAAGGCCTCCACCGGGTCCGAACACCGGATCGAAGCAGCGTCCGATGATCTCCTTGCGCCCCTTCTCGACGAACGTGACCTTGCCGTCCTTCATGGCCTCGGTGCCCTGCACCTCGAAGACCTTGCAGTCGGCCTGGACGTGCGGCGTGCGCGCATCGAGGTCGATCGCGACGTCAGCGAAACAGCCGCTCGCCGGTGCGTTGGTGACCTTGTCCCAGATCACCGACGACTTGCTGCCCGGGCACTCGTTGCCCTTGGTGATCAGCGGCGTGTTGCCGGCGCTGACGCACGGGTCGAAGTACCGACCGAACAGGATCTTCTCGTGAATCTTGTGCGTGTACTCGAAGTACTTGATGACGAGGAACCCGAGGGCGCAGGCGATGGTCGCCGCGAGGCACGCGACGAGGAGCTTCTTCTGCTTGAGCTGGGCCGCGCGCACGGCCCACGCAGCGGTGAGGCTCGAGAAGATCAGGACGCCGGTGTTGATGGCTCCCATCTTCACGTCTAGATACTTGTGCGCGTACGCGTAGATCTCCGGATGGTGGTGCCGGTAGAGGACGTACGCGACGAACAGCGCGGAGAAGAACAGCACCTCCTGCGCGAGGAACAGCCAGATGCCGAGCTTGCCGGAATCGAACTGGTGCTGCGCGTCGTCGTAGTGGTGCTGGATGAACTCCGAGCCGTGGTGTCCACCGTGGTCGTCGCCATGCGCGGCGTGCGGCTGCTCGCTCATGGCTCGCCCTCCTTTTTGGAGGGCGGCTCATCAGCGGGCGGGGTCTCCGTTGCCGACTCGGTCGACTTCGACGTGACAGCCTTGGCCTCGGCAGCCTTGGCCTCGAACTTCGCCTCCGACGCCTTGGCCGCAGCCTTGGCCTCGGCAGCCTTGTCGTCCGCGGACTTCTCGGCAGGCGCCGGTTCCGCCGCCTTCGCCTCGACCTTCAGCGGCGGGATCTCGACTGCCGTTGCGGTCTTCCCCGGTGCGTCGGACTCCGCCTTGGCAACCTTCGCCTCGGCCTTGGCTTCCGACTTCGCCTCGGCGGCCAGCACCTCGGCGTGGTTGTCCTCGGCGGCCTTGACCTGTGCAGGCGACGGCTTGGCGTGCGCGTGTGCATCGCCGGGAACCTCGGACGGCTCGGCGTCGACAGGAGCTCGGCGCTCCCACACGTCTTCCTCGACCTCGACCAGGTCGTCGTAGTTGTAGATCTCGTGGAGCACCGGCGGCTTCTCGAAGTTGAAGAGCGGCGGCGGCGTCGGCGCGGCCCACTCGAGGGAGCTACCGCCCCACGGGTTCCGCGGTGCACGCTTGCCGTTCTTGATCGACGCCATCAGGTTGATGATCGAGATGAGCATCGAGATGCCGAGGACGAACGCGCCGATCGTCGAGATCTGGTGATAGATCTCGTAATACGGGTCGTAGTCCCAGTAGCGACGCGGCATTCCCTTCGAGCCCATGACGAACTGGGGCAAGAAGGTCAGGTTGAAGCCGAAGAACACGCCGATGGAGCACGCGCGTGCGACGGCCTCGTTGTACATGCGGCCGATGAACTTCGGCCACCAGTGGTGGAGTGCCGCGAGGAACGCGACGAGCGTCGAGCCCATCATCACGTAGTGGAAGTGGGCGACCACGAAGTACGTGTCGTGGAGGTGGACGTCGACCGAGAGGATGCCGAGGAACAGGCCGGTGAGGCCGCCGATCGTGAAGATCAGCAGGAATCCGAGCGCGTAGAGCATCGGCGTCTTGAGCCGGATGTCGCCCTTGTAGAGCGTGGACACCCAGTTGAAGACCTTGATCGCTGCCGGAATGCCGACCGTGAAGGTCAGCGCGGAGAACACCATGTTGGCGAGCCGCGACTGGCCCGACACGAACATGTGGTGTCCCCACACGAGGAACGACAGCAGCGCGAGCGACACCGACGAGTACGCGATGAACCGGTAGCCGAAGATCGGCTTGCGCGCGAACGTCGACAGGATCTCGGAGATCACGCCCATCGCGGGGATGATCATGATGTAGACGGCGGGGTGCGAGTAGAACCAGAAGAAGTGCTGGAACAGCACCGGGTCGCCACCGAGCGTCGGATCGAAGATGCCGATGTGCGCGAACCGCTCGACGGCAAGCAGCAGCACCGTGATGCCGAGGACGGGCGTCGCGAGCACCTGCATGATCGCGGTCGCGTAGATCGCCCAGATGTTGAGCGGCATCTGGAACCAGCTCATGCCCTGCGGGCGGAACTTGTGGATCGTGACGAGGAAGTTGAGGCCCGTGAAGATCGACGAGAAGCCGAGCAGGAACACGCCTGACACGGCCATCAGCACCGGGGTCTTCGACTCGAGGCTGTACGGCGTGTAGAGCGTCCAGCCGGTGTCGAGACCGCCGAACGGGATCGCGACCACGAGCAGCAGCGCGCCCGAGCACCACAGGTAGAACGACGCGAGGTTGAGCCGCGGGAACGCGACGTCCGGCGCGCCGAGCTGGATCGGCATGATGATGTTGCCGAGCGCGGCAGGGATGCCGGGGATGATGACGAGGAACACCATCACGGCGCCGTGCAGCGTGAAGAACTTGTTGTACGTGTCCTGATCGATCAGCTGCTTGCCGGAGGCCCACAGCTCGGTGCGGACCAGCAGCGCGAACACGCCGCCGACGATCAGCGCTCCGAGGATCGCGAACAGGTACATCAGCCCGATCCGCTTGTGATCGAGCGTGAACAGCCAGCTCTTGAGGCCCTTGCTGACGTTCAGGTAGTCGGGCTCGTTGACCGGCCCGTCGTTCCGTTCGGCTTTTGCTTTGGTCGCCATGGGGTTCCTACTTGAGCGACTTGATGAAGGCGATCAGGCCTTCGATCTCTTTTTCTTTGAGCTGACCCTCGAACGAGGGCATCGACGGCGGGTAGCCCGGACGGGCCTTCGCCTGCGGGTACAAGATCGACTCGCGGAGGTAGTTCTCGTCGACCTTCACCTTGGAGCCGTCGGCCATCGCAGCCTCGGTTCCGAACGCGCCCTTGAAGGTCGGGCCGACGCGCACCCCACCGTCAGCGGTGTGGCAAGCGACGCAGCCCTTCTTCTCGTAGAGCATCGCGCCGAGCTTGTCGGGCTCCATGCTCGAGCTCATCGCGGCCTTGTCCGCGAGGTAGCGTTCGTAGCCGCCGGACTCGTGGACCACGATCACCGCGCGGCGACCGTCCGGGAACTCCGGCGACGGGTTCGTGACTCCCATCTGCGAGTGGTTCGTGCCGCAGTACTCCGCGCAGTTGAGGCGATAGGTCCCCGGCTTGGTCGCGTTGAACCAGACGTACGTGTAGCGGCGAGGGATAATGTCCTGCTTGGTCCGCAGCGTCGGCACGTAGAACGCGTGCAGCACGTCGCGCGAGGTCATCACGAGGCGCACAGGAACTCCCGCAGGGACGTGGAGGTCGGAATCCTCGACGCCGTTGTAGTGCTTGAAGTTCCATGCCCATCGCCACGCCTGGACGTTGATCTCGATCGCCTTCTGCGGCGGCGTGACGATCTGGATGTACGAGCGCCAGCCGTAATAGAACAGGAACACGCTGATGATCGTCGGGATGATCGTCCACGTGATCTCGAGTGCGTCGTTGTGACCTGGGCTCGGCTCGGCCTTGTGACCGGGGCGGTGACGGTAGCGCCAGGTCAGGTAGATGACCGCGGCGGTGATCGCGAAGAAGAAGAACGCCGACAGCGCGAGGACGGACATGTACATCATGTCCGACGAGTCGGTGACGGAGTTGACGTACTTGGGCATCCAGAAGTTGCCGCCCTCGAAGTCCTGCACCGGTTTGACGACGAGCTTGTCGTACCAGGCCATCTCGCCCGCGGCCGGAGCCGGAGCCGCGGGAGCACCCGCAGCCGGAACACCTGCGGCCGGAGCACCTGCAGCGGGAGCAGTGGCCGAGCCAGCCTCGACCGGTGCACCTGCAGCGGGCGGTCCACCCGCGCTCGGGTTTGTCGCCGGTTGTGGCGTGGTCTGTGCCGGCTGCGCCGTCGCGTTCGGCGTACCGAACAGCTTGATGACGCCGACCGTGCCGAGGGCCGCCATCATCAGGATGGTGATGATCGGACGAAGGATGCTTGTTGGACGGACTGGCTTCATGACTCTCCCGGGTCGCGTCGGGGCCGGCGCATGACGTGGAACACGCCAAATCCCGACACCAGCAGCACGAGGAACCCGACGGCGCCGAGCCGCAGGGCGAGAACCCCTGCGCGCGCGTTACTCGTCGCGGCAGGATCGAAGTGATAGCAACGGTTCATGAACCCGACAGCGGTCGCGGCCTCGGCCAGGCCGGCCTTGACGATCGACTCGCGCATGACGCCAGCGTCGAACTCGATGCCGTAAACGTAGCGGGTCACGATTCCACGGGTGCTCAGGAAGATCAGGGCGGCGGGGTGCGCCCACTCGGCGCGCTCCTCGACGTAGACGTACTTGAAGCCGACGCTCTCGGCGACGCGACGAATCGCCGCGCCGTCTCCCGGCGTCGCCGCCGCGAGGAACGTCCAGCCCTTGCGCGCCGCGTCCTGCTGCGCCTCGGGAAGCTTGCTGATGTAGCGCTCGCGCATCTTCGCGAGCTTCTCGGTCGACTCCATCGGCTCGAGGCCGATCGTCACGACCCGGAACTGGGTGCCGAGCTTGAAGGCGACCTGCTTGTCGATCCCGGGCCCGGGCGTGAATCCCGGGCCCTCCAGACCGGGGGCGGTCAACGTGGTCGGCACCGCCAGCGCTGGTAGCGCCGCGGACAGACCATTGAGCTGCAGGCTGCACAACATCGGGCAGTCGGAGTAGTTGAACGTCAGGATCGTCGGCAACTCGCCAGCGATGATCTCGCCGAGCGTGACGCGCGCGCCGTCCTGGGTGCGGAACGCCGCATCGAGCGGAACAACCGCGCCGAGCTTCTCGTCGACGGTGACGCCGTTCGCCTTGTACATCGGGTGCACTGGCGGAACGAAGTCCTTCGAACCCACGGCCGACGGATCACCAGACGCCGTCCCCGAACCGAGGACGGTCGCGATCGCACAGGCGGCGATCGTACGAGCGATGTGAGAGCTACGGACCATTGCCTTTCGCCGCAGAACCGGAGCCCGACGGCGGAGTCGATCCGCCTGGTCCAGTGCCGCCCGTCGGAGTCATCGGAACGACCGTGCCGCTCGCCGGAGTCGCAGAGCCAGAGCCCGCGCCCGCGCCCGCCGCCGAGCCAGAACCTGCACCCGCTGCCGAACCAGAGCCTGCGCCATCGGCCGGAGCCACCGGAGGAGCCGGGGGCGCCGCGACCGGCGTCGGACGGCCGAACACCGGCTGCACGGTCGCCTCGTCAGACCGACCCGCGGCCGGAACGAGCGCCGCCGGATCGACCTTCGCCGCATCGACAACGTGCTTCATCGCGACGTCGATCGGCGTGCGATACGTCGCGGCCTTGCCCGGAGCTGCCGCGTTCGCGCCGTACTCGGTGATGTTCTGAACCTGCGAGGTCTTGATCGTGCGGGCGCTGACGTCGTTGCCGCCGTAGTCCGCCATCGTCTGGATCTCCGAGGTGTCGTTCAAGTAGAACGCCTGGAGGGCGACGATCGAGACATAGACGAGAACGGCGCCGCAGATACCGACGACGACAACGCCGATGGTGTTGAGCTTGTCTGGGTTGCGCGTGGGGCCTGACATGTTCGTCCTCCCTGCCTACTGGACTTCGTGCGCCAGCGATGCCGGCAGCGTGGGATCCTTGGTCGGGATCAGGTTGCCGTGGAGGTTCTTGCCGAGCCCCATGAGGAACACGCCGATGAGACCGAGCCACACGGTGACGTCGACCGGCGAGAAGCCGACCTGGTGGAACGCGGTGTTGCCCGTGAGCGGACCCGCGACGATGCGCGCGCCATCATGGAACGCGACCTGCCACTGATAGCTCGGCATGACGTTCCAGTAGAGGTCGAGCCAGTGGAACACGAGCTGCCACACGCTGAAGAACACCAGCGACGGGACGATGCGCTTGGTCCACCGCGACAGCAGGAACACGAACGGGAAGGCCCAGAAGCCGACGAGCATGGCGATGGACACCCACTGCCACTCGCCAAACATCCGGTATTTGTACCAGTGCGTCTCCTCCGGCATGTTGCCGTACCACTGGAGCATGAACTGCGAGAACGCCGTGTACGCCCAGAAGAACGTGAACGCGAACATCCACTTTCCGATGTCGTGATAGTGCTCCGGCGTGACCGAGTGGGTCAGGCGACCGGTCCGCTGGATCCCGAGGACGATCAGCGCGAGCGCGGCGAAGCCACCGACGCAGGCGCTGCCCCAGAAGTTGACGCCGTAGATCGTCGAGTACCACTTCGGCGCCATCGACATCAGGATGTCGAACGCGGCCATCGAGACGAGCAGCGAGAACAGGATCATCGCCGGCGCCGATGCGATGCGAAGCGTCTCGGAGATCTTGGGATCACCCGACTCGTCCTGCTCGCGTGACTTCTTCGCGAAGTAGATCGCGAGGCCCGACATGCCGATTCCGTAGAGCACGTAGCGGATCGCGAAGAAGTTCGGCGACAGCCACCCGAGCTTGTGCAGCAGGTGGTGGTTGAGCTCGTGGTTGTGCGCGTCCGGATGCGCCCAGTAGTAGAGGTCCTGGTAGCCGGCAACGAGCGGGATGACGAAGCCGAGGCCCGAGACGAAGATGATCGGGAACGCGCCCGCCATCGCTTCGCAGATCCGGCGCACGGCCGTCAGCCAGCGTCCGCGCACCAGGTGGTGCAGCATGACGATCCACAGCATCGCGACCGAGATGCTGAAGATGTAGGACCAGCCGATCACGTAGGCGTGGAAGAACCGCGCCCACTTGCTGACATGGCCGCCGCTCGCCGTCCCCATGAGGGTGAGGACGATCGAGAGGACGAGGAAGACGACTGCGACCGCGAACCCTGCTTTGAACAGGGTCCCGCCGAGCTTGCCGGCCTTGATCTTGTCGTCGGGATGAAGAGCCGAATCAGATCGTTGGAGAACGCTCATAAGACCTCTTCTCCGCCTAGCGGATCGACCCACGCTGGTCAGGTGGGACGTCCTCGAGGGACGCGTTCTGCGAGCGCTGGAGCGCGCGCACATAGAGAACGATCGCCCAGCGGTCCGCATGGGTGATCTGGGCCGCGTAGCCCATCATCGTGTTGTAGCCGTTCGAGATCGTGTTGAACAGCTGGCCGTTCGGCATCGTGACCGTAGCGCCACCGGCCTCGACGAGGTTACGCGCCTGCCAGGCACCACCGGCTGCCGCGACCCGCTGCGGGACCGTGCCGTTGCCGCGGCCGTCGTAGCCGTGGCACGCCGAGCAGTAGATGTTGTAGCGAGTCTGGCCGCGCTTGATCAGCGCATCGTTCAGCTCGAGCTGCTTCGGGAAGCCGAGCGTCCACGAGCCGCCTTCGAGACCGCGATAGAACGTGTCGTCGGCCTTGAGGTTGCCGCGGGCGACCGTGCCCGAGAGCTCGCCGCGATTCGCGCGACCGTCGGCGAACAGGTCCATCGCGGTGTCCGACTTGTACTTGGGCTGGAAGTCCATGTCCGCGAAGATGTGGATGTGCGGTTGGCTCGCCTTCGAGTTGCGTGACTTGGCGGCGATCGCGAACGGGATCAGCGCGAACGCGGTGCTCGCGACGATGAACGCCACGATCCACTTCGGCATCTGCTTGCTCGCCGGATCCGGGTCAAGATAGACGTCCTCGACCGCGATCGCGCCAGCGTCCTGGAGGAGCTTGCGCGTTCCGACTGCGTCGAACCGGCGGTCCTTCGACTCGATGCCGAGCACGAACGCGTCATCGGTGACGCGCGCGAACCGATCGCTGCGGAAGAACGGGTGCCAGACCTGTGGGAGCTTGTTGAGGATCCACATCCCGAAGAAGGACGCGAAGACCGAGAACAAGATCGTCGCTTCGAACGCGATCGGCACGTTCGCCGGGATCGACCACGCCGGCTTGCCGGAGATGTTCCACGGCCAGTTGTAGGCGTTCATCCACCACTGGAGGAACACACCGCCGAGGAGGCCAGTGAAGCCGCCGCCAAAGACGATCAGCGGCAGGATGGTTCGCTTGATGCCCATCGCCTCGTCGATGCCATGCACCGGGAAAGGCGAGTAGCAATCGAACTCGGTGTAGCCGGCGACGCGAACCTTCTTGGCCGCGTCCTTGAGCTCACCGGGGGTGTCGTACTCCGCGAGGATGCCGTAGAGCTCGCCCTCGCCCGTTGCGACGGGCGGCTCGTGCCGGGGGTTGTGGTCGTCGTGGGACGTATCGTCGTGCTTGGTGGCCATGACGTCCTCTACTTGTGCTCAGCCTTGCGACCGCCGTGTGCGTGAGCCTCGGGCATCGCGCCCTTGACCTCCGACATCGCGATCACTGGGACATAGCGGAAGAACAGGAGGAACAACGTGAAGAACAGGCCGAGGGTCCCGACGAACAGACCGACGTCCCAGCGCGTGGGCGTGTAGTAGCTCCAGGACGACGGCAGGAACGAGCGAGCGAGCGACGTCGCGATGATGACGAAGCGCTCGAACCACATGCCGATGTTGATGAAGATGCAGAGCACGAAGATGATGATCGGGCTCTGGCGGATCTTCTTGCTCCAGAACGCCTGCGGGATGAGCACGTTGCAGCTCACCATCGCGAAGTAGGCCCACCAGAACGGACCGAACGCGCGGTTCGCGAACGCGAACTTCTCGTAGAGGTTGCCGGAGTACCAGGCGATGAAGAGCTCGGTCCCGTACGCGAGGCCGACCATCATGCCGGTCGCCAGCATGATCTTGCACATCGCCTCGACGTGCGCCTCCTTGATGATGTGTTGCAAGTTGAACAGGTGCCGCAGCGGCAGCATCAACGTGAGCACCATCGCGAAGCCCGAGAAGATGGCGCCCGCGACGAAGTACGGTGGGAAGATCGTCGTGTGCCAGCCGGGTAGCTGGGACGTCGCGAAGTCGAAGGAGACGACCGAGTGGACGGAGAACACGAGAGGCGTCGCGAGACCCGCGAGGATCAAGTACGCGCGCTCGTAGCGGTGCCAGTTGCGGGCCGAACCGCGCCAGCCGAGCGACAGGATTCCGTAGATGATGGCCTTGAGCTTGTCGCCCTTCATGGCGAACCGATCGCGGAACGTCGCGAGGTCGGGAACGAGGCCCATGTACCAGAACAGGATCGACGTCGTGGCGTAGGTCGAGACCGCGAACACGTCCCACATCAGCGGGCTGCGGAACTGCGGCCACATGCCCATGTCGTTCGGGTGCGGAAGCATCCACCACGCGAACCACGGACGACCGGTGTGGAGCAGCGGGAAGAGCAACGCGCACATGACGGCGAAGATCGTCATCGCCTCTGCAGCGCGGTTGATGCTCACGCGCCAGCTCTGGCGAGTCAGATAGAGGACGGCGGAGATCAGCGTGCCGGCGTGGCCGATACCGATCCACCACACGAAGTTCGTGATGTCCCAGGCCCAACCGACGGTGTTGGAGTTACCCCACACGCCGATGCCAGTGGTGACCAGCACGAAGATGCTGAGGCCACCGATGCCGAGCATGATGAGCGCGATACCAAGTGCCGCGAGCCAGGCCTTGTGGGGCTTTGGTGCCTCGGCAACCCATGACACATCGCGCGTGATTGCGCGGAACGCCTCGCGAGCCTTGCCAGGCTCGTGCGCGTGTTCTTCAGCTGCAGCGCTCATCAGTGACCCCCGGCCTGCGCCTTGGTGGCGGGCATGTTCGGGTTGGGATTGCGGATCCGCGCGAGGAACCGGGTGCGCGGCTTGGTGTACGTCTCGGGCAGGAGATCGTAGCTACGGTTGTCCTCGAACAGCGTAGCGACGCGGCTCGTCTTGTCGGCGAGATCGCCGAACACGATGGCCTCGGTCGGGCACGCCTCCTGGCACGCCACCTCGATCTCGCCGTCCGGAATCGGCCCGTCGACGGTGCCCGGGCGCTGACCGGCGCGAATCTGCGCCTTCGCGCGGATCTTCCCGTTCTGGATCCGCTGCACGCAGAACGTGCACTTCTCCATCACACCGCGCATACGCACGGTGACATCCGGGTTGAACAGCAGCTGGCGGACGCGATTGCGCGCCTCGCGCCACTCCTTGTTCCAGTCGAGGAAGTTGAAGCGCCGCACCTTGTACGGACAGTTGTTCGCGCAGTACCGCGTGCCGATGCAGCGGTTGTAGGACATGTCGTTTAGGCCCTCGTCCGAGTGCTGCGTCGCACCGACGGGGCAGACCTGCTCGCACGGCGCCTGCTCGCAGTGCTGGCAGGCGATCGGCTGGTTCACGACCTGCGGATCATCGGGCGTGCCGCTGAAGTAGCGGTCGATCCGGATCCAGCTCATCTCGCGGTTGTTGAAGATCTCGGTCTTGCCGACGACCGGGATGTTGTTCTCTGCCTGGCACGCGACCACGCACGCGTTGCAGCCGGTGCACGTCGAGAGATCGATGGTCATGCCCCAGCGGTGACCGGAGTAGTCCTTCTCCTTGAACAGAGATTGACCACCGAGGTTGGGACGGTCGGAGTTGGCAGCGAGGTTCGGATCGACCCAGTAGCCGGAGTCGCCCTCGGCTCTCCAGGCCTTGTTGTCCTCGAGCGTCTTCTTCGTGGTCTCGCGGATCAGCTGCGGCAACCGCTCTGCGATCGCTTCCTGGGTCAGCCCCGGCTTGAGGCCGGTGCGGATGTCCCAGTGCTCTTGCACGCTCGCGAGCGGGAACGACGTGCCGGTCCCGGTGACCGTCGCCTTGCCGGCGATCTCGAAGCCTCCGCTCAGCCGGACCTTGTTGGTGTCGAAGCCGACCGTGCGCTTACCTTCGCCACCGACGCGACCGGCAGCGCTGCGACCACCGCCGAGCACGAGGCTCACCGAGTAGCGCGCCTGACCGGGCATCGTGTAGCAGGCAACCTCCATCTCGCGATCGCCGACCTTGACGCGGATCAGCGTGTCGTTCGCGAGACCGAGCGCCTCAGCGGTCTCGGGACCGACGAGAGCGTAGTTGTCCCACGTGACCTTGCTGAGGAAGTCCGGCAGCTCCTGGAGCCACGCGTTGTTCGCGAACCGACCGTCATACGAGAACGGCGACTTCGCGAACGTGACCTCGATGTCACCGTTTGCGCGCTTGCTGCCGCCCAGCTGGCTCGGCGTGAGCTGCGGTGGTGCGAAGCCCGTGACCTGTCCCGTCCCGGCGGGCAGCTGTGTGTTCGGCACGAAGCCGTCGTGAACGCTCTGCCGCCACGGTGCGGTGACGCCGAGGGCCGCGTGGGCCTCCTTGACGAGCGTCTCACCGGTCTTGGCCTCGCCGAGGAACATGGAGATCAGCTCGGCTGCCGACAGTCCGCCGTAGAGCGGCGCCATCAGCGGCTGCGCGATGGTGATCGTTCCGTCCCACGTCCGCGTATCACCCCACGCCTCGAGGAAGTGCGAGCGCGGCACATGCCACGTTGCCTTGCGCGAGGTCTCGTCGACGTAGTCACTGAGGTGAACGCTCGTAGTGACCTGGCCGAGCAGGTTTGCGAAGTCCAGATCGGCAGGTGCGTTGTAGACCGGATTCCCGCCGAGAATGACGAGCGTCTGGACGCGCTTGTTCTGGATGTCCTTGGCCAGCTCGACGATCGACTCGAGGTGTGGCTTGCGATCCGGATCCGGATCGACATGGTAGTCGAGCGTCGCACCGAGAGCGCCGATCACCTGGTTGATCCTCGCGACGATCGCGTGGACCTCGGCAGGCTGACGTGCTCCGGCGATCACGATCGAGCGTCCCGTGTTCGCGCGCAACTCGTCCGTGAGGTGCTTGAGGAACTCGGCGACCTTCTTCTCCTTGAGGAACTCCGAGCTGGACCCGCCGGCGCCACCGAGGGCGGCATCGAGTGCCATCACGAACGGCAGCGCGAGCTCCGAGCGGAGACCGAGGCGGTGATCCGCCATCGCGCCGGTGTTGGTGAGATTGCTCTCGACCGCCCACAGCCGGTTCATCTTGCCGATGCCGAGCGAGCCGTGCATGCGGCGGCTGCGCGCGAAGTCGCGCGCGTAGCGCAGCGCGGCCGGATGATCTTCGAGGATATCCCCGTCGATGACGAGGATCGTCTCGGCGCGATCGAGCCGCGCGATCGGACGCATCGGCACGCCGAACGCACGACGCGTTCCCTCGCGCTCGTTGTCCCACGAGATCGGCTCGTACTCGTGCCAGCCGACGCCCATGCCCGTGAGCCGGCGCCGCAGGTGCTGAACCGTTGGCGAGGAGCTCGCCTCGCTGAGGATCCGCATGCCGGACGGGTTCTTGCGCAGCTCGACGAGAGCGCTTGCGAACGCGTCGGCCGACGACCCCTTGCCGGTGGCGACAAAGCTCTGCGAGCGATCCGGATCGTAGAGGTTGAGAACGGCGGCCTGCGCGAAGGTCGAGCTGCCTGCGCGGCGCGAGGTTCCGGGGACGATTCCGCCGCTGGCGAACGGATGCTCCGGGTTGCCGTCGAGCTTGATCGGGCGACCCTCGTACGACGTCGCGAGCAGCGCGTGGCCGACGCCACCGAGCTCGAACGCCGTCGCGTACTGCTGCGTCTGTCCCGGGATCTGACCCTCGGGGCGGCGCGCGAGCGGAACGATCTCTTCCTTCTCGTAGCGACATGCGCCGACGCCGGCGAGCGCCATCGACGCGCCCATCAGCTGGAAGAAGTTGCGGCGGTGCAGCGGGTCGATCTGGCGATCCGGCGCGGTCGCGAACTCCTTCGGAGTCGGATCGGTCTGGAACGGAGCCTGGCCGTCGAGCTCGCGAAGCGAGCGCCAGTAACCGTACGAGGGCGTGGCCCCGAGGGGCACTACGTCATCGGCAGCCGCATGATCGTGATCATGACCGTGGTCGTGGTCGTGACCGTGGTGGTCGTCGTGGACAGGGAGCTCTGGTTCTTTGGCGGACATACTCGGCGCTCCTAGCGGTGGCAGGTCGAGCAGTTGATGTTCGGGTTGACGTTCTTGGCCTGCTTGACGGCACGACCTTCATCCTTGCCCGGCACGTAGCCCATCGTCGTCAGGGCCTCTTGCTTGCGGAGGAACGGGGTCGGGTTGCGGTGGCACTCGAGGCACCACTCCATCGTCAGCGGCTTGGCCTGGAAGACCTTCACCATCTGATCGACGCGGCCGTGGCATGTCTCGCAACCGATAGTCGCGTTCACGTGTGCGGCGTGGTTGAAGTAGACGTAGTCCGGGAGGTCGGTGACGCGGGTCCAGTGCACCGGCTTGTTCTCGGCATACGCCTGCCGGATCGGCAGCAGCGCGTCGGAGTCCTTCTTCACGGCCACGTGGCAGTTCATGCACACCGCGGCCGGGGGGACCGCCGCCTCGCCCGCCACCTCGACCGTCGAGTGGCAGTAGCGACAGTCCATGCCGAGCTCACCCGCATGGAGCGCGTGGCTGTAGGGCACCGGTTGCTCCGGCTGATAGCCGAGCCGGATCGCTTCCGGCGTCACGCCGTATGCGACCAGCGCGACCAGGTAGACGGGAGCACCGAGGACCAGGAGGCTGATCCACTTCTTGAGTGTCTCGGTCCATTCGGGGAATGTGAAACGCGGCATGGAGGTTCCTGCGTTGTTGCCGTGAGATAGAGTGCGCCGACATCGAGCTCGCGCGCGCGATCCTTGAACCATCTCCGGCCACCATTTCGCAAGGTTGGCCGGGCTTTTCTTGGAGTGGCGTGTCGTCGCACCGGCGCACGGATGGTGATGCTGGGATGCTCGTTATCACCCCATCCGTCGACGACCAGGCTGTGGCAAAACCGCGCGGCAGATCTGCGCGACAAACTGCCGCAGTCAGAGCTTCGCGGGTGCCGGATCCGGCGCGGGCGGCGCGGCTGGATCAGGGACCGCCGCTGCGGGCTCCTTGATCTTGGCTTCCGGGCAGCCGTCGCGATCGTCGTGGCCGTCCATGTCCTCGGGCTCGTCGGGACAGTTGTCGTCGGCATCGAAGATGCCATCGCGATCACGATCCTTGCCGTCCTTGGGCGCGGCACAGCCGTCGAGCTCCTCGGTGCCCGCGACGTACGCGCAGCGATCACGGACGTCCGGGACGCCATCGCCATCGACGTCGGACGTGCTCTGCACGGGCCCGCTCTGCTGGGGGCCGCCGCACGCCGCGAGAGCGAGCACGATCAGGACGCGTCTCATCTGACGAAGATGTACCATTGCAGGACCGTGGCGGTGCTGCCGTGACCGTGACGATCCTGGTCATCGCGCTGCTCGTCGCCGTGATGCTCGTCGCGGTCGCGAGCGTCCTGTGGCGGCCCAAGCGAGAGCCCGACACCGACGCCCGGGTCCCGCAGGCCGAGGCTCCCCTCCACGGCGTCATTCCGATTCCCGGCCCGACGCCGCGCGGTGCTCCCCTGCCCGTCGTGCTCGTTCACGGGCTGTTCGGCTTCGATCGGATCGGCGTACCCGGCGCGCGCTTCGACTACTTCCGCGGCATCGCGAAGCACCTCGGCTCGCTCGGCTGTCACGCGCATGCCGTGAAGCTGCCGATGGCGTCGTCCGTCCCCGCGCGGGCGAAGGAGCTCGTCGCGGCGATCGAGGCCCTGCCCCACGCGCGCATCGATCTGATCGCACACAGCCTCGGCGGGCTCGACGCGCGCTACGCGCTCACGCACCTCGGCCTCGCGAGCCGCGTGCGCTCGCTCGTCACAATCGGGACGCCCCATCGCGGCTCCCCGATCGCGGATCTCCTGCACAAGGGGCCGCTCGACTGGGCGCGCCGGCTCGTCAGTGTCCTCGGGATGCCGATCGAGGCGCTCGAATGGCTCTCGACCGAGAGTCTCGAGCAGTTCAATCGCGAGACGCCCGACGTTGCGGGCGTGCGCTATGCGTGCGTCGTCGGCGGTCTGCACAAAGAGGACAGCGTGGTGCCGCTGCCGCTGATCCCGGCGCACACGTTCCTGCGCAAGGTCTCCGGCGTCAACGACGGTGTCGTGCCGGTCTCATCGCAGTACTGGGGCGAGACGCTCGCGGAGATCGAAGCCGATCACTTCTCGCAGATCGGCTGGCGCGTCTCGGTGCGCCACACCTTCGACGCGGCCGGACTCTACGCGTTCGTCGTCGCGCGCCTCGGTGATGCGCCGATCGCCGACGCCGCGATTGCGGGTTAGTCCGCCGGCGCACTGTTGCGCGGCGGAACCTTGCGCGCGCTGCGAATGTTGCCCTTGGTCACCACGACCGGCACAGGCGGCGTCATCTCGTACAGGTAGCCCTTCGTGTCGACCTTCGCGAGGAAGCTGCCCTTGTGATGCACCATGCGGCGATAGCCAACCTTCTGCTCGCCCTTCACCACGTGCTCGCGATGATGGAGCAGGAAGTTCGCGAGGCGCACCGAGAGCTGGTTGTAGAGCCGATGACAGCCATGGCTCGTACCGTTGACGATCGACGTCACGCTCGCCGAGCCGTGCGAGCCGATGCCGTTGTTCCAGTACTCGACCGTGCCGTCCTTCTTGGTGACGACGTTGTCGTGGACGAGCTTGACCAGACCGAACGCGGCATGCGGTCCGGGACCCATGATCGACTTCTTGAGCTCCCAGCGGCCGTTGTACATGTTCTTGACGAGATCGCGATCCGGCGTCGTCGGCGGCGGGAGCCACGTCGGTGCTGCATACAGCTCGCGCCACACGCGCGGGCCAACGTCGGACTCCTTCCACTTCTGGGCGACGTAGCCATTCGTCGACACATCGGACCAGCCGCCGATCGTCGTCGGCCACCGTACGAGTGGACGCTTGGTGCCGTTGTCCATCACGAACAGCGTCAGCGTCGGCCGATGCAAGATCTTCCGCGCGATCGGCGTGTCGTCGTACCAGACGTCGCCGCGATCGATCTCCGCAGACAGGTCCATGTGCGCCGAGTGATACGCAGGCAGCGCCGGCAGCGCGATCGCCGCCCGAAGCCCGGTCGGGTTGCGCTCGAGGAACGCGCGAACCTCGGCGGCATCGGTCCAGCCGAGCTGCTTCGCCGCTGCCTCGACTGCCGCACCGACGAGATCGGGGGCACCGTTCGTGAGCGGCTTCTCGCGACCGCGAGCCGCGCGCATCGGTGACGGATCGAGCAGGCGACCGAGGATCGGCTGCGGCCCGCCACTCGCCGTCCCGTCCTCGATCAGGCCCGTCGCATCGAGAACGCGCTCGCGCAGGATCCGCAGCGCGAGCCGGTAGTCGAGCTCGCGACTGTCGAGCGCCATCGCCTCGCGCGTCTCCTGGTCGAGGCGCTCGTTCGGCATCAAGAAGTTGCGGCGCTGGAACAGCTCGACCGCGTTCGACGTCTTCCACGTGACGCTGCCGTCGGCATCCTTCGCGGCCAGGTAGCCTTCGCAGACGAGGTGCTGCTGCGCGGCGAGGAGTCCGCGATGGATCCCGTCCGCGGTCTTCCATGCGGTGTACCTGTCGGCGACAGCCTTGTCGGTGACCGTCGCGAGTGCAGCGAGATCAGGCAGCCTGCGCTTCGCGACCTCCGCCGTGAGCTGCTTCTCGAGCGCGATGCGACGGAAGCTCAGCGCCTGGACGACGCCCTTGTGATCCTGCGCGTACGGCTTGTCGAGCAGCGCGATCGGTGTCGAGTCGATCGCGGCGTGACACGCGTGCCGCGCCTCATCGGCCAGTCGCGCCCGGACGATCGCGAGCGACGGCACCACGCCATACAGCTCCGCGAGCTCCTGCGAATGATCGAGCGGCTTGCCCCCGAGATCCTTGTCGGCCGCGAGCGCGAGATAGGTCGCGCGAAAGATCGGCGCACTTCCATCTGGCTGGGTCGCGAACAGCTTCGGGGTCCACGCGTCCGCGAGATCCAGGATCGTCAGCGACTGCGCGCGTGCCTCGTCCGAACACACGAGCGTGCCATCGACCCGCGCTGCGGCATCGGGACACGTCACCTGCGTCGACGACTCCGTCGTCGCGAACCGCACCTCGGAGCTCGCGCGCGATGTCGGGGCACTCGCGCTCGTCGTGAAGCTCTTCGGCTTCGGGGGAACTCCGCATGCGACGACGGTCAGGAACAGGTACTGCCAGCGCATCCTTCAAGCATGGCGTCCTCGTCGGAAAACAGCACTATTGAAGTGAAGTCGAGCTGTGCGCCTCATTCGCACATCGTGTCGCCACGGCACGCCGCGTCGTCGTACATCGCGGCATGTCGCTTGCTCTTCATCTGGGCATGAAGACACGGTCCATCCTCGCCGTGGTCCTCGTTCTGGCAGCGTGCCGCGAGGGCGCCCGCGGCGACGATGGCGCCCCGTTCAAGGTCGTCCGGCCTTCCCCGCCGTGTGAGAAGTGCACGATCGACGCGCCCACCGAGGCAGCGCGCCCACTCCCTCTGCTCGTCGTGATGCACGGCAATCACGAAGATGCGGCGACCGCGGCGAAGCGCTGGAAGGAAGTCGCGATCGAGCGCGGCTTCGTCGTGCTGTCGCTGCACTGTCCGCGCGGCGCCGGCTGTGAGGATGGCAAGTGGTACAGCTGGAGGCAGACGCCGACCTGGATCGCCGAGCAGGTGCGCGAGGTGATTCGCGCGATGCCGATCGATCAGGCCAGGATCTATGCCGCGGGCTGGTCGGGCGGCGCGACCGCGATCGGCATGCATGCACCCTTGCTCGACGAGCTGTTCGCGGGCGTCGTGTTTCACGGAGGCGGTCAACCGCCGCTGACGACGCGAGAGTGTCCTGCACGCGCTCTGCCCGCGTACTTCCTCGTGGGCGATGCGAACCCAGCCCACCCCGCCGCCGCGCGTCTGCGCGACTACTTCGAGCACTGTAACCAGGAGCTCACCTGGGATCTGCTCCCGGGCGCTGGCCATGGTCGTGAGGACAAGGCGCTCGATCGCGCGAAGGTCGGGGAGATCCTCGACTGGCTCGAGGCGCATCCGCGGCAGGCGAACGTGTCGTAGGCGCACACGTCGTTGGCGACGTGATTGCATCTTCGATCGTCATGTTCTGGGACAAATCGCATCGCAGCTCGAACGTCGATGACCGTCGTGCCATGGGCCCCGCGCGCGGGATCGGTGGAGGTGGCTTGCCGCTGGGCAGCATCCTCGCGATCGCCAGCCGGTTCGGTTGGAAGGGCATCCTGATCGGGATCGTCGTGATCGGCGCGCTGATGTTCGGCGGTGGTGGCCTGAGCATGTGTACGGGCGGCGGCGCACCGAGCCAGCAGGTCTCGCAGCAGCCGACGCAGAACGCACAGCCCGACGAGCTCTCGAGCTTCGTGGGCTTCGTGCTCGACGATGTCCAGAAGACGTTCGGCCAGCAGCTCGACGGCTATCAGGACACGCGGATGACGCTGTTCCGCGAGTCGGTCGACTCTGCATGTGGCACGGCGACAGCCGCGGTCGGTCCGTTCTATTGCCCGCTCGACAAGCGCGTGTTCATCGATCTCACGTTCTACGACGAGCTCCGTCGTCGGTTCGGCGCGCCCGGTGACTTCGCGCAGGCGTATGTCATCGCGCACGAGGTCGGACACCACGTTCAGAACCTGCGCGGCAAGCTCGGGCGTGGCGAGGTCAACCAGATCGAGACCGAGCTGCAGGCGGACTGCCTCGCCGGTGCGTGGGCGAAGGATGCGAACTCCCGCGGCCTCCTCGAGGTCGGCGATGTCGACGAGGCACTCAACGCGGCCTCGGCGATCGGCGACGACACGATCCAGCGCAAGACGCAGGGTCGCGTGCAGCCTGAGACGTGGACGCACGGCTCGGCCGCGCAGCGCTCGGGTGCCTTCAAGAAGGGTCTCGAGGGCGGCGTCTCGGCCTGCGGGATGCGCTAGGGCACCAGTACGAGCTTGCCCTTGACCTCGCGGCGCTCGAGGCGCTGCAACGCCTCCCCCGCCTGCGTGAACGGGAGGACCGCATCGACGGCGGGAGACAACTTGCCCTCGGCGATCCAGGCGAACAGCTGCTCCGCGTGGGCGCGGTTCTTCGCCGGCTCGCGCATCGCGAAGCTGCCCCAGAACACGCCCATGATCTGGCAGCCCTTGAGCAGCACGAGGTTGAGCGGGATCTTCGGGATGTCGCCCGACGCGAAGCCGACGACGAGGTAGCGCCCCTGCCACGCGGTGCCGCGCAGCGCGCTCTCGGCGAGCGGACCACCGACCGGGTCGTAGACGACGTCGACGCCGTTGCCGCCGGTCAGCGCCTTGATCCGCTCCTTGAGATCCTCCGTCGTGTAGTTGATGCCGTCGGTCGCGCCGTGCGCGCGACAGAACGCGAGCTTGTCGTCGGTCGAGGCCGCGGCGATCACGCGAGCGCCGGTGAGCTTGCCGAGCTCGACGGCAGCGATGCCGACGCCGCCTGCCGCGCCGAGGACAAGGAGGGTCTCGCCGGACTTGAGCGCCGCTCGATCGGCGAGCGCGTGGTGCGTGGTCGCATACGTCAGGAGCGTCGCCGCGCCGATCTCGAAGCTCACCGCGTCGGGCAACTTGACGACTGCGAGCTCGGGGACACCGAGCTGCTCGGCATAGCCGCCGTAGAGCGTGGTCGCCGCGACGCGATCGCCGACCGCAACGGTCGTGACGCCGGAGCCGATCGCGCGCACGACACCGGCCACCTCACCTCCCGGTGAGAACGGAGGCGTCGGCTTGAACTGATACTTGCCGTGCGTGATCAGGATGTCGGGGAAGTTCACCCCGGCGGCCTTGACGTCGATCACGACCTGTCCCGCGGACGCGGTGAGATCGGGAACGTCGTCGACGCGGAGGCCGGAGGGACCGATGAGCTCGTGAATGCGAACAGCGCGCATGCGAGTTCGTACCGCGATTTTCTACTCGGCGGCGGCCGGATACGTGCCGAGCACGCGGAGCTCGGTGGTCAGTGGACGGATGTCGTCGAGGGCCGCGTGAAATGGTTCGCTCGCCGCGTGGCCGAGTACGTCGGCATAGAACCGATAGGTGAACGGCGCATCCGGGATCGGCCGCGACTCGATCTTCGTCAGCGACAGGCCCCGCGCAGCGAACCGCATCAGGATCTCGCCGAGGGCACCCGGGCGATCGGCGAGCGCGAGCACGAGCGAGGTCTTGACCGTTGTACCCTCGGCGACCGGCGCCGAGCGCAGCGCGATCTCGACGAACCGTGTCGCGTTGCCGGCGGCCGACTGGATTCCGTGCGCGAGGATCGCGAGACCGTAGCGCTTCGCGGCTGCCGCGCTCGCGATCGCGGCGACGGTGCGATCGCTACCCTCGCTGACATGCCGCGCCGATCCCGCGGTATCGAGCTCGGGGCGCGGCGTGAGCTGCGGATGCTTCGCGAAGAAGCCGTGGCACTGCGCGAGCGCCTGCGGATGAGACTTCACGATGCGCAGCTCGTCGAGCGTCACGCCCGGCAGTGCGAGGAGGCAGTGCTCGATCGCGCTGACGACCTCGCCGGTGATGTGGAGCGCGCCACCTGCGAGCAGATCGTAGACCTCGTTGATGCTTCCGGCCGTCGTGTTCTCGATCGGCAAGAGCGCGAGATCCGCGAGACCCTCGTGCACCGCATCCGCCGCGCTCTTGAACGTATCGTGGCCGGTGAGCAGCGCGCCGCCCGCACGACCGGCGTAGCGACGCTGCGCCGCGAGGTGGCTGTAGCTGCCCTCGACGCCCTGGTACGCGATCCGCAGCGGGGCGTCCTCACGGCTGCGCACGGTCGCCTCCTGGTGGGCGATCGACATCTCCATGATGACCCGGTACATACGTTCGATCTGATGCGGATCGATTCCCGCGGCGGTCGCCTGCGCTCGCAGCCGCTGGAGCAGCAGCTCCTCACGCTCGCGGTCGCGGAACGGAGCGGCAGTAGACAGCTTGGCCTCGGCGACGCCCTCGACGATCTTCAGCCGCTCGGCGAGGAGAGCGATGATCTGGCGGTCGACCGCCTCGATGCGATCGCGGAGAGTCGAGAGATCAAGAGCCGTCATGCGCGCACTGTACTAAGCTCTGTGGGTGAAAGACGCCCCTGGGAAGCCCGAGCTGATGCGGAAGGCTCCCGTCGAGATCGAGCGGTCCGACGAACCGCCCGTCGTGGCCCGCCTCGTGGTCGAGATTCGCAGCGACGGATCCCGCACCATCGCGCGCGGTGCGATCGAGGACGTCTCGACGGGAACCAGCTCCACGATCGAGGCCCGCGGCACGTCACCGCTGCAGCTCGCCCTCGCCCTCGCCAAGGCGATCACACAGCTACCGCGCCTGGGCGCACGGTCCGCCGTGCGCGGGCTTCTCGGTCGGGTTCGCGGTAAGTCGTCTGATCGCTGAACATCGGCAGGGCACGCGCCGTGCAGCGACTGGCCTCATGATGGATGCGCGCTGGTCGACCCTGAAAGAGATCCTCATCGACAACGGCTGGGAGTGGCGCGACGAGTCGCTCTACGCGCCCCACCAGACGATGTGGTTCACCACGTCGAACGAGTCTCCGAACTTCGCGCTGTTTCGTGACCGCATGACCGAGGCGGCCGCAACGACGCACGAGATCGAGGACGACGAGGTCGATCCGCATGCGCTCCACGCGGACCTCGTGTCCCTGGTCGCCGCACTCGACGCCGTCCTCGACGGCAACTAGTTGGGGAGGGTCACCAGCGGTGGCGCCACAGCAGATCGAGGCCGAAGAACCGCTTGTCACCGCCGGTGAGCTCGACCGTCCGCCAGGGCTTCCAGTAATACTCGACCCTGCCCTCGTTGGAGTTCTCGTCGGGACGACTGGCGATCCGAGTCTCGGCGGTGACGTACACGCGCTTGGTGACCCACGTACCAGCCGTGCATGCCGCGGAGCTCTGCCCTGCGCCTGGCTTGCAGTTGAGCTGCACGCGCTCGAGGATTCGCTTCATGAGCGGCACCTTCTTGAGGAGCTTGCCACCGAGGACCGAGCCGATCGCGGCGCCCAGGCCCTGCGCAGCTTCGGAGGTCTGCTTCGACGGATCGCCGCCCGGCGCGCCACCGAGGAAGAAGCCGAGCAGCTGGCCCGGCGTGTAGATGCCGGGCTCACTCGTGAACTGCGGCTCGACCTTGTCGATCTGGCTGATCCGGGTCGCGACGTTCACGTACATCGTGACGGTCGGGAAATCGTGCGCAAGCCTGACGTCGATCATGGCGTCGCGGGTGCCATCGAACGTGACCTGACCGCGCTCGACCCGATAGCGACGACCCGCGATCACGATCGTCGCCGTCTCGACGGAGACCTCGCCATCGAGTCCGAGCGTCGAGCCGACCGAGACATCGACTTCGCCCGAGATCGAGCCGACGATCGGACCGATGACCTGGATCTGCGGCACCGTGACGCGCGCTGTCTCGAGCGTGACCTTCGCGATCAGGAACGGCTGCAGCGGCGCCTGTGCGAGCCTCTTCGGCAGCGGGATCGCGCGATCGACAAAGATCAGATCCTCGGGCGTGGTCGCATCGAGGAGCACGTTGCCCTGCTCCTCGGGCACGTCGATCGCCGCGCGGTAGATCTTCGCGGTCCCGCGCCACGTCAAGCCGTCGCGCTCGAAGTTCCCGAGGATGCGGCCGCTGATGAAGGGCGCGGCGGCGATGATCGGCTGGAACTTGGTGACCTCGCCGGTCAGCTCGGCATGAACAAGATCCGTCGTCGTGGCCTTCAGCTTGATCGTACCGGGACCGACCCGACCATCGAGCGTCACGTCGACGCCACCGGCGTTGGCGTCGATCCGGATATCGGCCTGGTGCAGCGTGCCGACGACGGGCGCGATCGGCACGCGAGCCTTGATCAGATGGACGAACCCGTCGACCGTCCCGAGCGAGAGGTCGACGCCCTTGATCGTCAGGTCCGCCTCGATCTTGCCGCTCGCGCCGACGAGCGGCCCCGGCAGGAACACGACGACCGGGGCGACATCGAAGTCCGTGATCTTCAGCCTCGCGCGCAGCGATGACAGGTCCGCGGGGGTCAACGCCGCATCGATCTCGAGGCTGCCCTTGTTCGCCTCCGCGCCGGTCACGTGGAGCTTGCCGGCCTTGCCATCCCAGCTCGCCTCGATGTGCATCGCGGTCAAGGTCGGCGGTGGTCGGGTGACGAGCCTCGGCTTCACTTTCAGCAACAGCACATCGACGCTCGCCTTCGCCGTTGGCACGAGGAACGTCCCACCGACCTCGACCTTGCCCTGGACCGACCCCATGAGGATGTCGGTGCGACCGATGATCGCGAGCAGCTCGCGTGCGGGGAGGCGTGGGATCGAGAGGGTGCCGGCGATCGTCGAGGTGAGCTCGGCCTTCGGATCTGCGACCCAGCGATCGAGCGTGACTGGCGACGTCGCATCGGTCAGCTCGAGCAGCGTGAGCTCGCCGCTCGTCGCGCGGACGGTCGCGCCCGTCCCCTTGTCGTCGACACGCGCAGTCACTGCGACGTTGATCGCTCGCTTGATGGCTCCGC
>JANOPP010000086.1:0-80560 GCA_031421915.1 Myxococcales bacterium | reverse complement strand
TGATGGTGCTGCGCACGACCGTGCCCAATCCGATCTGTCCGAGCAACAACGCGGCCACGCCGAGCGCCCCGTGACCGACGGCGCGCTGCGCAGCGGGACGCTGCTGCTCTCCGCTCGCTCGGTCGCGCTCGAGCAGGCGCGCACTGAGGTACGCGAACTGCAGCAGGCCGACGATCACGAGGGCGAGCAGCAGGTGCAACGATAACGTTTCGGAGTCGAGCTGCTTCGCGACAACCTGGCCACCGAGCCAGCCTTGCACGCCGACCAGGACGAAGGCCGCGACCGATGGCCACAGCACGGCTGCGTCACGGCGATGGCGCCGTATCGCGAAGACGAGCGTGCCAAGGATCAGAAAGCCCACGAGCACGCCGACGAGGCGATTTCCGTACTCGAGCCACGTGTGCATCGGGTTGAACTGCGTGACGTCCCAGCCCTCGGGCAGCTCGTCGGCCGACGTTGGCGGGATCCACTGTCCGAAGCATCGGGGCCAGTCGGGGCACCCGAGTCCGGCGCCGGCGGCGCGCACCAGAGCACCGATGGCGATGAGGACGTAGGTCCCGACGGTGGTGCCCAAGGCCAGCCGCGTGTACGTAGTGTGGGGAGACCCGGGCGTCAGTGACACGCCGCTTAGTTGACGGTGCCCACCCAGTAGTTTCAGTTTCCTCACCGACTGCCCACGTCGGTGGCATTCCTGGCCCGTAACTCAAAGCAAAAGACCCCAGCGTTTCCGCTGAGGTCTTTGGAGGAGCCACCCGGATTTGAACCGGGGATGGTGGTTTTGCAGACCACTGCCTTACCACTTGGCGATGGCTCCGTAGAGGAGCCGTTGTGTACCAAACGCTTTCCGATCGGTCAACGCGGAGGTATCGCGTAGCCACGATTCGGGAACGGATCGGCGGTGTCGCGCCGCCCGAGCTCCTGTGGCGTCCACACGGCGCCACGCTCGGAGAAGATCGCCAGGCCGACGATGCCAACGTTACGATCGCCCGAGGTCTGGGCGGCGTACGAGTCGGCGACCGCGCCGAACCGGAAGGCGGCGACGGCGTCGTCGGAGGTGCGGAAGCCGTCGATCACGAGGACGTCGTGCGGGTCGACGATGTAGCCGCGGCGGTTCGGGTCGGCGGGCTGGCCGTCGATGACGTCGAGGCCGTCGACGGAGGCGACGATCTCGAAGCGAGCTGTGGTGCCGTTGCGGACGACGATCTTGTAGCGGCCACCGTCGTTGCCGATGACAAGGGCGCGGCCACCTGCGGTGTAGCCCTCGAGCGTGCGACCCGACTCGTCCGTGAGCGCGACAGAGAGCGAGCGATCGGAGGTGTAGACCTCGAGCGGCTGTGGACTCGTGCCGAGGTAGGACGCGTGGGCCTGGACGCCCCGGGCGTCGTTGTAGTGGAGCGCGACCTCGGCCCATGGCGACGGTGCCGAGCGCTGGAAGGCGGAGAACGAGATCGGGGCGTTGACGGCCTCGCCCCAGGCGGTCCCGAGGCCCGGGCGATCTGGCGCAGGCTGCTCGGCGATGTAGCCGCTGCTGTCGCCGCGGTCGATCGACGCGTGGCTCGACGAACCAGGGCTACGAGCGACGTAGCCGCCGCCGTAGTCACCCGCGGCCGTTGCTGGTGGAGCGCTACTGGACGGGGTGTAGGCGGCCTTGGACGCGCCGCACGCGGCGCTCACCGCAAACAGGGCAGAGCACAGCCATGAGTGCCGGAGCACCCGCATTGAGATCGTCATCGGAAGATCCTTTCGGTTGTGACTAGCGGCCCCAGTGGAGGCCGACCTCGAAGAACATGCTCACGTCCGTGCGAGACGGACGGGTCGCCTTGGTACACGGGCCCGCGCAGATCGCGGGGCCATCCATCTCGGGCCCCTGACCGACGAGCGAGCGGAAGGCCATGAAGTATCCGACGTGACGGCGACGACCGCGGCTCGTGCGCTCGCCCTGACCGTCGAGCTCGAAGCCGATCGCGATCTCACCGCTCGGGCGGTCGAGGACGCCGCCCTGACGCCAGTTGATGTGCTCGATGCCCAAGCCGAGCTCGCCCCAGAAGTCGACGCCGAGGCCACCGCGCTGGCGATCGGGTTCGCCCGTGTTTGCGAACGAGTAACGAACCGCGCCACCCGCGCGCGTCCCGCGACCGCGGCGGTTCATTGTCTCGTCGCCGCCATCGCCGACGCGGTAGTGATCGAACAAGGCGCGCAGCGTGATGTCACCGATGCGATAGCCGAGGCCTGCGGAGACGCCCATCGAGAAGCCGTCGGCGTCACCGACGTCACTGCCGCCGATCAGCATGCCGAACCTGCCCTCGATCCGGCGCGGCGCCGGAGGTTCGGCGTAGCCGTTCGCTCCCGCATCCATCGCTACCGTGTTCGCCGAGACCGAGGAGGACGCCGCGCCGACAGTTGCGAGAACGAGAGCGGCGAGCGTGGGCGTCTGCATTTGCCCATCAAACGCACGCCGCAGGGCCGGCCTTACACCCGCCGTTTGCGGGTCACTTCGAAGGGCCGGGATGGCAGCGCGTACATGTCGTGCCTGTCAGCTTGAAGGCCGTGGCGCCGTCGTGACACGGCGCGCAGGTCTTCTTCCCGGGTGCGGCAAGCGAGAGAGCGTTTCCACCGGAGAGATCGGTGTGGCAACTGGCGCACGGCACGGGACTGCCGTCCTTGTGGCGGAGGTGGGGTGCGTGATCGAACGTCGAGCGGACGGACCACGGCGGTGAGGTGCGCAGGGCGACGCGCTGGGCGGTGAGGCCGAGCGAATGGCAGGTCTCGCACGCAGTGATTCGCGGTTCGGGTCCCTTGTCGATCGCGTGACAGCCTGCGGTCGTGCACGCTCGATGTCCGCGCGGCGGACGAAGCTGCGTAGTGCGCGTGCGAAGCGAGTGACACGTGGAGCAGTCGCCCGGGTGCTTGCTGTGATCTAGCGTGGCGCCGAACTCGGTGTCGTCGCGCGGGAGCTGATCTGCGACGAGGCGCCGCCAGGGTTCGGTCGCGGTGTGGCACGCGCCGCACTTCTTCGGTTCACGGAGGCCGAAGTCCTCGGCGTGGCAGGTCGCGCATGGTGCATGACCCGCAACGAGGATCTCGCCGCTCTTGTCGATCGGGTGACATGCGGCGCACGGGAGGTTCGCGTCGCGATGCTCCGTGCGCAGGTGCGAGAACCGATCAGATGGACGCTGGACGTCGAACTCGGCCGGCTGCTTGGTGTGGCACTTGGTGCACGAGGTCGTGATCGAGAATGCGGCCTGGCCGTCGTGACACGCGGCGGTCGCGCACGTCTGCATCGTCGGACGTGGCAGGATGCTGTCGTCGGTGGCGAGGATCGCGGCGTGGCAGGTCGCACACTGGCCGCCCGCGAGGCTGCGGCGGGCGTGCTTGTCGTGGGCGAACGTTGCGCTGACGGTGTTGATGGGGGCGGCGAACGCGGGCGGGCGTGGAGAGCCGCTGCCCGGTGAGTGACAGCCGTTGCACGCGGTCATCGCCGGCCCCTTGCCGGCTGCACCGGAGCCGTCGTGGCACGCGATGCAACGGCGATGGGGTGCACCCACCTTGGGCAGGTTGTGGCACTGGTTGCATGTGATCGCGGCGTGGCGTTTGTGCGGCGCTTCGAGAGCAAAGTCGGTCGCCGTGTACGGTGGATAGGTGACGGGTACCTTCGTGAACGACGCAAGCAGGACCGATTCCGCGTGGCACGCGGTGCAGATCCGGAGCCTGGCCGGTGCGATCTCGAGCTTGGCGTTGTTCTTTGGCGTGACGGGGGCAGGGCCGTGGCACGTGCCGAAGCAGCCCTTGTGATCGGGACGTCCCGTGAGGAGGCCAGACCGCTGGACGTGGCAGCTCGTGCACGCGATCGAGTCGGCACCGGACACGAGGACATCGCGGTTGTGGATGACGTGGTCGAAGCCGACGGGAGCCGTGGCTGGTTGCGCCCCAGCACTGCTCGCGCCGATCAGGAGCGTGAGGATCAACGCCGCGCGCATCAGTACACCCCCGACATCATCAGGCGGAGGCTGCGATACCCGGTGATCTCTGGAGAGAGGTCGAACGCGCTGGAGACGTCGTACGCCGCGAACAGGCGCATCGTGGTTCCGACCCACGCATCGAGCGTGACGCGCCCGCCGATCCGGAGATCATCGACGGGAACCTCGAGGAGCGGATCGACATAGAGGTTGCCGTAGCGCATGCGGCGGCCGTAGGCCTCGAACAACGTCGAGAACCGTCGCGCGCCGAGCGTCAGCTTCATCGAGGCACCGAGTTCGGTGAAGCCCTCCTCGCCACGCGAGTCGATCGGAGGCAGCATCTGCGGAGAGCTCGGCACATCCTGGATCGGCAGCTTCGGGACCTCGTGATTGGTATTTCGGGAGAGCAGGCTGCCGCCGATCGCGACCTGACGGCGCAGCCGGATCTCGAAGGCTGCGGCGAGCTCGACGTAGGGTGCGGCGTACGAGGACTGCGGATCGTTGTCGTCACGCGCATCGGCCGCGAACGCACCACGCACGAAGAGGTCGACGTTCTCGGCGATCAGCGTGCCGGCGCGGAGCGAGCCAACGAACTGAGGCACGACGGGGCCGAGGTCGAGGTAGCGACGCGCGGTCGTCGGATCGCCGTTGCGATCGGGCGCGGTGAGTGACGGATCCCAGCGCCAGTCTGCGGATTTGCGCTGCATGATGTCGAGGACGAGGTTCGTGACCTGGCGATAGCGCGCGCGCACCTCGACGCGACGACTGGCGGCATCGCCATTGAGCCAGCGAAGCTGCGTGATCACTGCGATGTCGCGCCGCGGTCGCCAGTCACCCTGGAGCAGGCTCGACGTCGACGCGGGTTGCTGAGCCTCGCTCGCGGCACCCATCCCGAGGAACTCCCCCTGGACGGCGATCGGGACCGGCGTCGGGAGGCCGCGCAGATCGAAGCGGACCGAGCTCCCGAACACGCCGGGGCGGCGATCGCTCTGGTCGCGCGTGTAGTCGGAGTGGCGGATGCCCAGGTAGAGCGAGCCGGTGACGATCGGGCCGTCGTACGCGAGCATGAACCCGTCGAGGTGCGTGATCCACGGGCCGTAGACGTACTGGCTGCCCCCGCGGAACCGCAGCTTCGAGAGGCCCCAGCGCGCTGGCAGGAAGTCGCGCGCCTCGGCCCAGCCGGTGCGGACCTCGACACCGCTGCGCTCGAACCACGACGCGATCGGTGGCGAGACTGCGACCGTGCTGCCGCCGAGCGGTGTGAAGCGATCCTTCTCGACGGCCTGGAACCGGACGGCGAAGTACGTCGACAGGCTCTGCAAGCCGAGACCGCGCGTGCTCCCGAACAATTCTCCGAAGCCGTACGAGCGCAGCGTCGCGTAGTCCTGACCGGGAACGGGTTGGTTGCCGCCGAGGGTGGCTTTGCCAGTTGGTGTTGCAGACTCGACCGCGTACCCGAGGTCGATGCTGAACGAGACCTTCTGGCGAAGGTCGCGAACCACGGCGCTGCGATCATCGTCCGGCTCGGGGGCGCGCGACATCGGCGGCGGTGCGGCAGGCATCGGTGTCGACGGGCGCGTGGGCGGTGCTGGGGTTTGCGCGACGGCGCGTGGGCGCATTCGCAGCGAGCGCGGCGGAGGTTCGTGTGTGACCTTCAGGCGCGGATCCGCGGCCGCAGTTCCCACGAGCATGGCGAGCGCCGCGAGTGCTTTCACCATCGCTGCACCCGTGGCGACGTCCCGGAATGGCACTGGGCACAGAACGGCTCGCCGTGGCACGTGGTGCACGAGCGGACGTTGATCCGCGCGAGGCGGCCGTGCTCCTCGGTGAACGTACCCGCAAACCCGTGCGAGCGCGGGCGCTGCGAGTGACACGCGCTGCAGAACTCGACGACGTGACAGGTCGCACAGCGATTGCGGTCGGCCGCAGCCTCGGGGCCGTGGTCGAGCTCGCGCCAGTTGATGCGGTGATCTGCCGGCTGCATCGTCTGGTGGCACTCGTCGCACGCCTGGCGTGGATTGCCAGACAGGCGCGTGTGGCAGCTTGCGCAGCGGGTCGCATCGCGGGTCGCGACCTCGGTGTGATCGCGACGAAACGCGAGTGTGTGATCGAGCGGCCGCTCGGTGGCGGGCAGGTGGCTGCGCGGGGCGAGCACCGTGAGCCGGTTGGTGCGAGCGCTGTGGCAGGTCTCGCACGCACGGACCCGCATCTCGTTCGGCGTGCGCTCGCTGTCGTCGTGGCAGGTGACGCAACTCGCGATCTTCGGTGCCGCGTGATCGAGGCGACTGTTCGCCTTGGAGGTCAGGGAGTGGCAGGCGTCGCAGCCGATCGTGCGGCCCTTGCGGTCGAGCTTGTGGCGCTCGTGATCGAAGTGGAGGTCGTCGCGGATCAGACGCGCGCGCGTCCGCTCCTGCGCTCCGGGCTGGTGGCAGCCGGCACACTCGTCCATGTGCGGGGCCTTGTTCGCGAGGCCGGCCTCCGCGGAGTGACAGCGCGAGCAGGTGTCGTGATCTGGGCGGGCCTTCTTGCCGTCGCGCTCGTGGCAGTCGGCGCAGGCGATGTGGAACCCGACGCGGGCTTCCATCAGGCCGGCGTCGAGGTGTCGCTTGTGCGAGAACCGCGACGGCTGGGCCTGCCAGGCGTCCTCGACCGGGTAGGGCTTGAGCGGCGCCTTCAGCGGCTGGGGGGTGATCTTCGTGTGGCAGACCTGGCAAAACGTACCCGGCGCGGAGAGGAACTCCTTCTGATGGCACTTTCCGTCGTCACAGGGCTTGTGCTCGTCGGCGCCGGGTCGGCGGTCGCTGCGATGGCAGTCACCGCACGACAGGGAACCATGCTGCTCGTGCGACAGCCGGGAGATGTCGAGAGGCGGCAGCGGTACGTCCGCCGTTCGGGGCGGTGTACACGCCGCCGCGACCCACGCGACCACGGCGATCAGTAGGCGCTTCATCCCCGCGGAGCGACGCTAGCATGGGTCGAGCGGCGTCACGGCGCCGGAGGCAGCGTCGTCGCGATCGCGCAGATCGACATGCGACCGCTCGGGCGTCATCAGACGCCGGCCGACGACGCGACGCGCGGGCGCATCGGGGCGCCACCACAGGATCGCGAACGCCTTGGTGCTCGGCGGTGTGTAAACGACGATCAGCTGCTCCCCGGGAAGATCGTCGGGGATCGCGGCGAGCGTGCAGTGCACGACGACCTCGCCACCCGGCGCGGTGCACCGGCGCGTGGTCTCCCACAGCCGCGTGAAGAACGCAGCATCGGCGCTGCGCCACACCGCCGCATCGGACTCGCCAGGGATCGGCGCGTTGCACGTGACGAGCTCGGCGGTCCCCTCGATGTCGGCGATATCCCCGGCATCGATCCGGAGATGCTCGATGCCGGAGAGGCCCGCACCGAGGCGAGCGTGCTCGACGGCGCGCGCGTTGATGTCGATACCGCAGATCTGCGTCGCGAGCTCGGGGCGCGCGAGCGGCGCGAACGCGGAGCCACAGCCGAGGTCGATCCAGCGCGGGCGGCGTCCCGGGGGCAGAGCGCTCGCGAGGTGAACGCTCGAATCATCGGGCCAGCACACGAGGTCGACGCCGTCGTCGCAGTCCGCCCGATCGCAGACGAGCAGGGAGCCGGCGAGCGGAACCACCCCGACGCTCGCGCGCACGCCGACCGAGACGTACTCGACGATGCCCGCCGCAACGAGATCCTCGATCGGCAGGCGCGTGCAGCGATCGAGCGGCAGCTCGGCACCGGCGACCAGCAGCGCTAGGCCGGCTGCTGCAGGTACCGGATCGCGCGCGGAGAGCCCGGAGACCTTCCACGGCAGCGCGGAGATGCGCTCCGTCCCGGACCATGCGGCGAGAGCGCGCGGCGTCAGACCTGCTGCGATGAGCTTCTTGCCGATCGCGCGGAGATCGATCGTCACGGCGGCGGCGCGGTGAGATAGACCCGGGCCAGATCGTACTCGGCGTCGAGTACCACCTGCGCGGCGACGACCTGCTCGAGGAGCTTCTTGCGCCCAGCCGCCGTCGCGGCCTCGGGATGGAAACCGAGCACCGCGCCGTAGAACGCGAGCTCGGCGCGTCGGGGACCGGTGGTCGCCGCGGCCTTCAGCACATCGAACGAGAGCCGGCCGGTCGCGGTCCGGGCGAGCAGCTCGTACCAGGTGTCGCCGTGCCGGCTTGCGAGGTACTCGGCCGCCAGGCGATCGAGCGGTTCACCGCGGCGCTTTGCTTCGCTCGCGATCCACAGCGTCATGTAGACCTTGTAGAAGTCGCTCGCGCCCGCGCCGAGCCCACGGTGATAGGTCTCGACCGCGTCGCGATAGCGGCCCGCTTCGATCAGGAACGAGACCGCTCCCGCGGAGATCGCGGGCGAGTCTGGATCGAGCTCGACGGCATCCATCACGCTGTCGATCGCCTTCTCCGTGCTGTCCTCGGCAGCCTCGCCTGCGAACTTGCCGAGCCACCACATGATGCGGCCGACATCGAGGGCTCGCTCGGCGGCGATCGCCTTCGGCAGGTCCTTGCTCTCACCGAGCGAGGCCCACGAGCGCAGCGCATCGAGGTAGTGTGTCGCCGCTGCCGAGCTGCGGTTCGAGCCGCGTTGGGCGTCGCCGGTGAGCCGCTCGAGCTTTGCGCGTCGGTAGCGGTCGCCCGTTGTCTGATCGCTGAGCAGGGTCATCCCGATCGTCGCCCATTGCTGCGCCGCCGCGAAGTGATCGGTCTTGACCTCGATCATCGTGAGCATCTCGTAGGCATCGATCGAGGGCGCGCGCTCGAGCGAGGCCGTGAGTGCGTGCCTCGCGTCGGTGACGAGGCCCTGGCTCGCGAGGCCGCGACCGAGCGCGGACTCCGCGATCGCGGCAGTCTGTTGCCACACCGTGTGCGGGTTCTGGCGCGCCTCCTTGCTCGTGAACACGAGGACATCGCGCCACGCATCGTGCGCCGCCGTCGGTCGGCCCGCGCTCGCGAGCCGTCCGATCCGGTCGCCGTAGAGGCGCCCGAGGCGCAGCGCCGTCGTGGTGTCGACCTCGGTCGTACCGGCGAGCGCCGCCTCGTACAGCGCGATCGCCTGGACGATGCGGCCGAGTGTGCGTGCATCGTTGCCAGCGGAGACCAGGAGGTCGACGTCGCGGGGGTGCAGCGCGAGCCCGGTGAGGCCGACCGCGAGGGCCGCGGCTGGATCGGCCGTCTGCTCGTGATTGCGCAGAGTCGTGGCGAGGGCGACGAACGCTTCCGGCATCGGATTCTCGGCGACAACCTCGGCGCGCGCAGCGAGCTCGCGGTCGAGCCCGAAGTTGCCGCGCAGCTTCGACAGGTGCGCGTGGATCTCCGACGCGCGGCCCGCACGCGCGAGGACGTTCGCGATCCGGCGCGAGGTCGACAGGATGTCGTGGTGCGCGCGGACGAGCTCCATCGATGCGCCGTGCTTGTCGATGAGCCCGCTGATCACCTGCTGACGCTCGGACAGCAGGACGAGGTAGCGATCGACGAGCCACGTCAGCGGCAGCGCGAGCGCGGTGGGCTGGAGCAGGGCGAGCGGCTGCGCGCGGCCCGCATTGGGGCCGTTGTCGGCGACTGCGAGGTCATCGGCGAACGCGAGGATCTCGTCGATCTCTGCGAGATGCGCTGCTCGATGGCTCGGATCGGACTCGGCGAGCAGCACGAGCGTCTGGATCGCCGGCTCGAGGGCGCCCGACTTCGCGAACATCGCGCGCAGTCGCGACAGCAGCTCCGTATGTGCGGCGAGCCCGCGGCCGACCGCCTTTGGGTCCGACTGCCACATCCACGTCAGCTGATCGAGCAGCAGCGCCGCCGCGAACGGCCGGTCCTCCTCGATCGCGTCCGAGACTCGCCGCGCGATCGCCGCGGCGATCTGCGTGCGTGCGCGGTCGCGCTCCGCGCCGAGCGGCATCATCCACAGCTGATCGATCGCCTGATCGCGATCGGCGTCGTCGCGGAGTGCGACCGGTGCATCCGGCCACGCAACCTTGGGTCGCGCGGCGGGAGAACAGGCGCCGAGCAGCGCGGCCGCGAGAGCGATGCGAGCGACGACCATCTATCGAACAACGTAGCACCCCTGTGACGTTGATGAGGTATGGTCGCCGACGTGACTCCGACTGGAATCGTGGTTCAGAAGTATGGTGGCTCGTCTGTCGCCGACGCCGACAAGATCAAGCAGGTCGCCAAGCGCATCGCGCGAACCAAGGCCGCTGGCAAGAAGGTGGTGGTCGTCGTGTCTGCCATGGGCAAGACGACCAACCAGCTGATCGAGAAGGCCAAGTCGATCAGCGCCTCGCCGTCACGGCGCGAGCTCGACATGCTGCTGACGTGCGGTGAGCGCGAGGCGATGTCGCTGCTCTCGATGGCGATCATCGAGGAAGGGCTCGAGGCGATCAGCTTCACTGGCTCGCAGGCCGGCATCCTCACCAACGATCGCCACTCCGGTGCGCGCATCGTCGAGGTACGCCCGTTCCGCGTCGAGGACGAGCTCGATCGCGGCAAGGTCGTGATCGTCGCCGGGTTCCAGGGCGTCTCGTACAAGCGCGAGATCACCACGCTCGGTCGCGGCGGCTCGGATACCACCGCCGTCGCGCTCGCGGGCGCGCTCCGCGCCGACTACTGCGAGATCTGCTCCGACGTCGACGGCGTGTACACGGCCGACCCTCGCATCGTCGAGGCGGCGCAGCTCCTCGAGTCGATCAGCCACGACGAGATGCTCGAGCTGGCGGCGCAGGGCGCCAAGGTCCTGCACGATGCGTCGGTCGAGTTCGCCCGCCGCAGTGGCATCGCGCTGTACGCGCGCGCGACCAACAAGGACGGCGGCGGTACCCGCATCGACTTCACGCCCGAGCGCGAGCGCCAGGTCGCCGCGGTCACCGGCCAGAACTCGCTGATTCGCCTCAAGGTCTCCGGCGGTGCTGCCGTCGAGCACTGCCTGCAGATCCTCGAGACCGCGTCGATCCCGCTCACGCACCTCGATCTGGAGGGCAAGGATCTCCGCTGCTGGTTCACGATCGCCGACGTCCCGGACTGGGCCGAAGTTCGGAAGCGCCTCGACAACGTGCTCGCCGAACAGGTCGAGTTCGGCGAGGAGGGGGCGGTCACGATCGTCGGACACGGCATCGGCTCGAACCCGGGGGTGATCAACAAGGCGCGCACGAGTGCGGTCGGCGCCGGCGTTCCGCTCAACGCGGTCTCGGTCTCGCCGCTGCGCGTGACGCTGTGGTGCGATCGGCAGCACGTCGACAACCTGACCCGCGCCCTTCACAAGACGTTCGTCGAGTAGTGCCGAAGTCTCAGCTCGCCCGCCTGATCCCGCACCTCGGTCGCCTCGGTCGCGCAACTCGCTGGCGACGCGGTCACGGTCGGCCACGCGTGTGGGCCCATCGTGGCGCGTCGGCGCACGCGCCGGAGAACACGATGCTCGCGTTCGACATGGCTCGTGACGCGGGCGCCGACGGGATCGAGCTCGATGTTCGGCTCGACGCAGACGGCAACGTCGTCGTGTTCCACGACAGCGACCTCGAGCGGCTGACCGGGCAGCGCGGGACGATCGAGCGGACGTCCGCGATCGGGCGCAAGGAGCTGCGCGTCCGCGGGGAGCCGATCGCGCTGCTCGCCGACGTGCTTCACAGCTACGACCTCGAGATCGACGTCGAGATCAAGGCCAACAAGGCGGGCCGCGAAGCCGCGCTCGTCGAGGCGACCGCGAAGGTGATCAAGGCATCGGGACGCAGTGACGAGATCCTCGTCTCGTCGTTCGATCCGATCGCGCTCGTTCAGTTTCATCGCCACCTGCCCGAAGTCGCGCTCGGCTACATCTTTGCCGAGGATCAGTCGATTCCGCTCCGCCGGGGCTGGGCGGGGATCGCCGTCGGCGCGAGCCTCGTCCACCCACAGTACACGCTGTGCACGAAGAAGACCGTCGGCGCGTGGCAGCGCGCGGGCACGCCGATCAACGTGTGGACGGTGGACGATCGCGCCGAGCTGCTCCGACTCGCAGAGCTCGGTGTCGACGGTGTGTTCACAAACGACCCGGCGAAGGCGCTCGCCGTGTTCGCGGAAGCAGCTCAGTAAGGGCAGGAGCCGGTGCTGACGCGCGCCTTGTCGACGAGCTCCAGCACGGCGCGCACACCGCCACCTCAGCGGGTGGAGAGTCGCACGTGGCGACTACTTCTTCAGCTGCACGGGCACCTTCGTCGGTGCGGGCGCGGGCGTGGGCTGCGCCACGGTGACCGGCGGCTCGATCGCGAAGTCGAGCGTGAACTTCGCGTCGCCGCGCCACAGCTGCGCCTGGACGGAGTTCGCGGTGCGCAAGGAGTCCCACACCGTCTGGAGCTGATCGGGTCGCGACAGCGGCTTGCCGTTGATCGCGAGCAGGACATCGCCCGGGACGACATCGACGTCGTGGAGAGGGCCGCCGTACTCGACGAGCTGCACGAGCTGCCAGCCGACGAACCGCTCACCGTTCATCCGCGCAGAGACCTCGAGCTGACGGAGGAACTGTGCAGGCCCGGCATCGAGCACGGCGACGAGGCGGTCGCGCGCGATCGTGCCGGAGCGCAGGCCCTTCCCGGGCGCCGCGATCGGCCGCTGTTCATCGGCGACGGGCTCCGCGTCGGTGGCAACGGGCGTCGGCCGCTCGCCGAGATCCTCGTCGAACGACGGCGGCAGGGTGGAGACCTTGGGACCGCACGCAGCGAGAACGAGAGCGACAAGGAGAGCGGAGCGCATCCCCTGAACCTACGCCGGCTCTCGGCGGTTGCAACTTCTACGCGCCGACGAGCTTTGCGATCGCGGCGAATACAGCGTCCTGCGAAGCCTCGCCGTCGATCGTCTCGATGCGCTCGCCCTGTGCGGAGAGCTCGGAGTTCGTCGCCTTGTAGCCAGCGGCGACCTCCTCCTGCATGCGCAGATCCTCGAACAGCTCCTGCACCCGCCCGGCAGCAACCCGGCGTGCGGCGGCGACCTCGGGGCGGACCTGGAGGAAGATCGTCAGGTCGGGGCGGCGGGCGCGTGCGTTGAGCATCGTGATCCAGTCGCGGTCCGCGCCGGTGCCCTGGTACGCGAGCGACGAGTGGTACCAGCGATCAGAGACCACCGTGACGCCGGCCGCGAGCTGCAGTTCGACCTCGCGCTGGAGGTGATCGAGGCGGTCGGCAGCGAACAGGAGCCCGAACGTGCTCTGCGCGATCGACTGACCGGGAATTGTATGGCCGCCGGTCAGCATCTGCCGGATCAGCTGCCCCACCGGGCCATCGCTCGGCTCGCGCGTGAGGTGCGCCTTGTGGCCGCGTGCGTTGAGATGATCGACGAGCCGGCGCGCCTGCGTGGTCGTGCCAGCACCATCGAGACCTTCGAGGACGATCAACCGGCTCACCGCCGGTTCTTAGCCCATCGAGTGCAGCTACGTCGAGGTCCGGCGACGCAGCATCGCCACCGCGAATAGACCGGCGGCGAGCATGGCGGCGAGGACGGCCGCGTAGAGCATCCAGATCGGGCGAGGCGAGCGACCACCCGCGGTCTCGGCGGCGCGCTCGGCGGGTGCGTAGTCAGGTTTGAGGGCGATGGCGCGGCGGAAGTCGGCGCCGCCGTCCTTGCCCTGTGCCTCGAGCGACTTGCCGAGCGTGTAGTGATGAGCGGCGAGGGCGTCGTTCGCGTTCGCACCCTTCGGGTCGACGCCCTGCGCCTTCGAGTACGCGGCGGCGGCATCGGCCCACTGCTGCTTCTCCTCGAGGAACGTGCCCCACGCGAAGTAGATCTTCGCGATGCCCGCGCGCTCGCCGGCGTCGGGCTTCTGCGCGAGCAGGCGATCGAGCATCGCCGCCGCGGTCGCGAGGTCACCGCCGTCGGCCTTCGCCTTGGCGGCGGCCCATTGCGCGCCTTCGACCTTGCCGCGCTCGCCGTCGTAGTAGGCGAACAGGCGGTTCGTCACCTCGACGAGATCGATCTTCACGTCGGAGGTCCGCGCCTCGTGATCGGTCAGCGAGGTCGGATCCTCGATCGGGTAGTCCTCGTGGAGCAGCTCGTTTGCGGTCTGGCGCAGCTCGTTGTCAGCGAGCTCGCGATAGGTCAGCCACAGCGGCTTCTCCCTCTTCGTCAGCTTGCCGCCGGGGAGCTGGAGCTTCTTCTTCGGCGCCGGCTTGGGTGGTGGACCTGTGATGTAGTCCATCCACGTCGCGCGCGCGGCGGCGCGAACACGTGGGCGGTCGTCATTGACCTTGCCCCACACCGCGTGGACCGCCTCGCGGATCTTCGTCGTCCGGAACACGTCGAGGATCGCGATCGTGACGAGCTCGTCGCCAGCACCTGCGGCAAGCGCCTTGCCCGGCTCCTGGCGATCGATCCGCTCGAGCTGCCAAGTCGCGTAGCGCTTGCGGTCGTTCTTGCCGGCGGACTGCTCGGTCAGCGTGGGGATCGAGTACGGCTCCATCTTGCGGAGGTAGCGGCCGCACTCGTCGCGATAGATCATCGTCTCGTCGCGGAATGCCGCGTCGAAGATCGGCAGCGCGGCCGCGAGCTCGCGGCTCTGCGACAGCGCGCGGATCGCTGCGTCGTCGGCGATCACCTCGCCGAGGCCGGGCATCGCGGCGTCGAGCTCGAGCAGCTTGACGAGCCAGTCGACCTCGTCGTCGGCCTTGCGCTCGGTGCCGGACTGCCGCTCGGGCCCCTTGAACTTGCCGGTCTTGTCGGGGACCGCGGCGTTGATCGCGTTCAGCACCTCACGGCGCTCCTCGACCGACGACGTGTGGGGGCGGGCGAGCCAGGCATCGATTGCACCGATCGCGGTGCCAGCGATCTTGTTGAGCTCGGCGATCGCGATCTCGCGCGCCTTGCGATCGGGACCGGCGACGATCTTTTCGAGCAGGGCCGTGGCCTGCGCGTCGTTCGGACCCGGCGTACGTGGACGCTCCGCTGCGGCTGGGGCGGCAGGGGCGGGCGCTTCCTTGTCCTTGCTGTCAGCCTTTGGATCGGCCGAGGCTGACGTGGCGAGGAGGACGACGAGAAGCGCGCGACGCACTGAGCGTGACGTAGCTGTAAGGCGAGACGGACGCAAGTCGGAGATCGAACGCGGGTGGTGCGGAGCCGATTCCGTCAATGAATGCGCTCGGGGGAGATCCGCTCGCCCGGGTCCACGAACTCGATGAAGCGCATCCCGATCGCGCGCGTCGAGGCGGCCTCGCCCGAGCCCGTGAAGTTCAGGTAGTGGTGGTGCTTGACCTCGGCACGCGCGACGATCTCGTCGAACAGGTCATCGCCGCGCGCGTGCTGGAAGTGGACCGTGACCACGGTGCCCATCGGCGGCGCGTAGCCCATCTCGACCAGGATCCCGCCCGCCGACACGTTGCGGGCGATCGCGTGGGTGTCGCCGTACAGCTCGCTGCCGATCACGACGAGAAAGGTTTTATCGAAGCGGGTATGGACGCGCTTGTTGATCCCGGGTCCGGTGAGCGGCACCGCGGGCTCGGCGCGGTGGGGACGACTATCTTCGAGGACGTGGGTCAGGTCAGGTAACGGTTCACGACGCTTCACTGCCGTTAATGATCGTGCGGGTCGGATGATGAAGTCAAAGAACTTACTTTGTCCTACATCGCGATGGGCCTGGCCCCATCCTCCCCGCTTCGCTAGTCTCACGGCGTGCGCTGGCTCGGACTCGTGGTGTGCCTGGTTGCTTCGGTGGCCGAAGCCAAGCCGAGCAATCCCGCGTTCCTCGGCATCGGCATGCACGACCTCCCGCAGAGTGCGGCGGGTCCGGGTGCCCCCAGCGGCCCCTGCTACGTCGACAACGTCACGCGCGGCAGCGGGGCGAAGGCCGCGGGCCTCCAGGCGGGCGACATTCTCCAGTCGATCGATGCGACGACCGTCGCGAACTGCGATGCCGTGCTCCGCGTCGTGCAATCGAAAGAAGCCGGCGACCGGGTCAAGATCGGCGTCATTCGCTACGGCCGTCCGCTCGAGCTGGAGGCAACGCTCGTGTCGCGCGACGAGATCCTGCGTCGCCGTTTCGTCGGTCAGCCGATCGGTGCGACCGACGTGTTCGGTGTTGACGATCAGCGCATGTTCGATCTGGGCGCACAGCGCGGCAAGACCGCGATCGTCGGCTGGTTCGACGCGCGCCGCTGCGACGGCTGCAACACGGTGTTCACCAAGCTCGCGGCGTGGTCGCGCGCGCAGGCAGGCAAGAGCGGCATCCAGCCGATGCCGCTCGCCGTCACCATGGGCAACCCCGATCAGAAGATGACGACGTCGCAGTCGTTCGACGTGCCGCTCGCGTACGCGAACGAAGCGCTCTACGAGGAGTTCACGATCCCCGACACCGAGCGGATTCACTTCATGGTCGTCGACTGCCGCGGCGTCGTGCAGTACGTCGCACCGGTCGCACCGAACAGCGATGACACCGACGCCGTGCTCGACGAGCTGTTCGCGGCGGCCGAGCAGGCATCGCGTCGCACCAGCAAATCCTCGACGCGCTGAGCCGTGCCCCCGTCGATCCGTACCTTCTGTGGCAAGCGCCCCGTGATCGGTCGCGGCGTGTTCCTCGCCGAGACCTGCTCCGTGATCGGCGAGGTCGAGATCGGCGAGGAGACCTCGATCTGGTACGGCACCGTGCTCCGCGGTGACGTGATGCCGATCCGGATCGGTGCCCGGACCAGCGTGCAGGACAACACGGTCGTCCACGTCACCGCGGGGCGCTATGGCACGACGATCGGCAGCGACTGCACGATCGGCCACGGCGCGATCATCCACGCGTGTACCGTCGAGGATTTTTGCCTGATCGGCATGGGATCGGTCATCCTCGACGGTGCGCGCATCGGCCGCGGCAGCCTCGTGGGTGCAGGTGCGCTCGTGACGCCCGGAACCGACATTCCTCCCGACAGCCTGGTGATCGGATCGCCCGCGAAGGTGAAGCGACCGATCAACGAGAGGGAGCGGGAGCAGATCGTGTTCGGCGCTGCTCACTATGTCGAGCTGACCCGTCGCTACCTTGCAGAAGACGGCTGATCCTCGGTACCGTCGTTGAAGTGTCTGCGTGCTGACACGTCTCAACGATGACCGCATGACTTGGCAGGGAGCAGCTGGCGTCCTTCACGCCGCCTTGATTCGCGTGGTCGCGATCACGGCCGTGCTGGTCATCCTGTTCCAGCCGACGCAGGCGCGTGCAGACGCAGTCGACTCGCTGATCGATCAACTCGACGACAGCTCCGACAAGATCCGGCTCTCGGCCGCACTCAACCTCACCAAGCTCGGCGACGAGAAGGCGATCCTCCCACTCGCCAAGACGCTCGCGAACGACAGCGACAAGAACGTGCGCAGCGCTGCGGCCGTCGGTCTTGGCAAGCTCATCAGTCCGAGCACGAAGGCGAACGTGAAGAAGCTCGCAATGTCCGCGCTGACCAAAGCAGCGTCGAGCGATCCGAGCCCCTTCGTGCAGGCGCAGGCCGAGAAGGCGCTGAAGACGCTCGGTGCGGGCGCGACCGTCACGCCGCCGCCGAACACGGGTGGTGGCGGTGGCATCTACATCAACATCGGTCCCATGTCGTCGAAGACGGGCGACCCCACGATGGATCCGAAGATGCGCACGCTCATGGTCAAGATCGCCGGCAAGACGATGGGGCGCTCGGCGAGCCACATGTCCCAGACCTGGGCGGGCGGCTCGCCCCCGACCAAGCAGCAGCTCTCCGCCAAGAAGACCGACGGGTTCTACGTCGACGGCACGCTGAACGAGGTCAAGGTCACGACCAGCGGCTCGACCTCGACCGTTTCCTGTAAAGTCAGCATGTTGCTCGCGAGTTACCCGGACAAGAGCGTCTTTGGCTTCCTCAACGGTGGCGCCAAGGTCCAAGGCAGTGCTTCTCCAAAGGATATCGCGCTGGGGGCCGAGGATTGTGTAACGGCAGTGGTTGAAGACTTGATCGCGAAGAAGATTATCCCGACGATCTGTACCAAGGCGACCTGTCCGTGAGCACTCCAGCCCCAAAGCCTGCGTACAAGCGCAGCTGGAAGAACCTCTTGATCAACAAGAGGTACCAGCTGCGATTCACGCTGTTCATGGTCGGACTGTCGACCGTGCTCATGGCGGGCCTCGGGATCTGGGTCATGAAGGTCGCCAACGAGACGACGACCGTCTCGATGGCCAGCGTGCGTGGCACGCCGTGCCCCAAGGTCCCCGCACTGACGGATCCGACCGAGGAGCTCCCCCCGGTTCCGATGAAGCTTCCGAGCGAGGACGCCGCGAATCCTGCGCCGTCCGAGCCAGCGCCGGTCCCCGCGGCGGGTAGCGCCGATGGAGGCAGCGCCGCCGGCGGCGGTAGCGCGGCGACCGACGAGGAACCGGAGCGGCGGGTCAAGGTCCAGATCGAAGAGAGCACGATGGAGATGACTCCGACGCTGCCCAAGGTCCCGACAGACTTTGCGGCCAAGGTCGTCGGTCACTACACGTGCGAGATGAAGCTCGCCGGCAAGATCGCGGATCTCGAGCATGGTCGCGCATTGATCCTGTGGGTCCTGATCGGGACGGGCCTCTTGCTCGTGCTCGGGCTCGCGGTCTACGGCATCAAGATGACGCACAAGGTGGCGGGCCCGCTGTTCAAGGTCAGCCTCTACCTCGCGAAGATGAAGGACGGCCGGTTCGACAAGGTGTGGAACCTCCGCAAGGGCGATCAGCTCGTCGACTTCTACGATCACTTCAAGACGGCGCACGCGGGCGTGGTGCAGATGCAGAAGGATGACATCGCGAAGATCGAAGCTGTCATCGCGGCCGCCGAGGCTGCGGGCGCCGGAGAGCACGCAACCGTCGTCGAGCTGCGCGACATGCTGAAGCGCAAGGAGAAGTCCATTGAGTGATCCGACGGCAGCCACAGGTGGCACGGCGTCGGTCCCGACCGGGCCGCGTCCTCGCTACAAGCGCAAGCTCTCGAACTACCTGCTCGACAAGAAGCTGCAGCTTCGCTACGTCATGTTCGTAACGATCCTGTCGGGCGTGATCGCCGGCGCTCTCGGCTACCTGATCTATCAGCAGAAGCGCGCCGCGTCGGAGTCGATCGAGAAGGATCTCGAGGCGCTGACGCAGGCGGATGCGAGCCAGGAGGACTTCCAGGAGCGCGTCGCCAGTGGACTCGAGTCCGAGGACCGCGCGCTCGTCTACAAGATGGTCGGCGTCGGCATCGGCCTCGTCGTCATTCTCTCGCTCTACCTCCTGATCATGACCCACAAGGTCGCAGGGCCGCTGTTCAAGGTCTCGATGTACTTCGATCGAATGGCCGTCGGAAGGTTAGGTGTCGTCACACCCTTGAGACAGGGCGACATGCTCCAGGACTTCTATCTCACCTTCCATCAGATGCACGATGCGATTCGCGATCGTGCGAAGCAGGACGCGACCGAGCTCGAGCAAGCACTCGCGACCCTGCGCGAAACGAAGAACAGCGCCGACTATCGCGGTGAGAAGCAGGCCGAATTCGACGAGGCACTCGCCGAGCTCGACAAGCACCTCACCGAGCGCAAGAAGCAGCTCGCGTAGCTCGTCGTGATCCGCGCGCTCGCGATCCTCGCCCCGCTAGCGCAGCCGATCGGCGTCACCGCACCGAAGGGCTTTCCCGGGCAGGCCGCGGCCCATCACGCGACGACGTTCCTCTACGCCGGCTACTTCCAGCAGTCGCTCGGCGCGAATGCAGGCGCCGGCGCGAGGATGCTGCAGGCCAACCCCGCGCTCGCTGCGGGCGACGCGCACACGCTCGGCGAGATCGGCGTGCAGTCGGCCGACAGCCGGCAGATCGTCGAGATCGGGTGGCACGTCGACGTGCTGGTCAATCACGATGCCCAGCCGCGCCTGTTCGTCTTCCACTGGGTCGACGGTCAGCCGACTTGCTACAACGGCTGTGGCTTCGTCGAGACCTCGACGACACACAAGCCCGGCATGCGCGTGACACCGGGCGCCGTCGGGGACTACGCGATCGAGCTGCGTGGCACCGACTGGTGGCTCGCGTACAACGGCGTCGACCTCGGCTACTTCCCGGGCAGCCTGTGGCCGAGCGGCTTCACGGCAGCGGGTCACGTGCAGTGGTTCGGGGAGGTCGCCGCGGGGCGTGCCGAGTCGTGCACCGAGATGGGCAATGGCAGGAAGGGCGTCGACCCGGCCGCCGCGACCATGACGGACCTCACCCTGGTGCGCCCGGGCGGGATGCGAGAGCCCGCGAACGCGATCGTCGGCACGGTGACGACCCCGGCGCTCTACGATCTCGGCCAGACGACGCCGACCAGCTTCGCGTTCGGTGGGCCGGGCGCGCCGTTCAACTGCTGCACACCGACGACGTGCACGGCCGAGCAGGCCGCGTGCGGCGTGGTCCCCGATCCGAACTGCGGGGACCCGATTCCGTGCGGTGGCTGCGCGCTGACCGAGGTCTGCACCGACGAGCTCGTCTGTGTGCCCGCACCGCCGCGCCCCGACACGACGGACCCCGTCGAGGATGGTGGCTGCTGTGGCGCTGGCCGCGATGGGCGATCGCTTGCCTCGGCGCTGGTGCCGACACTTGCGGTCCTCATCGCGCTGCGTCGTCGTCGGCAACCCGCCGCGTAGACCAGTGTCTCCCTGATGTGCCGACCTGGCTGCCGAACGCGTTGATCGCGGCCTTCACCGCCGTGGCCGTGGGCTGGATCGCGGTCCGCGCGAGCGAGCTCGACCTGTGGATCCCGTACGAGCAGATGTTCGAGATCGTCGAGACGATCGAGCGAACGGCAGAGCAGGTCGGACGCGAGACGCATGGTGCAGTCGAGGTGGCCGAGACGATCGAGCTCGAGGTCCGGATGATCGGGCTCGTCGAGCAGATCTGGGCGGCGAACCGGCGGATGTGCTCGCTCCGTGGCGCCGAGAACCGGGCGGCAGCGTCCGGCGAGCTGTTTCGCCTGCACCAGCCCCTGGCCAGGCTGCGCGACCGCATCGCGCAACTCGATCCTGGGTTCCACTACGAGCACCTCGCGTCCTGCGCGGAGTAACATCGACGCCGATGGCGTCACAGGCCGCGCTGCTCGAGCTGGGGGACCGCTACTGGGCTCTCGGTTTGCCGGCCGCTGCGAAGAGTGCGCTCGGTCGTGCGCTCGCGGAGTCCGATGACGCGGCGCCGGCGCTGCGGCTGTGCGAGATCGCGCTGTCGCAGGGCGACTCGGGTAGCGCGCGCCGGTATGCGACCGAGGCCGCGCGCCGCGCACCGGGGCCAGCGACCAAGATCCTCCTCGGCCGCGCGCAGGTCGCGGCCGGCGAGCTCGCGGCCGCGCGGATGACGCTCGCGACGGCTCTCGACGCACCCAAGCTCGTGCCGTGGGATCGGGCCCGCGCTCACTTCGAGCTGTCGCGCGCGGCCGACGCGCAAGGTGACGCGGCAGGCGCCGGAGCCCAGGCCGGCGCGGCGTTCGAGGCGGCGGTGACCGCGGCCTCCCACGACGTCGCGCACGAATCACTGATGCTCCTCGAGCAGATCAGTGCGGTGCTCGTGACGCATGGCCGCGGCGCCGATGCGTCGGCGAGCCTCGAGGGCGTCAAGGACACAACGGGCCGACGGATGTGTGCGGCGGCGCTGCTCTCGGCGCGCCACGCGGCGGGAGATCCGGCCGTCACCGAACGCGCGATCGACGATGAGCTCGCCGCGATCGACGCCGCGCAGAGCAGCGTGGCGATCCGGTTGCGCCGGCTCGAGCGTCGGGCACGCAAGCACGGTGTCGTCGATCACGTGACGCTCCTCGGCGAGCTCGACGTCCTGATCGACGCCGCGGCGGGCGAGGCGCTGCCCGCGGTCGATCGCGCGCGCCTGTGGTTCCTCTACGGCTCGCTGTGCGCTGACGATCTTGCGACGCGCGATCGCGCGGAGGCCGCGTACCGCAAGGGGCTCGCGTTCCAGCCCGGCCACACCGCTGCTGCGTGCCGGCTAGCTCTCCTGATGCTCGATCGCGGCGATCAGGCAGGTGCGCTCGCGGAGATCGAGCGCGCACTCCGCATCGATGCGAGTCACGGGCTCGCGTGGCGCAACGCCGCGCGGATGCTCGATGCGAAGTCGCCATCGCTCGGCGTCGTTGTCGGTCGCCTCCTCGATGCGGCGAATCCGGGTGCGGGCAGCGCCGCCGGCGCCGTCGCCCCGCGCCTCGTGACGGCGACGGCGGAAGTCGTGCGCCACGACGTGATCGCTGGCGTCTACGCGCACGGCCATCGCGTGAAGAATCTGCTCGGCATCATCGGCGCGCGCGCTCGTTCGGCGCGCAAGCTTGCGGCCGATGGAGACCTCCACGATCGCCTCAAGGATCTCGAGGCCGATGTCACGGCGCTCTACGAGGAGTGGGCGCAGTACCTGCGCTCGATGCAGGCCCCGACGCCGACGGTCGAGCTCGTGCCGCTGTCGCCGCTGCTCCACGAGGTCGTGATGTCCGCGCAGGCTCGCACCCAGCAGGTGCCGATCAGCCTCGAGACCGCGGGTGGACTGCCCGACATGCGCGGCGACCGGATGCTGCTGAGGGAGGCGATGCTCAACGTCGTGTCGAACGCGGCGGAGGCGTGCGCGCCACTCGGCGGTGAGGTCCTCGTCCGCGTGCGCGCCGTGCTCGCGCCAGGCGGCAGCGCCGCGCCGCTCGTCGAGATGGTCGTCTCGGATACCGGGCCGGGCATCCCGCGCTCGCACCTCGGCCGTCTGTTCGTCCCCGGGTTCACGACCAAGGAGACTGGCTCCGGCGTCGGCCTCGCGATCGCCGAGCGCGTCGTTGCCGCGCACCACGGCCGGATCACGGTCGACTCCGAGGAGGGGAAGGGGACGACCATCACGATCACGCTGCCGACTGACAACCGCGGCCTCGCATCGCTACCGATGTGGTCCGCCGAGCGAGGAATGCCGTGACTATCGGGACGATCGTGTGCGTCGATGACCAGGCCGAAGTTCGCCGGCTCCTCGGCGATGTGTTTCGCGCGCGGGGCTCCAACGTCGTGGGCTTCGACGACGGCGAGGACGCGATCCGGTGGCTCGGCACCAACGAGGCGGACCTCGCGGTCCTCGACCTCGACCTCGGACCCGGGCGTCGCACGGGCATCGAGATCTGCCGCGCGATCCGGCTGCGGCTACCCGATCTGCCGATCATCATCCTGACGGGGCACGGCACGATCGACGACGCCGTGCAGGCTGTGAAGGCCGGCGCCGTCGACTTCATCACCAAGGACCCATACCTCGAGGACAAGCTCGAGATCTCCGTGGAGAAGGTCGAGCGCATCCTCCAGCACGCGCTCGACCGGCGCCGGCTCGAGGAGGAGAACCGTGAGCTGCGCGCGACCAACGAGCGGCTGCGCAAGGCCGCCGGTCGACGCTGGCAGATCGTCGGCGACTCGCAGGCGATGCGGACCGTGATGACCAAGATCGAGAAGGTCGCGCCCCTGCCGCGCCCGGTGCTCGTTCTGGGGCCGCGCGGTACCGGCAAGGAGCTGGTCGCGCGCGCGATCCACACGCTGTCGCCGCGCGCGTCGGAGCCGTACATCACGATCAACTGCGCCGCGGTCGCCGAGAGTCTGCTCGAGAGCGAGCTATTCGGCCACGAGGAGGGGGCGTTCACCGGCGCGACCAAGCAGAAGGAAGGCAAGTTCGAGCTCGCGGACGGCGGCACCCTGTTCCTCGACGAGATCGGGAACATGTCGCTCGAGTTCCAGGCCAAGATCCTGCGCGTTCTCGAGTACCAGCGGTTCGAGCGCGTCGCAGGCAGCGAGTCGATCCAGGTCAACGTCCGCGTGATTGCCGCGACCAACGCCGATCTCAAGCAGGCGATGGCGGACGGCAAGTTCCGCCCGGATCTCTACGACCGACTCGCGTTCGAAGTGATCACGCTGCCGTCGCTCGCGGCGCGGATGGAGGACGTGCCCGTGCTCGCGATGCACTTCCTCGCGCGGTTCCGCCAGGACGTCGCCGGCATCGCGGTCAAGGAGATCAGTGCGGGCGCGCTCGATCGGTTCGCGCAGTACGACTACCCGGGAAACGTTCGCGAGCTCAAGAACATCGTCGAGCGCGCGGCGTACATGGCGACCAACGACGTGATGACAGAAGGCGATGTCGACGTCGCACTACCACCCGAGGCGAACGCGGCTGCCGCGTCGTCGGGCATCACGTTTGCCGACGATCCGCGCCGGCCGCTCAACGAGCGCGTCGACTCGTTCGAAGAGTGGCTGTGCCGCGACGCGCTCGAGCGCACCCGGTTCAAACAGAAGGAAGCCGCGGCCTTGCTGGGGTTGACCTACGACCAGTTTCGCCAGCGCTATCGCAAGTACGCACTCGGCAAGGAGTAGGGCTAGACTCTCAGGGCGATGGGCATCTTCTCCAAGATCAAGAACGGCATCTCGAGCAAGGCAAACGCCGCGCTCGACAAGGCGATCGATCCCGAGAAAGAGCTCGAGATGGCCATCCTCGAGCTCGAGGACGGGAAGAAGAAGGCTCTCGCGGAGCTGATCTCCTACAAGGCCACCGCGAAGAACATGGATAACGACCTCGAGAAGTACAAGGCAAAGGCGGCCGAGTGGGAGCGCCGCGCGATGGTCGCGATCAAGGCGGGCGACGATGACGCCGCCAAGCAGGCGCTGCGCGAGAAGAAGGCGTGCGAGACCGAGTACACGAAGATCCTGCGCGACAAGAACGAGGCGCAGGGCTACGCGGTGCAGCTCAACAAGAGCCGCAAGGAGTTCGAGACCAAGCTCCAGCTCCTCAAGATGCGCAAGGGCACGCTCGCGACGCAGATCAAGGCGAACCGCACGGCGAATTCCGACGTGTTCGGCAACGACGCGTCGGTCTGGGACAAGTTCAAGGCGGCCGAGGACCGGATCGACTCCGAGGTGATCGAGTCCGAGGTCGATGCGGCGATGCGCGGCGAGGACGCCAATGCATCGGCGCTCGAGGCGAAGATCCTCGCGGCCTCGCGCAAGGAGGGTCAGCTCGCATTGCCCGACGGGCCCGACGATGCACTCGCGATCCTCAAGTCGCGGATGGCGGCGGAGAAGGCCGCGAAGCAGCAGAAGGCGCTCGATGCAGGGAAGGGCGACGCGAAGCCCGAGGCCGCGAAGCCCGACACTGCGAAGCCCGACGCCGAGCCGGCGGCCACCACCGATTCCAAGTCCGACCCGACGCCGTGATGTTGACCACCACCGTCGGACCCGGCAGCACCACCACCTCGATCGACGCCGACGAGGCGCTGTCGACGCGCCGGCGCGATCTCGCGCTCGTCGATATCGATGCGCTCACCGCGGGGACCCCCGCGCCGACCGCGCTGATCGCCGCCTTCGCCGATGATGTCGCGGACGCCCTGAAGGAGGCGCGGGGCCGGATCACGACCCTGCGGGCCGCCCTCGGCGGTGCCGACCCCCTGAACATCCTCGATGCCACGATTCGCCAGCGCGCCTCGGATGCCGGGGCCACGGGGGCCGAGCGGGTCCGGGCCCGCCTGGGCAGCCAGGCCGAGGCGGCCCGCTCCCTGGCCCGCCTATCCGACCTGGCGGCCGGGCTCGCGCCCAAGCTGTTCGAAGCCGATCGACGCCGCTGACCCAAAGCTGACCGCGTTGTTGTTGTCCAAGTCTCGGTCCCTTTATAGTGCCGTTTAAGAATGGCTGACGAGGACCCCGATCTCGACCTTGCACGGCAGGGCGACCGCGATGCGTTCGGACGCCTCGTACAGAAGTATCAACGACGCGTGTATTCAGCAGCCCTGCATATTCTCGGCAATCACAGTGATGCCGATGACGCCACGCAAGAGGCGTTCGTCCGGGCGTATCGCGGGCTGTCGACGTTCGACGGTCGCGCAGATTTCTTTACCTGGCTCTACCGCATCACGATCAACACGGCGCTCAACGCGCTGCGCTCCGACAAGCGCGGCAGCGCGCTGACCCAGAAGAGCAACACGGAGGCGCAGCACGTCGGCGGCCGCCCCGAGGCGCTCGGACAAGTTGGGTCCAACCCTGCGCAGCAAGTGCAGCAGACCGGTGAGGTCGCTCGCGTGCTCGTTGCCGTGTCGCAGCTCTCGGCGTCGCTGCGCGTGACACTCGTCCTCGCGACGATCGAGGAGATGCCTCACAAACAGATCGCCGAGGTTCTCGAGATTCCCGAGGGAACCGTGGCCTGGCGCGTCAACGAAGCGCGTCGTCTGCTGCGACTGAAACTATCGGGCGACGACGGCAAGGCCGCGACGACTGGTGATGGATCCAAGCCCACCCCTGCGACGGTCAAGTGAAAAATGTCTGATGACCTCGATGACCTTCTGCGCCGCTCGATGAAAACCCTGGACGACCAGGTCCCGTCGGGTTATTTCGAGGGCCTTCCAACACGGACGCTCGCGCGTCTGGAGGACAGCAGCATGCAGACCACGGGGACCTCGAGCAGTTCTTCAGCTCCTTCTTCAAGCGTGCCACCTGTGACATCCACGCCAAAAAACGATCGAGACGAAGACTCGGGGCTCCACGACATTCGCAGCCTCGCCTCGTCGACGAAGCTCCGGCTGTCGTCGCGCCGCTCCACGCAGAATCCGATCGTCGGCGACGATGACATCCTCGCGTCGTCGTCTGCGGGCTGGAAGGCCGTTGCTCTTCCCGAGCCGGCGAAGATGGTCTCTCTGCCCGACCTCGCGGACCTCCCGTCGAAGGCGCAGATCGAGGCTGCCGACAAGGCAGCGCTGAAGAAGGCGAAGGCCGCCGCGAAGGCGCCGAAGGCCGACGCAAAGATCGAAGTCGTCGCCGCGCCTGCCGCGGTGATCGAAGCGAAGGCGTCCATCGCCGCAGAGACGCCCGCGGTGCCCGCGTTCGGTTCGCGGATCGCTGCGCAGCAGTCGAGTGGACGCGGCAAGATGATCGCGCTTGCTGGACTCGGCCTGTCGGCCGCTGCGGCCGCCGTGTTCTTCCTCGTCATCAACAAGAAGGACGAAGCGAAGGCCGAGCTGTCGTACGAGTCGAAGGCGAGCGCTCCGCTCCCGACGATGACGGCGAAGCAGTTGCCGCCCCCCGTGGCCGCCACGCCGATCGAGACTGTGCCCGTCGTGGCTGCTGCCGTCGAGCCCGCCCCGCCAGCCACCGAGGCGGACGCCGCGGCGATGCCGAAGGGCGCTGCCAAGGGCGAGAAGCCCGGCAAGGTCCACAAGGTCGAGATCCGCGACACGCCGAAGGAGACGAAGACCGTCGAGAAGGTCGTCGTGCCTCCCAAGGAAGAGATCAAGAAGGGCGGCGAGGATGGCGAGCCGTCGTTCGACGCGCTGCTCAAGGAAGCCGGCGTCAGCGATCAGAAGAAGGACAGCAAGCCCAAGCTCGAGAAGAAGTCGCTCTCGGGCGGCGACATCAAGTCGGGCATGGGTTCCGTCGCTGGCAAGGCGTCCAAGTGCTACGCGGGGACGCAGGGCACCGCCTCGGTCAAGCTGACCGTCGCGCCATCGGGCGAGGTCACCAAGGCCACCGTCACTGGCGTGTTTGCCGGAACGCCGGTCGCGTCGTGCGTCGAGTCGGCCGTGAAGTCGGCGTCGTTCCCCGCGTGGGACGGCGGACCGCAGAGCTTCGGCTACAGCTACTTGCTGTCCGAGTAGCTCACCCTACGGTGCGAACGCGTTCTCGGTTGTCGACGGGCCGATCCCCGGTATAGGGTCGCCGCCGCGTCATGAGGAAGGTTTTCAGCGGGCGGTTCTTCGAGGATTTCGGCATCGGCCAGCACCTGGTCCATGCCATTCCACGCACCCTCCACGGTGGCGACATCTCGACGTACATGGCGCTGACGGGTGACCGGAACCCGCTGACCTCGTCGACGGAGCTCGCCCGGTCCCTCGGCTTTCAGCGCGAGGTGATTCCGGACCTGCTGGTGTTCCACATCGTGTTCGGGAAGTCCGTGCCGGACATCTCGCACAACGCGAGCGCCAACCTCGGCTATGCCGACGTGCGATTCCTTCGCCCCGTCTACCCGGGCGATACGCTCGTCGCGGAGAGCGAGGTCATCGGGCTCCGCGAGGTCTCGAGCGGCGAGGCGGGCGTGGTCTACGTTCGCACGCGCGGCACGAACCAGAAGGGCCAGGAGGTCCTCTCGTACGTGCGCTGGGTGATGGTCCCCAAGCGTGACAAGGACGCTGCGAAGGGCGTCAACAACGTCCCGCAGCTCCCCGCGCTCGTCACCGCGGATCGGCTGCCGGTTCCCGAGTCGATGAACCTCCAGCGGTTCCCCGATCTCGCGTGGGCGTTCGGCTCGACCGCGCGGTGGGACGACTACGAGGTCGGCGAGCGGCTCGATCATCCCGATGCGATGACGATCGAGGACGCGGACCACACGCAGGCCACGCGCCTCTACCACAACAGCGCGCAGGTCCACTTCGACGCGAAGGGCATGGCCGAGACCAAGGCTGGCAAGCGCCTGGTCTACGGCGGTCACGTGATCAGCGTCGCGATGGCGCTCGCGCAGAACGGTCTCAACACCCAGCTCAAGATCGCAGCATGGAACGGCGGTGCCCACGTGGCCCCGACGTTCGGCGGCGACACGCTGCGCGCGTTCACGATGGTCGTCGAGCGCGCGGAGCTGCCGACGCGCCGCGATGTCGGTGCGCTTCGGCTGCGGCTGTCCGCGGTGAAGAACCTGTCGGCGGCAGAGCTCGCGAACGTGCAGCCGCTGCTCTCGGGCACCAAGGAGCCGAGGATCGTCCTCGAGCTCGACTACTGGGCGCTGTTCCCGCGCAGGTAGTCGCCGCTCAGGCTGCTCGACGGGCTCTGAGCTCGCGCAGCGCGATCCAGCCCGCGAGCGCGGCGACAAGCACGAGCGCGATCGCGAGCACCGCGCGCAGCGGGCCGCGCGACGCTGCCTCGACGGTGAACGGCCCGACCTTCGCGAGCGTCGGACGGATCGCGCCGACCTCGACGAGGATCACCGGCCGCTCGATCTCCGGCGCGGCAGAGCGCGTCAGCTCGGTGGCAGCGCGCGTGGTCGCGGCGCGATCGGCGCGATCGTCGACGATCACGAGCACGGCGGCGCTCGACGGGGAGGGCGGGGTGACCGCGAGCGGATCGCGCACGGCGCGGTGGAGCGTCGCCGACGCGCGGACCGCACCCGGCAGCGTCTGCAGCTGAGCGGCGAGGCGATCCGCATCCTCGCGGTCGACGGTGCGCTGGCGCTCGCCAGGGCCGTCGACGGTGGGGGCACACGCGGCGGCGAGCATCAGAGCGATCCCGAGCAGCGGTGCGGTCCGACAGCCCCGACGAAACGTGGTGCCCACGGCGCGAACGTAGCATGCTGGTCCCGCGTGAATGCCGTCGCGCACATGACCGGTCTGATGGCGCCCGAGACCGTGCGCCGGCTCGCGGCGCTGCGCGTGTTGCGGTTCGATGCGGCGGCGCCGAACGCACGCGTCGTGCTCGATACAGCAGAGGCGCGCACGCGAGTGATCGAGCGCTGGCGCGATGATCTCTGCGGCGTGCTCAACGCGATGTCGCGTGCGGAGCTCGGCGCGCTCGCGATCGCGCTGCGCGTTCCCGTGAGCCCCGCCCTGCGATCGCCGGCGCTTCGCGTGGCGCTATGGCAGCGCGGTGCCGAGCTCGAGCGCTCGGGCGTCGACGTCCCGGCGGGGCTGCAGCCGCAGCCGATCCTGCTCGGCGGTCACCTCGTCGTCCAGGCGGCGCCGCGCGGCATGGCGCCGCCGAGCCCATGCTGGCCGCGTCCGCTACCCATGGCTGCGCTGCCCGCACCACCCGATGACGAGCCCGAGACCCTCGATGATCTGCTCGCGGCTGCCGATCGCGCGATCGGCGTGAGGCTCGGCGCGCGTGGTCGCGACAAGGGTGCGTGGGGGATGCGCGCCGCGAAGCTGCTCGGCATCGTCGAGCGCGGGCTCGAGGAACCGGACTGGCGCGGCGACATCGAGGTCAAGACCGTGCCCGTGGCGCGCGAAGCGAGCGGTCACTGGGGCGTCGTCGAGGATCCGGCGATCGCGATGGTCGGCGAGGGCCGCGGCGATGCGCCCGCACTCGCGAAGCTGCAGCGCACGCTGTGGCTCGCCCGCGCGACGGTGGAAGCGGCGCCGGAGGCAAATGCGATCGAGCCTACGTTTCCGGTGGGTCTTCATGACTGTCAGGACGCCACGATCGTGTCCTGGTACCTGCTCGACTGGGACCCCGATGTCGCGCGGCTCGCGCGGCGCTACCTGCACACGCGACCGAAGGGTCCCGCCGGGACCACGGGCCGCGGCCTGTACTTGCACAAGCGGTTCTTCGCGGAGGCCGGCCTCCTCGCATCGCTGAACGGATACCCGTGATCGTCGACGAGCTACGGATCGTGGGGTCGACGCAGACCAACGTCGTGATGATCGCGGAGCTGACGCGGATCGCGCAGCGCGCGCTTCGGAAGCGCCCACCGAACCCGCGGAAGGAAGGCCTCGGCCAGCTCGTGATGCCGTTCGATCGCGACCTCGCGTGGGCCGCGACGACGTACATGCGCACGCCGACCCGCGTGCTGTGGGACATCGCGCGCTCGCGCGCCGAGCGCCTCGAGCCGCTGTACGACGAGCTGCTCGCGGATCTGTCCGCGGATGGCCGACCGCTGTGGAAGGACGGCGACGGCATCTCCGTCGAGGCACGCAACGTCCAGGACTTCGCCGCCGGCGAGCGCCAGGTGGTCGGCGTCGTCAAGAACGCGATTATCGATGCGGCGCGCAAGCGTGGCGCGCGGCTGCACGTGGATCCCGAGCGGCCCGCCGCGAAGTGGGTCGCTCGCATGGACGACAACAAGGACGTCGTCGTATCGATCGATCTCGGCGGCGGCTCGCTGTCTCAGCGCGGCTGGCGCACCGAGGCCGGTGAAGCGCCACTACGCGAGCACCTCGCGGCGGTGCTGTTGATGCTGGCGAGGTTCGATCCGCGGACCGACATCCTCGTCGATCCGATGTGCGGTTCCGGCACGATCCCGATCGAGGCGATCCACGCCGCGCGGTTGGTACCGCGCCCGACGCCGATGCTCACGGCGCTCGGCATCGGACCGCCCGAGGGCCGCAAGGTCGAGCAGCTGTTCGCGGACTCCTCGCCGATCGCGATCGGCTGCGATCTCGATCTCGAGGTGCTCGCCGCGGCACGCGACAACGCGAAGGCCGCGGGCGTGACGGCGGACGTGACGTGGCAGCGCGCCGACGTCGCGACGCTGCGCCCCGAGACGATCATGGAGATCGCGCGCGAGCGAGGTCGCGAGGGCGGGAAGGGTCTGCTGCTCTCGAACCCGCCCTACGGCGAGCGTCTCGCCGAGGCCGACATGCGCGACCTCTACCAGGCGCTCGCGCTGACCGTGCGCAAGTTCAAGGGCTGGCGCGCGGGGTTTCTCGTCGCCAACCCGCTCTTCGAGCAGGTGTTCTTCGGGATCATCGGTCCGCCGCGGATCAAGAAGCCGCTCGCGAACGCGAACCTGCGTGCGTATTTCTATCTCTACGACGTGCCCTGACTCGCCAACACGCGCACCGGGTAGGATGGCTCGATGTCGTTGCGTTGCCCGATCGTCCTCGTAGTGCTGGTCGGGTGCGCACCCTCGATGAGCGCCGTCAAGCAGCACGTCAGTGCGGGCCACGCCTTGCTCGACCGCAAGGAGTTCATCGCTGCCGAGCGCGAGTTTCGGATCGCCGAGGCGAAGCTGTATGACGAGCCCTCCGACCGCGCCGCACAGGCCGTCCAGGATGGGCTCGCACGCGTCGATGCGGGCCTGATCCAGGCCGCGATCGAATCCAGCTCCAAGGTCGCGGGCCGTGACCTCGAGGCGATCGCCGAGCTCCACCGACTCCACCTGCGGTTGCGCTCGATCGGCGGCAACCCCGAGCTCGAGGCCGAGATCGCCAAGGCGATCAACATCCGAGCCTCGCTTCTGATGGCGCCCCACGAAGCCTCGTCGACGATCACCGACGTGACGCCCGTGCTGGCGCTCGGCCGCTACCCCGAGCTCGATGACGGCAGTCGGCGTCGCCTGTCTGCGCTCAGTGCTCGGGCCTGGAAAGCGTACGACGCGCGCGCCAGTCTCTCCGCGCATCCGCTGGTCAAGCGGACGTTCGAAGGCCTGGCGGCGCACTACAGCGGTGCCGCCGTCACCGCCGCCACCGCACTTCGCGACACCGAGCTCTCGCAGTACTCGCGCGGCTCGACGGTGAAGTACCAGGAGATGCCCAACTGCCCGTCTGTGGGGACGGGATTGACGGATCTCTCGCGCACAGGCGCGTATCAGGTGGACGCCGAGGTCCGCCTCGATGCCTGCGAGGAGAGCGACACCACGAGCTCGCGTCAGGAATCCGAGACCTATGAGGACCAGATTCCGTACGAGGTCCAGGGCACGTACATGGAGCAGCAATGCTTCGTGACCAAGGTCCCGGTCTCGTACTGCATCAACCCGTACACCCGCGATGGCTGCGTCGGCAGCTCGGACACGGTCGCAGGATACGAGTGCCAGATGGTCCCCCGCTCCGGCACCTTCATTCGCTACCGGAGCGAGACCAAGACGCGCATGGTGACTCGAACGACCAGGTACCAGAAGTCGAAAGCCCGGATGTGGTGGCGGCGGTCGTTCCAGGGGCGCACGGAGGAGCTCACCGCGGACATCGAGACGATCGTGATCGACGGCAAGGGCGAGCCATTCGTCGTTCGCGCACGCAAGGTTCTGGAGGCCAGCCTCGACGAGCCGGTCCAGGCGACGATCGATCAGCGGGCGAGCGAGCTGCGTGCCGCCGGGGATGCTCAGCTCGCGGCCGGCAGGCCCGACGACGCCGAGCTCGCCTTCCTGCGCGCGGTGTACCTCGGCCGCAGTGGGGGCGACTACTTCGCGCGTACCTATGCCGTCACCGACGAACGGCTCCGCGCGTCGCTCGACGCCCGGACCGCTGGCGCACCGGGTGATCGCGCCGAGTCCATGGTCGCGTTGCCATCCGTCACCGACGAGCGACGCGACGAGGCGCTGACGTTCGTACGCGATCGGTTCGCTTCGACGTTCCCGCCGGCGCTCTCGCGGGTGAAGGGCCTCTGGTACAACGCCGAGCTCGGCGCGATCTCCGCGCCAACCCGCGCGCTCGCCGGTGACGAGGTCGGCGGCGGCACCGCGCCGACGTTCGGCCTCCGTCTGGGCACACCGGTGCTCGGCAGGATCCATCGCCGGACCGGTGGGTTTGCGGTATGGGACGACCTCGCCGTCGGCGGCAACCTCGGCTACACGGCCAGCACGCCACGGAATGGTGAACGCGGCGTCGCCGTACGCGGCGTCGGGACGTACACGGCCACGGTCGGCTTCCGCGCGCGAGCGATCCAGCTCCTCGGCGGTGCGCGCGCCACAGCGAGCGCGATCAAGATCGGCGGGACCACCGGACACACCTCGGCCCTCTCGTACTACGGCAACCTCGGGATCCGGATCGGCGGCCCGAGCCTCGTGCTCGAGGTCTGGGCGCCGACTCCATCGGGCGCGGCGTCGCGCGGCGCACAGCTTTTCTTCGCCGCGCAGACTCCACAATCCCAGCACAGCGCGCAGCGCGCCTCCGCCGGTCCAGACATCATGACGTCGTACGCCTCGGTGCGCATCGACGACGAGCGCTATGACGCGTGCGTTGCCGCGGCCACCGGCTGCGCTGACATCGCGGACTACCGCATCCTGACCGTCGTGCTCGCGTTCGGCGCGGCGTTCCGCTGACCGGGATCCTCGAACCGCTAGTCATCCTGGCGGGCGGCCCACGACGAGATCAACTCGAAGTCGTCGATGATCCGCGAGTGATAGTGGCCCCAGATGTCGGAGACCATCACCACCGAACCGCGTGAGAGCTGCGGTGTGAGGTAGATCGCGTAGTAGCGCGCACCGCTGCCGTCCTCGACCTCGCCGACGAGGTCGAGTGGCTGCTTGGACACCGGGCAGAACAGCTCGCAGCGTGTCCCGTGCGCGATGTCGAACGGCTTCATCTTGCGGCCGTCTCCGTGGATCGGCGACAGGTGCACGAGGCCCTCCTTGCCGTCGGCCTTGATCCCGACCGTGACGGCGGGGTGACCGTCGAACTGGACGTCGGAGATCCCGACGAGGTTGTCGCCGCGCGGCCCGAAGGCCTGCGTGACAATCACCACGACGTCGTTCTCAGGGGACGTGACCGCGAGGTGGCTCCCGGTGACCGCCTTGTGACGACCGGTGATGCTCAGGTTGCGACGATCCACAGGGTCCATGGGCGGCCAGCTGGCCACGGCTGACAGCGGATGGCAAGCGGCAACGTGCCGGCCATCGCAGTTCAGGGGGTGGCGAGCGTGCGCGTCGTGTAGCATCATCATGGGTCTGGCCCCCTCGATGAACCGAACCCTGGCGATGGTCACGCTGGCGCTCGCGCTGCTCGTCAGCGTGGTGTGGATTCCGTCCGCCGCCGCCAAGCCCAAGACCGTTGCGATGACGCCCATCGAGGGCGACAAGAACGGGACGATGGGCGACCAGGTCGCCGAAGCGCTCGACGGCGCCGAGCTGTCGCTGCTGGCGCCGGCAGTCGTGACGCGCTCGATCGACAAGCTCGGCTACGACGGCGAGCTCACCGAGAAGCAGGCCAAGAAGGTCGCGACCGACCTCGAAGCCGACGCCGTGATCCAGGGGACACTTGATCGCGACGGCAAGCACAAGGTCCTCAAGTTCAAGCTGTTCGTCGGCGGCAAGAAGGTCCGTGGCTTCACCGTCACGTTCAACAACGGCAAGTCCGACCGCTTCAAGTCGATGCTCCGCGACAAGATGATCGAGCGGATCGCCGGCGCGGGCGAGGCGAAGGGCGAGGACGACGAAGAGGACGACGACGGCAAGAAGAAGAAGTCGAAGAGGATCGCGGCCGAGGACGACGAGGAGGACCCGAGCGGCGACTCCAAGAAGAAGAAAAAGAAGAAGAAGAAGGTTGCCGACGGCGACGACGAGGAGACCGATCCCGACGACGAGGAGGACGAGGACATCGAGGCCGCGGTCCGCCGCGTCAGCCCCCACACCGCGAACACCGTCGCCGTGCGCCTCGACCTCGGCGTCTCCGTCCAGAACCGCCAGCTGCTCTTCACCTCGCGGAACAATTTCCCGGAGGCGCCCAAGCCATACAGGAACGCGCCCGTTCCCGGTGCGCGCATCGAGGGCGAGCTCTACCCGTTCGCGTTCATCAGTCCCAAGGGCATCGCCGGCATCCTCGGGTTCGCGGGCCACTACGACAAGACGCTGTCGCTGACGCTGCGCACCACCGCGGAAGCGAATGTGCCGGTCAAGGCGACGCAGCAAGCCTGGTCGATCGGCGCGCGCCTCCGGATCCCGTTCGGCAGCAAGGCCACCAGCCCGACCGTCACGCTCGGCGCTGGCTACGGCGTGCGCACGTTCAAGACCGATCGCAGCGACCTCATGAACCCGGCGGCTCTCGACGTCCCCGACACTCGCTACAAGATGATCGATCCGGGCATCAACTTCCGGATCCCGATCATTCCCCAGCTCGCGCTGACGTTTGGCGGCAAGGCGTTGATCGTGGTCGACGCCGGCCCGATCCAGCAGCCGGAATCGTACGGCCGCGCCAAGGTGTTCGGCGGCGCCGGACAGGCCGGCCTCGACATCGTGCTCGGCAATCGGTTTGCGATCAGGCTCGTCGGCGAGTTCGTGCAGGTCGGCTTCGCGTTCACGGGCACGGGCATGCTCTCGAACAACCGCGACCGTGACCCGGCAAGCAAGGATGTCGGCGGAGCCTCGGATCGATCGGTCGGCGGAGCCGCGACGCTCGCCGTTCTCTACTGAACCGTGTACGCGCCACGGCGGCGTGATCGCCCTTCGGTTTTCGGGCACACTGGCCCCGTGCAGCCGTCGTCCATCCCACGGGGCAAGCTCGTCGTCGCCCACCCCGAGCGCAAGGCGCAGCGAGCGCTGCAGCGCCTCGTCGGCGCGACGCTGTGCCCCGTCGAGGTCGTCGACAACCTCGATGCGCTGCTCGGTCTGGTCGACGAGCAGACGATCGCGATCGTCGACGCCGGCCTCGCCGCGACCCGCCCCGATCTCCGCAACAAGGCCGCCCGCGCGTGGATCGCGGTTCCCGGCGAAGGGCTCTCGCCCGCCGAGGCACCGACCGTGGAGGCGCTGCTCACCGCGGGTTGGACGCACGTCGTCGCGCACCCGATGCCGATCCTCGCGGAGGAGCTGCTCTCCACCGTCCAGAAGCTGATCCGCGGCGACGTGTTCGGTCTCGAGAAGTACGTCGCGTGGGGCGCGGAGGTCCGCAGCTATACGCTCGAAGATGCGCGCGACCGCGACTCCGCGGTGACCGCGCTCGCCAAGGACGTCGTGTCCGTGGGGCTTCCGGATCGCGTCGGCTCGCTCGTCAGCGTCATCGCGGACGAGCTGATCGCGAACGCACTCTACGCGGCGCCCACCGATGCCGACGGCAAGCGGTTCCGCAGCGCCGAGCCACGCGATCGTGGACGCGCGCTGGTCGATCGCGACGTCGTGACGGTGCGGTGGGCGACCGATGCGCGCTACCTCGCGATCGAGGTCCGCGATCGCTGGGGCTCGCTCCAGGGGGAGGGCGTCGGCGCCCGGCTCGCCGCTGGCGGCAAGCAGGCGAACGCGTCGACCGAGGGCGGCATGGGCTTGCCGCTCGCCTATGCCTGCTGCAACCAGTTCGTCGTTGGCTGTGCGCCCGGTGTCTTGACCGAGGTGATCACGCTGCTCGACGTCCGCTACAAGCCGACGGAGCTCGGGCGTTCGGCCTCGTTTCATTCGTTCGTGGGGACGTTCGGAGGAGCGCCGTGAAGATCGGGCGGCTCGACGCGGAGATCACCGGGCCACGGCTCGTGCTCGCAGGGCGGATCGACGACAGCGCCGGCGCACTCGGCGAACTGGTCGGTCAGTTGCCTGCCGGTGATGTGACGATCGACACCTCCGGTGTCACCTTCATCAACTCGATCGGGATGCGCGAGTGGATGCGGCTGATCCGCGCCCTGCGGGAGCGCGGCACCGTCACGTTCGAGCGCGTCGCGGATGTGCTGATGACGCAGATGAACCTCATCCCCGACTTCAAGGGTGTGGCGATCACCTCGTTCCACGCACAGTACGTGTGCCCGTCGTGCGGCAACGAAGCGACCCCGGTGATCGAGGTGGCGGTGCACAGCGCACAGTTGCGCAAGATGATCGCCCCGAAATTACCGTGCCCGGAGTGCGGAACTGCGATGGATCTCGGCGACTTCCCGGAGCGTTACCTGTCGTTGTTCCGGGCGTGAGGTCGCGGTAGGGTGCGCCCGTGCAGCCTGACATCCTGGCTCCGTCCGATACGTTCGCGCGTCGTCACATCGCGCCCAGCGAAACCGAGATCACGGCGATGCTCGCCGCTCTTGGCTACAAGAGCCTCGAGGAGCTCGCGAGTGCGACGGTCCCTGCCGCGATCCGGCTGAAGAAGCCGCTCGAGCTCGGTGAACCGCTCGGCGAACACGAGCTCATCGAGGAGCTGAAGAACCTTGCCGCCGACAACCAGGTCCTGCGCTCGTTCATCGGGCAGGGCTACTACGACACGATCACGCCGCCCGTGATCCTGCGCAACGTGCTCGAGAACCCGGGCTGGTACACGCAGTACACGCCGTACCAGGCCGAGATCTCGCAGGGCCGGCTCGAAGCGCTCGTCAACTTCCAGACGATGATCGAGGACCTCACCGCGCTGCCGATGGCGAACGCGTCGCTGCTCGACGAGGGCACCGCTGCCGCCGAGGCGATGGTGATGTGCTTCGAGTACGGCAGCCGCACGCGCGCGACATTCTGGGTCGATGCGGCGACGCACCCGCAGACGATCGCTGTGATGCGCACGCGTGCCGAGCCCATCGGCATCAAGCTCGAGATCGCGGCGCCTGCGGCGTTCGCCCTCGACCGCGGTGACCTCGCCGGTGTGCTGCTGTCGTACCCGACGACGGACGGCGCAGTGATCGATCACGAGGCGCTGACTGCCAAGGTTCACGCCGCGCAGGGCTCCGTCGTGATGGCGACCGATCTGCTCGCGCTCACGCTGCTGACCCCACCGGGTGAGCTCGGGGCTGACATCGCGATCGGGACCTCGCAGCGCTTCGGCGTGCCGATGGGGTTCGGTGGTCCGCATGCGGCCTTCATGTCGTGCAAGGACGACTTCCGCCGGCAGATCCCCGGCCGCATCATTGGTGTCTCCAAGGACGCGAAGGGCAAGGTTGCGTATCGCCTCGCGCTGCAGACGCGCGAGCAGCACATCCGCCGCGAGAAGGCGCTGTCGAACATCTGCACGGCGCAGGTCCTGCTCGCCGTGATGTCGTCGATGTACGCCGTCTATCACGGTCCCGAGGGCCTCGCGCAGATCGCGCGTCGCGTCCGCGGCTTCACGTCGGTGATCGCAACCGGCTTGACACGCCTCGGTCATGCGCCGCGCGCGGGCGCGTACTTCGACACGCTGCGCGTCGATCTCGACTCGCACCGCCAGGCCGAAGTGCTCGCGCGTGCGGTCGATCGCGGCATCAACCTCCGCCGCTACGACGACGGTCTCGGCATCTCGTGCGACGAGACCACGAGCCACGCCGACGTTCACGATCTGCTCGAGAGCTTCCTGCCCAAGGGCGAGCTGCCGTTCGAGATCGCCGAGCTGGTCGCCGCGGCCGTGGTGCCAGAGCTGCCGGCGGGCCTCGCGCGGACGTCGCCGTACCTCACGCATCCGACGTTCACGCGCTACCACGCGGAGCACGAGCTCTTGCGCTACCTGACGCGGTTGCAGGCGAAGGACCTGTCGCTGACAACGTCGATGATTCCGCTCGGCTCGTGCACGATGAAGCTGAACGCCACGAGCGAGATGATTCCCGTGACGTGGCCCGAGTTCGGACGGATCCATCCGTTCGCGCCGGCCGAGCAGTGGGGCGGCTACCGCGCGATGTTCGACCAGCTCGACGCGTGGCTCGCCGAGATCACGGGCTTCGCCGCGGTCTCGCTGCAGCCGAACTCCGGTGCGCAGGGTGAGTACGCGGGCCTGCTCGCGATCCGCGGCTACTTCGCGGCGAAGAAGGAAGCGCGCAACATCTGCCTGATCCCGCAGAGTGCCCACGGTACGAACCCGGCGTCGGCGGTGCTCGCCGGCATGAAGGTCGTCGTCGTGGCCACCGCGCCGGACGGCACGATCGATCTGACCGATCTGGAGAACAAGGCGAAGGAGCACGCCAAGGATCTCGCGGCCGTGATGGTCACGTATCCGTCGACGCACGGCGTGTTCGAGGACGGCATCGGCGAGGTCTGTGCGATCGTCCACAGGTACGGCGGCCAGGTGTACATGGACGGCGCAAACATGAACGCGCAGGTCGGGCTCACCCGGCCCGGTGACATCGGCGCCGATGTCTGTCATCTCAATCTACACAAAACGTTCTGCGTGAGTGCTGGAACGAACGTAGCTCTGCCCGGTGGAGTCGCTCGTCCGATCGAGCACTTATTGTCCGCGTCGTCGGTGTACGGCTGGTCCGAGCACGAGAACGGCGTACGTCCTGCGCGCCTCGAGGCATTCGTCAAGACCGGAACGAAGTCGTGTCTACAGGTCACTCTGCAGGACGGCCGGACATTGACGTGTACGCCCGATCACCGCGTGCGTACGACGAGCGGCTGGGTCGAGGCCAAGGATCTGCTCTCCGGAACGCACCGCGTCGTGATGGGGCCGGACTTGCCCGTCGATGACTGCTACGCCGATCGGGAGGCCGAGGGTGCGTTCCGCGTGAGGTACGGCGAGCTCGTCTTCGCGATGGACACAGCGCTGGCGCGCAACGCGACACTCGCGTTCTTCCGGCTGCTCGGTCTCGCTTGCTCAGATGGGACCTTCTCCCGATCGTTCGAGCGAGGTCGTACCCGTCGACGGATCCGGCTGTATCTTGGGACTCGACTCGACGCCGAGCGCGTCGTCGACGACATCGCGCTGCTCACGGGGACGCAATCGAAGATCGGGAAGACGACCTCCGTGTTTGTCGTCACGCTGCCCGAGATTCTCGTGCGTGCAATTGCAGATATGCCGGGGATGGGCGAGGCCGGCCCAAAGGTCAGTTCAGACCGCACCCTCCCGGACGTCATCGTCGACCCGACCACGCCGAGTGCTGTCGTGCGCGAATTCCTCGGGGCGTTGTTCGGAGGCGACGGCATTGCGCCGACGATCCTTCATCTGGTGAAGGCACCGCCGACCCTCAAGGCGGTTCGCTTCTCCCAGACGCACGCCCGCCCGGAGATGCTGGAGGTGGCACAGATGCAGCTGTGCTCGGCCCTCGCTCGGCTCGGCCTCGCTGCCGCGCCAGACCGTATCGCGCGTGTGCCCGCCGGCCAGGTGGCCAACAAAGCCGGCGAGCCGCGGTGGAGTGGAGGCATCACCGTGATCGACGGCCTGGCGTTCGCCGAGCGCGTAGGATTTCGATACTGCGCGCACAAGACCGCACGGTTGTCGGCCGCTGCCGCCTACTGGCGGATGAAGCAGACGGTCAACGCGCAGCGCATCGAGGTCGCAGAGCGAGCGCTGGCGCGAGTCGCGACGAGACCATTCGTCGGCAAGGGCCCGACGGCGGTGTGGTCCCGTGCTGTCGACGGCGCGTATCAGGACGTGTCGCGCGAGTGTGTCGTGCTGAGCCCGTACTACGCGTCATTCGCGGGCACCAAGCGCGTGTCCAAGCAGGTTCTCGTGAATGCGATCGAGGGCCAGAAGGCTGCGGAGCCTGGCGCGCGCCGGACCAACCGACGGGTTGTTGCACCGGCGACTGGTCGCGGTGGCGCAACGACCGGCGTTCCGGCGTTGAAGGATTTCCTGTCCGAGATCGGCGCATCGACGTGGTTCAACAAGCACACGCCAAGGGGTGGTTCCTACAAGGTCACGTACGCGGCCACGAGGAACGCTATCGTGGAGCCGACGTTCCACCTCGGAGTTCTCGATGTGCGCCCAGCTGGTGAGAAGGTTGTCTATGACCTGACCGTCGAGGGCGTGCATTCGTTTCTCGCGAACGGAGCGGTCGTTCACAACTGCATCCCTCATGGCGGCGGTGGTCCGGGCATGGGACCGATCGCCGTCGCCAAGCACCTCGCGCCATACCTCCCCGGGCATCCGCTCGCGGCATCGAGCACGGTCGGTGCGGTCAGCGCGGCTCCATGGGGCTCGGCGTCGATCCTCCCGATCTCGTTCGCGTACATCGCGATGATGGGCGAGGCGGGTCTGCGCAAGGCGACCGAGGTGGCGATCCTGGGCGCGAACTACATCGCGCATCGCCTCGGCACGCACTACCCGGTGCTCTACACGGGACAGAACGGGCGCGTCGCGCACGAGCTGATCCTCGACTGCCGCGGCTTCAAGAAGACCGGCGGCATCGAGGCCGAGGACATTGCGAAGCGTCTGATGGACTACGGCTTCCACGCACCGACGATGTCGTTCCCGGTTCCGGGCACGCTGATGATCGAGCCGACCGAGAGCGAGTCCAAGGCCGAGATCGATCGGTTCTGCGACGCGATGATCGCGATCCGGGGCGAGATCGCGGCGGTCGAGAGTGGCTCGATGGATCGCGCGAATAACCCGCTCAAGAACGCGCCACACACGGCGGACTCGATCGCGGCGGCGGAGTGGAACCACCCGTACACGCGCGAGCAGGCCGTGTATCCGGCAGCCGCAAAGTGGCTGCGGGTGCACAAGTACTGGCCGCCGGTGGCGCGCGTCGACAACGCGTATGGCGATCGGAACCTCGTGTGTTCCTGTCCGCCGATCGACGCGTACTGAAGGGGAGAGCGGGGATGACAGATCTCGTAGCGACCGCGCGCGCGTTCATCGATCAGGCGTTCTCGTCATGAGCTCCGCGGTGGACGACCGGCTCCGGGCCGCGACGACCGCGCTCGCCGAGCACGATCATCTCGAGCAGACCCGCCCGCACCTGCAACAGCAGGTCGCCGACGCCGCGCACCAGGTCAACCTCCTGCGCGCGGAGCTCGCGCGCGAGCAACGCGACGTGAAGGACATGTCGACCGGCGTCATGGGTTTTCTGGCGTCGCTCGCGATGACAGGCGAGCTCGAGCGGGAGCAGCGCGAGGCGCACGAGGCAGCGGTCCGACTGCAAGAGGGCACCGCGGTTCACGACGCCCTGGTCGCGCAGCTCGCCATCCTCGACAAGCGACTCGCGTATCCGCCGCGCGCGGCGCTAGCGGCGGAGATCGCGGCGGCCCGCGAGGCGAAGGAAGCCGCGATGAAGGACCTCGGTGCGCCCGGCGGTGCGGCGTTGCTCGACATCGCGATCCGCATCGAGTCGATCGACATCGAGCTGGTGCCGCTCGAGGATGCGGTCGCGGCGGGCACGGTCGCCGATACCAAGCTGTTCGTGGTGCTCGACATGTTCGACCTTCACAGCACGACGCCGCCAAAGAGCCTGGTCGGCGAGGCGGGCGCCGGGCTGTCCGCATTTCATCGCGCGGTCGACGAGCTCGGAGCGTCGGACGACACGCGCGAGCCGTTCAGCAAGGCGATCTCCGACGAGGATCGTCAGCCGTGGGTCGATTCTTGGCTGAAGCAGATGTTCGGCGCGGGTGATCGATTCACGCGAGTGGCCGAGGCCAAGGCCTCGCTGCTCGCGCGCAAGCTCAGGCTCGCGGAGCAGCTCGCGCCGGTGCGGGCGCGCCGCGACGAGCTGGCGATGCGTCGCGATCACCTGCAACACGAGCACGACCGGTTGCTCGACCCGGCCTGAGTGGCCGCGTCGCTCCTTCTTCTTGCCAGACGTGGCGATCTGCATCGGTCAATCCTGGTAGCTCAGCGCGCTGCGAACCGGTAGTGCGCGACGATCCACTCGCGGCCGTCGCGGTACCCGAACATCTCGGCACACGCGAGGAAGAACACGCGCCAGCGCTGGAACCGCCGGGCGGCGAAGTCGCCGTATGCCTCCTCGAAGATCTGCTCGACCTCTGCGCGGCGCGCCATGAGGTTGTCGTACCAGGCCTCGGCCGTGCGTGCGTAGTGCGTGCCCGCGAGGTGCCATTCGTCGCGGACGCGCAGATCGTCCTGGAAGTGGTGCAGGAGGCTGGCGGACGGCATCAGTCCACCGGTGAAGAACTCGCGCGCCATCCAGTCCGACGCGCCCGCGTCCTCGAACGGATACGCGTGGTGGCGATGCGCGAACACATGGACGAACAGCGAGCCATCGGGGCGCAGCCAGTCGGCGATCCGTCGCAAGAGCTGCTGGTAGTTCCGCATGTGCTCGAACATCTCGATCGAGACGACACGGTCGTACGCGCGCACGGGCAACAGCAGCGTGCGGACATCTGCGGTGCGGACCTGGATGTTCGTCAGCCCGCGCGCCTTCGCCGTTGCCTCGATGAACTGCCGCTGCGCGTGCGAGTTCGAGACCGCCGTGAACCGGCTCGCCGGATAGCGCGCCGCGGCCCACAGTGTCAGCGAACCCCAGCCGCACCCGAGATCCAGGACGTCCTGGCCGTCGGCGAGGCCCGCGCGCTCCGCGGTCAGGCCGAGCATCGCGGCCTCGGCGGCGCCCAGCTCGGTGATACCCGTCGGCCAGTAGCAGCTCGAGTACTTCAGGTGCGGCCCGAGGACCGCCTGATAGAACGCAGCCGGGACCTCGTAGTGCTGCTCGTTCGCGGCAGCGATCTCGATCGCGATCTCGCTCGTTCGGAGCTCCGCGACCAGGGACTGGAGTCGAGCCTGTTCGTCCTCGATGCCGCGTCGCTGCTCGCGCAGGCGGAGCCTGCACACCGCTCGGATTCCCGCGCGCAGGACGGGCTCGGGGACGAGGCCACTGTCGACGATTCGCTGGAGCACGGCCGACTCTAGCAGCCGATCTGGACCATGGCCTGCGTCGTGGCGTCGTTCGCCATCTTGCAGCTGTCCTCCGTGCTCTGCGTCGAGTACTGCGTGTACATCGTGCGGAGCTGCGGGATCTGCTGCCGGAGCGAGCGGGCGGTCTCTGCCGGGAGCTTCGAGCAGCGCGCGAAGCGTTCGAGGGTGCGCACGTAGGTCTCGCAGATGGCGGAGCGCGCCTGCGGCGATCCAGGTCCCGCAGGGCCGGCCCCGCTGCCACTGCCGCCGCCGACCTGCGTCGGCATGATCAGCGGATGGGGGCACCACGCGAGCTCGCTTGCCGTCTTCGAGGTCAGGATGCAGTCACCGTCGGCCTTGCTGAGGTTCAATGCCTCGCACGCGCTCTTCATCGCCTTCTCGCGCGCGAGGCGCTCCTGGACGGGCACATAGTTGCCCAGCTCGATCGTGGTCACCGCCTCGGCGACGAGCTGGCAATCGGCGCCTGCGCGCCGGGGCTGGGGCCCGGGCTCGGCGCCACACGCGGCCAGGACGATCAGCGCTGCGAGGTGCCGGTCCATGGGGTCATCGGGCCTTCGGACTTCCGGGCGGCGGTGCGATCGCCGTGTCGTCGTCTCCGCTCGCCGTGATCAACGTGTCGTGCGGCTGTGCTGCAGTCCCGAATGGCGCGAGCATCACGCCGAGCAGCGCGCCGAGCGATGCCGCGTCGGGGAACCGGCGGTTCGGATCCTTCTCGAGGCACCGTGCGAACACCATGTCGACCTCGGCCGGGAGCTCGTGCCGCACGGCCGATGCGAGCTCGGGCGCGAACTGGATGTGCGCGGCCACGAGATCTCCGTAGCTGCGCGAGCGGTGGAACGGGTGCTGGCCAGTCGCGAGCAAGTAGCCGAGTACGCCCAGTGCGTAGAGGTCGCTGCGCCCATCGAGCGGCCGGGACATCAGCTGCTCGGGCGACATGAATTCGATGGCGCCGACCGTCTCGCCCGCCGGTGAGAGTCGGAGCTCCGCGGCTGATAGCTTCGCGAACCCGAAGTCGAGGACTTTCACGAAGTCGCGGTTCGTCGAGCGCTCCTCGAGCAGGATGTTCTCGGGCCGGAGGTTGCGATGCACGATGCCGAGTGCGTGCGCCTCCGCGAGTGCGTCGCACAGCCCGGCCATGATCCGGAGGACGCGCGGCCACTCGAACCAGCCCTCGTACGCGAGCGCATCCGCGAGGCTCTTGCCGGTGGAGAGCTCCATCGCGATGTACGGCGAACCATCGACGTCGTGATCCACCTCGTACGTCGTGACCGTATGTGCAGACCTCAACTGGCACAACACCTCGCCCTCGCGGCGGAACCGCTCGACGAGCAGTGGATCGCTCTCGCCGCCCGGTGGCAGGAGCTTGATCGCCACCTTGCGCCGGAGCGCGACTTGTTCGGCAGCGTAGACCACGCCGACCGAGCCTTCGCCGCGCCGCGACTGCAGCGTGTAGCGGCCCGCGATCACGCGGCCGATGTTGGCGTCCTCGATGACCGCGCCGCATGCGCCGCAGAATCGGGATGTGAACCCGAGATGCTCGCCACATTGCTGGCAGCGGATCGACATCGTCCGGGCAGGCTACACCAGAGCCGTTCGCCGGAGGCGCCTACTCCGCGAGGCCCGTGCGGGGCCGGGGCCACACGTGCTGATCGGCGCCAGCAGAGCGATCGGCGAACGCGTGTTTGGCGGACCGTTCGTGACGACGACTCGAAGCGAGGTCGAGACCGATCGCCATGCTTGTGACCGCCGGTGCGTGCCGGGCGTATCGATGTCGATCGATAGCGACGCCGATCAACTCGGGCGTGGTCAGCGCGGGATGACCTGGTAGGACAGCTCGACGAAGTCGACCGCGGGCTCGTCGACCCCGTTGGAGGTCATCACGACGCGGAGCTGGGCGTAGCGAGCTGGGGTGATCGATAGTGCGGTCAGGGGAGCGTGCGGGCCTGACCAAGGTTCCTCGTCGCACATGGCCACCGTCGAACACGTCCGCGCGTACAGCTCGACGGTCGAGCCGGGGGGCAGTGCGAGACCTGCGTCGATCGCTTGGATCGAGGACACCTGGCCGTCGAGCTCGAGGTCTCGGACCGTCGAGATCCATTCCGAGCGCTCGGCGATCTGACCCGGACCGCCCTGCGTGAACACGGTGAGCGTCCAGCTCGAGAGGCTGCCCGTGGTGCCTCCGTTTTGATCGTCGACGTGCAGCGTCCAAGAACCGGCCAGCGGGTCCCCCGTGAACATGGTAGGCGCATGCCACCGATTTCCGTTGGTGGTGTTGTTGCGCAGCACCTCGGTCTTGCCGTTGTGGGTGAGCGTCATGTCGAGCTCGCCCAACATGTTGTGCTGGAGCTGATAGCTGACCCGGACCTCGCGAACCACCTCGCTCCCCAACGGATCGGGAGTGAACGTCCGGTCGATGCCGGTCGCGGTGTTGTTCGGGATCCCGATCTGAGCCGGATCGAAAGACGAGATCACCGCGCTGCGCCGCGGCATCACAGGGCGTAGCTGGGCGACCGGGAGCAAGCCACCCTCGACGACGCCCGTCGGTGCGCTGTCGAGGGTCATGTTGATCTCCTCAACTCCACCGACCTGGCTGTAGTCGATGACGAGATCGTTCCAGCCGGTGCGAAGCGTCGCAGCAGCGGTGGTCGTGATGTTGCCGGCAACTTCTCCGACCCGGTCGGCCGAGGCCTGGTCGGCAAGCAGCACTCGATTTCCATCGTCACTGATCGTCCTCAGGCGGTAGTCGCCCGGGGTCGTCACCCGAAGTTGCCCGAACCATCGCTGGGCAAGGTCGTCGGCGCTCGTCAGCCCAGGCGCGAGAGGCTGATCGATCGTGTCGTCGAGGAGCGCTCCGGTGTAGAGGCTCGCGGTCGCTGGCCCTCCGAACAGGCGATCGTCCCACGCGACGAGGAATGCGCCCCGTAGGCCGTCGACACGGCCACGTAGTCGTGCCCGCGGAATGCTGGCGAGTGCACCGCCGGTCGGGCTCGCGGTTCGGATTCGCATCGCCGCGCTACCGCCGGTGGTCTGGACGACGGCCGCGCGGAACGGGAACCAGCCTCCAGCCCCGGCGTCGAACGTGCCCCCCTGGGACGTTGGGAACTCCGCGGCCACGACGGTCGCGAATGCACGGGTGTTCGGAGGAGCGATCTGCAAGGAGGCAACGTCGTCCGCATAGAGGTCGAAGTCGTTGCCCCCTGCCGGCAGTTCGAGCTCGCCTTCGATCCAGTAGGTCCAGTTGTTGTTCGCCGTGATTCCGACCCCGAGCGGAGCCGTCGTGGTCATGGCGAGATCGGTGAGCCCGAAGCTCACACCGGCGACCGTCGCGCCGTCGATCGCCGACCAGTTTACACCGGCGCCGAAACCGCCGTGCCCCATGTTGGTGCCCCGGAGGATCACGGCACCGCGCACATACGCCGCCGGGGTCAACGTCGCGCGGACGGCATCCGGGGGCGTTGCGACATCCGGTTCGATCGCAACGTCGATCAGCGAGGTCGCGCCGGCGAAGTCGACGTCGCTGTCGATGCGGAGTCGACACTCGTTCGCGCTGCAGACGACGGGCGGTGGTGCATCGGGTGGAGGCTGCGCATCACCGGGCGCGCTCGCGAGCTGGAATCCGCATCCCGCGATCGCGGCGCCGGCAGTCAGGACGAGCGCATGCTCCCAGGATCGCATCGTGCCATCGTAGCCGCACGTCGGTGCGTTCGGAGCAAGACCGAGCCCCGATGCGAAAGCTCGTGTGGAACGAGGTGCGACGTTGTGCGCGCCGCCGGACCTCCGGGGGGCGACGGGTAAGATAGCTCGCTGTGGGAGCCGCGTGTGATGTGCACCGATGGTGGGTTCGCTACCGTGGAGCGATGACCAAGCTCTCCTCCCTCATGCTCGTTGGCGTCGTTTCGCTGTGCGCGTTCTCCGCCCCCGCGGTCGCGGGCCCCGACTACGTGTGCAAGGGCGACCGCGTCGAGAAGGGTGGTCTCACCAAGTTCACGATCCGGCGCTCGGGCAGTGACTTCGCGATCGAGAAGAACGGAAGCACGGTCGGCAATGGCGTCAAGCGCAACAGCAAGATCGCGGTCGAGGTCAGCGGCAGCACGAAGGCCACGATCGAGAACGGCAAGATCGAGAAGAACAGCCTCAGCTGGGGGACAGTCGCCGATGCGCAGCGCGAGTTCGATTGCGCTGGCGAGGTCGCGGGGACGTTGTGGGTGCTGTTCAAGCTCGGCATTCTCCCCTGAGGCTGCGGATGGAGCCGCTCGAGACCGTCGCGGAAGCACTGTTCTCATGCGGCACCGGCCACCGTACGCAGCCGACGTCGCGGCCGCGCTGGCCGAGCGTGACGCCAGGATTGCCGCGCTCGAGGCACGACTCGCGGAGCTCGCGCGTCCGGACCACTGAGGTGAAGCCAGCAGCGATGCTAGCGGATTCGACAGTCAGCGGCAGTGATCGATCGGTCCGTACGTGACGAAGCTCTCGGCCGCAATCATGTTCGCGTAGCTCGTTGCGATCACGTCGGTCGAGCGCGCCCCGCTGGCGATCCGTACCTCGTCGAGGAGTCCGTCGAACCGATCGTCGTAGGGCGAGTTTCCAACCAGGAACGCGTGGTTGCTGGTCTGAAGGTTGATGCTCGGTGTCGTCCCGACCAGGTCGCCGTCGTAGTACACGCGCACCTTCGAGCCGTCGTAACTGGCCGCGAGGTGGTGCCACTGGTTGATGGTCACCGTCGTGTTGTAGGCGTACGCGGTGCCGTCATAGAACTCGACGTCGTCCCCGATCAGCCCGACGAATCGCGAGTTCGCAGCGTTGTCGAGGATCGTCTTGAAGCCTCCAAGCTGGCGCGGGCGAAACATCACCTCCAGGGTGAACGGGTTCGGGAGGCTCCACGGCGAGCGGGAAAGCTCGTCGTCGAGCCCATCAAATTGGTAGGCGGGACCGATGATGCCGGCTACGCGATCCGACGCCGTCATGCCCTCACTCGTAAGATCGAAGCCGTGCGGCGTGCTGTCCCGCACGGAACCTATCCCCTCGGGGGCGTCGCGAAAATGCCACACCGCGAGAAACTCGGGCCAGACGTCCTCGATCGTCGGGGCTGGCGGGCTCGCGTTCGCGAAGTAGACGAAGAACGGCACGTCGGTGGCGGAGTTGATGCCAGGGACGCGCACCCACGCAACCAGGCTGCCGGTCGCCGGATCGAACGCCTCGATCTCGGAGGGCAGGGGTGTGACGCCATCGCCGGCTGTGAACACGATGTTCGCCGCGGTCAGGGAGGAGCTGACCAGAACCGTCGACGTGATCGCGACGAGGACCGGCATCTCGCCAGGCGCCCCCCGTACCGCGGCATGTTGGATCGCGAGCGGCAGCCGAGCCGTCCAGGTTGGGTCGAGCCAGTTCGCGAACGTACATTCGTTCGGCGTCGCGTCGGCTCCCGTCGGAGCCCCGATCGAGAACGAGCACGATCCCGCTGTGGCCACGACCAATGCGAGCAGCGCATGACGTCTCACTACCTTCCATCCTACGACAGAACGTCCAGCCGCTCGCAACCGACGTTTGTGGCGGTGAGACCACGGTGTCAGCGGAGCGTGGTTCCGAGCCGCGCCCCCCACGAACGGGAGCTTCACTCTCCGAAAGACCGGCGCCGAACACGACGCCGAGGGCACGTTGATCCGGACGCGACCAGGTGGAGCCATGGACGCCGCTGCGTAGCGACTACTCCTTGGCGCCGACGCCGACCGGTCGCCTGAGCCGACCTACGCGCTCGGCTCGAGCCGCGCACGCAGTGCCTGCAGCGCGTCGAGCGTCGAGCGAAACATCCGACTCGGCAGTCCTGACGCTTCCTCCTCGCGGACCTCGCGCGCGAGCTCGCCGTTCGCCTCGATCACCGCGAGCAGGCGCTTGCCCCACTCGATCGTCGCCGCGTCGCGCTTGGTCAGCATCGACGGGATGCCGCGGCGGTGCTCGAGCCAGCGGTAAAACGGCAGTTTGCAGTGCGGTGCGTGTTCGATCGCCGTTGCATAGACGACGGAGTCGAGCAACAGCAGCTTCGTCGGGGCGGCGACGAATAACCCCATCACCGCGCCGTGATGGTTGCGTATCAGCTGCTGCACGACCGCGGCACGCTGGTCCTTGGGATAGCTCGTCACGAGGTCGGCGAGCAGACCCGGTTCGGTGAGTAGACCCTCGAGCCCGAGCAACTCGATGCAGGCATCACGCTGTTCGGGCGACAGCAGCTTCGCTGGCGTCACGTGAAGCGCGGCTGCGAGCAGCGGATGCACGAACAGGTTGCGCGATCTGTGCTTCGGCGGCGGCAATGTGCGCACCAGCGCCAGCAGATCGGCGAGCCGCGCGAGCGCGTTCGCGGCGCTCCAGCGCTGCCACGGCGTCGCATCACTGTCGCGGATCGTCACGTTCTTGACGACGAGCCGCAGGCGGTGCGTCGCGCTGACGCTTGCGAGCCACAGCTCGACGGCGGCGTTGTACGCGTCCCACACCGTGCGGCTCGGGTTGCGCGGTCCCGATAGATCCTGGTTCGTCACGTCGCGTGTGGCGCGACCGATGTCGTCAGGCGACAGCGTCGTGCCGGTCGCGAGCTTCGCTTCGACCCATGCGAGGTGGTTCGGGTCATAGCCCGCGACGAAGTACTTGAAGTCGATGCCGCTGTTGACGAACAGCAGTGGCCCGGTCCACGCGAGCGTGCCGCCCTCAGTGCGCGCTTGCTCGCGCAGCGGCTTGGGCATCGCGTCTTCGATCGCCGTCCGACCGGCGGCGGTAACCTCGTCGGCGAACAGCAGCCAGATCGAGAAATCATCCGAGCAGTGACTCGAACCGTGGCCGATGTGTAGATACGGAAACTGGATCGGCTCGACCTGGTTCGCCGCCCCTGAACGCGACTGATTCGGTGGCGCGGCCTTCGCCTTCGCAGCGGGCTTCGCCTTTGGTCTCGGCGTGGACTTCGAGGTCTGGTTCGTCGCCTTCGACGTCGCGCGGGCCATGCCGCGAGCCTACTCGCGGCGCCGCGATACCGTGCAGCGAGCGGCACGTGAAGTCGTAGATCTCTTCACGGAGCCCCGGCGCGATGATCGCGATGTCGGGCCGAAGTCCAGTGCGCTCACGCTCGATGAAACTCGCCGTGCCCTGCACGAAGATCTCGTGGCCGCCAACCCGCACGAGGTATCGCCTGCCGACCCTGAATCGACGAGGTGTCGCCAAGTCCAGCCATGCTGGTCGAGTTGCGCCCGCCGAACGCCGACACCAGACTGCACAACAGGGCGCCACGTCGGTCGTGGCCGGATTGCACGAGCAGCGCCACCACGATCGCGCATCGGCGCGAGAGCTCGAGCAGCGCTCGACCGAGCGCGTGTGGTCACCGTCGCTCGAGTCGCTCGATCCACCCACGTGGATCGAGTTGTCATCGCCCGTGATGTTGACGCTGCCGATCTGGCGGCGGACCGCGAAGCGACCGAGGAATCGCCCGTCCTCGATCCGGGCACTGATGCCGGCTCGCCCGACGATCTGGACGATCTGGAACGGCGGTGCACCGCTCGCATGATGGCGCAATCCATCTAGCAATCGCCCCGCACCCCAACCCCATCGTCGTCGCACGAGCGACCTGAGCGCACGGAAGTCGAGGGCACGCTCGCTACAAGAAATGTGACCGCCAACTCCGCTGGCGCCTGCGGTTGGATCGCGAAGTCGCTATCCTTGCGCCCGATGACCACGACGAGCGGCGAATTGTACCTCGGACCCGACTTCGCGACGAAGCTCGCCACGGCCTTGCCGCGGCTGCTCGCCGCCGGCGCGCTTCCAGACGATTGGGATCACCGCGCGACCACCTACGACCTGACGCGGTTCGACTCGGACGTCGAGTTCGCTCAGCGCTTCGAGCTAGCTCTCGCCGACATCGTCGAAACCGATCTGCAGGGGCCGCAGCAGCTTCGCGACCGGCTTGCCGCGGTTGGCTTGCCGTTCGACTACGCCCGCCTCGGGCAGCCGCTCTCGACGGTGTTCGAGCTGTACCTTCAGTCCCGCACGAACGCCGCGCGCTGCTTCTCGTTCGCGTCGGTGACCAAGCCGTGGCTCGCCGTGATCGAATCGCCGGCCCGGACCCTGCCGGTGCGCATCTACGCCCAGGGCGCGCTGCCCATCTCCAACGACAAGAAGCGCGCGTTGCGGGACGCCGGCTGCGAGCTGCACGAGCACTGGCGCACGGACCTCCCGGCGCGCCGTCCCGACGTGATCACGGTGCTCGTCACCGACGCGCCGTTCTTCGGGGACGTACAGGCCAGTGCCGCCGATGGGGTGTGCTTCGCCGTTCTCAACGGAGGGGTTCTCCTCATCCGCGACGACGCTCGCATCGTCCCGCACGGCATCCAGCTGATCCGAAAGCGGACCGTGTCCGCGTTGCTCGCCGCAGACGCGCGTCTCGAGCTCGAGCGCGCAGCCGGCCTCGCGCCCACCGTGTTGACCGAGGCAACCGCCGCAGACTGCGACGAGCAGCTGCGCGCCTTGTTCCCGCAGGTCCGCGACAGCCTCTACTTCTGCACGGGACTCGCCGCCGAGGCCGCGGTGTTCTCGGCAGTCGCGGACGTGCTCGGCCCGGATCCAGTCGCGTTCTTCTACGCGCAGAACGGCTACGGCGGCACGGGACAGCTCATCAGCGACCTCCTCGCGCGCGGCGGTGCGATCCGCCCCCGGCCTCTCGCTGTCATCGGGCGGGACGCGACCGGCAAGAGCGCCACGCTGATCGATCGCGTGCTCTCGGCCCTCGCGGAGCACGGAGGCGCACCGGCGTGCGTGTTCCTGGAGACGCCAACGAACCCGGAGTTGCAGGTCCACGACTTCGACGCGTTGATGACGGGCGTGCGTGCGTACGAAACGCGGTGGGGAAGGAAGGTCCCCATCATCGTCGACACCACGCTTGCGCCGCTCTATCCGATCTTCGGCAAGAACTTCGCGCAGGACTGGCCGTTCGTCCTCGCGAAGAGTGGTTCGAAGTACTTCACCAAGGGAAAGACCACGCTCGGCGTCGTTGCCTGCGCGAGCGATCCGGTCGCGCTTGCGATCGTCGGCCGTGCCCGCGAGCTCGGTCGGGACGCGGATTCCTTCGCGCGGCCAGCGCAGCTCGCCGAGCTGAGCGCGGGCCTGCGCGATCTCGTGCCGCGGATGGCCGCGATCAGCGCGCATACGATCCGGCTCGCGACCGGCCTGCGCGGTGCGATGCGCGCCCTCGGCCACGAGATCACGCTGTATGCGATCTCGAAGGCGCAGGTCGCCGACGGTCTCGCGACCGGGATGCTCTCGTTCTATCTGCCGGCGGCACCCACCACACACGCGGATCTCGTCGACGAGTTCGTCGCCTACCTGCTCGCGCATGCGCCGACGCTGGTCAAGAGCCGCGTCAGCTATGGCCAGTCCACCGGCGACGGCAAGCCCGACTACTTCTACGTGATCAACCCGGAGGAGTCGACGCAAGGTGCGCTGTCGGCCGAGGTGAAGAACGCGCAGAAGCACGACAACGTACAGATCTGCCGGATCTCGGTGCCGGAGCACGCTGATGTGGACGGGCTGCTCGCCGCGATGAACGGCTTCTTCGCGCAGAAGTACGCGCGTTGAACGAACGCAGTTAGAACGAAAGGAATCGCAAGGGAGCGCAGAAGGCGCAGCGTGTATCCCACTCGCACGTGTGCGCTCGCGCTCGACGCTGGAACCGATGCCAGGGGCGTTGCTGTAGCCCTTCGGTGACGATCATCCTGCCTTCGCCGATGGAGCTGCTTGCATCTAGACGTTCTCGGGCCTCGGCAGGCACCGGTCTGCCGCCTGCCGATGCCTACAGTGGTCTCGTGACGGTGGCTCTCTGTAGTGCGACCAACGTCTGCGCGAGGATTCGCCCGTTCATGGTCGAGCTGGTCTGGAGCGTCACCTCGGTCTTGCACAGCAGGATGCCCTCGAAGTGCGAGCTCTCGGAGAACGTCACCTTGCCGGCGACCTGCCAGAACACATTCTTTGCCTGCGCATTGCCGGCGAGGATCACGCGCTTGCCGGCCGCCATGGTCAGATCGCCCGTCGTCTGCAGGATCCACACGTCGTTGGCACCGCCCGAAAGTGTGACGTTCTCCGGGATCCGCAGCGTGCTCGTCCACTTGTAGAGGCCCGGTGCGAGCGTCCTGCCGCCGATATTGCCGGTGCCAAGCTCGAGGAAGTTCGGGTTCGGTCGGCTCGCGGCGTCCGTGTAGGCGCCCTCCATGTTGCTCACTGCGGTGGTCAGGATCGTCGGCGTCGGCGCGGTGTAGCTCGCCGCATACACGCGGCCGACGACTTGGGTCGACGTCGCGAAGGTGGTGCTCGCATCCGCGGTCAGCGAGAACCCGGTGATGTAGGTCGCGGCTGCGGGACTGACCGCGATATCGCCCGTGAGCACGGAAGCAGGGACCGTCGAGATTGCGGCCTTCGCGAGCACGACATAGTTACCCGCGGCGCCGAGCAGGACCGGTGCCGGTCCGAGCGCCGCCGCGGTGCCGGTCGTGAACATCCACGTGACGGAGCTCGCGAGCGGATTGCCTTGCAGATCGGTGACGGCGGTCGTCAAGGTCGCGGTGTACGAGGTGCTCGGCACCAGAGGTGCCGCCGACGTGAAGCGCGCGAGTGTGCCGGCTGTCGAACGGGTGCCCGCGACCGAGGCCGCGCCCTGCGTCACCGTGAACGAGGTCGACGTGATCGTCAGTGGATCGATGGGCTTGCTGAACGTCGCGCTGACGCTCGTATTGATCGCGACTCCGGTCGCGCCGGCCGGGGGAGAGGTGCTGTTGACCTGGGGAGCCGTGGTGTCGAGCGTCGTGCCCGTGGTGAACATCCAGACGTGGTTCGCGGCGAGTGCAGTGCCCTCCGCGGACATCGCGCCGGTGGTGATCGTCGCCGTGTACTCGGTGCTCGCCGTCAGGTTGCCGCTCGGATCGAACGTCACGGTCGTGCCGTCCGGTGCGTTGACGACGTCCCCGCCGATCAGGGTGCCGCCTTGCTTCAGTGTGAAGGTGACACTCGTCAGCGGCGCCATCGGGAGGTCGAAGCTCGCAGAGAGCCGGGCATTGAGAGCAACGTCCGTCGCGCCGTCGGACGGCGCGGTTGACGTCACCATGGGAGCCTGCGCCATCTGTCCGTCGCGCGGTCTGCTGTCCTGGTTGACGCCGCCGTCCGGGGCACCGAGGTTGTCTCCGCAGGCACCGAGTGCGAGTGCGAACACGGAGACGGTGCGGAGTAGCTTGAGCGTCGTTGATGAGGTCATGGTTCCTTGCATCGACCGAAGGCCGAAGGAACAGGGTAAGCGCTCGTGATTCCTGGTCAATGTGGCCTGATCGCCCGCCTACATACCAGCGGGGGCGCCCACCGAGCGTTCCTGTCAATCCGCGTATCAAGCGGAACAGTCCCGGACGTTCGATGCCGGCGTGCTTGGCATCGAGCTTCAACCACAACCGGTAAACACATGAACAAGTTCGCTATCGTCGTCGAGCGCCTGGCCGCGCTGGCTCGGCGTCCGATCGCGCAAGCGCCGCTTGCGCAATTGCCGAAGGAGGCCGTGGCCCCTGGGCCTGTGGTCGGGCGAGCTGCAGCGCAACGAGCCCGCGCTTCCGATCTCCGATCGCCCGCGACGTCGCGGAGCTGATCCGGAACATGCAGGCGGCGACCGCGAATCTCCCCAAGTAGCCGATCGATCGACCTGCTGTCTTGTCGCTACATGCAGCCGAGCTCCGCGGCCCACGCGCGTGCCTGTTCGATCGCACCGGGATACGTGTCGAGAACGTTCCTGTACTGGTCGACCCTGAACTGGGCGGCCTGCGCCGCCTTCGCCGAGCCTCCGGCACCGGACCACCGCGCCCATGCCTCGTTCATCGTCTGCCGGGCTGCGCGCTCGCGCTGCATGGCCTCGACGACGGCGCGACCGAGCGCCGTGGTGCCGTCGTAGCCGATCTGGCGCGCGATCACGACGTGACCGTCGCGGTCGCGCTCGATCTCGACTCGGACCTCGTACATGTCCACGTACGCAGCCTTCGCGTCCGCGACCGCGTTCGACGCCTTCTGCCACGCGACACGCGCCGCCTCGTACGCCGCCTGCTCGTCGCGTGAGTCCTCGATGGCGGACTCGAGCGCTGCCTCCGCACCGGGTAGCCGGGCCGTGGCTTCGAGCACGGCCCGCCTCATCGCGGCGATCTCCCGATCGATCCACGCGCACTCCTTCTCCACCCACCACGCGGGCTCCCCGCCCTGGTGCGGCAAGCCCTCCGGGAGCGTGAGATCCTCGAGCGTTTGCCCGTGTCCGAGACAGCTGGACGTGCTCGAGAACGATACCGTGTCTCTTTCACGATTGACCTCGACGTCTTCGAAGTTGTGTACCCAGGCGAGGCAGACATCGTCGTCCGCCGCGTGAGCGACGGCAGGGGCAGACAGAAGCGCGGCGAGGGCGAACAGGACGGGACGGGCACGTGACATAGGAGCCTCCATTTCTCTATGCAGGTGCAGGTCGCGCCCAGAAGTCGCAAAGAAAACGTGCAGGGCTCACGACGCCCCGAAGAACAGTCGCGACATCGGGCAGTTGCCGCAGCACACCGATTTCGTCGAGACATTTGGCGGCTGGCGGCTCCTTGGAGCCATGGACTTCAAGAACCCGATCGAAACTGCGTGGGGGGTGATGACGGGCCAGGCCGAGCCGGTCACCGCAACGCCCCACGGCTGCTACAACACCCCAGAAAATCCGAACAAGGGACATCTCGACGCCACGACGTATCGCTCGAACGACGGAGATGTGCAGGGATTGTCGCTGGGCATGGGTTTGTGGGATGGCCCGCTGGGGGGGGACAATTCCGTCAGGGCGTTCGACGCGCACCTCGATGCCGGAAGGTACAAGGAACGCGACGGAACCGACGCGTATGGCTTCAACCTCGACGCTGGTCTCATGGAGTACCAAGGCGAGCGCTTCGAGGGTGGCGCGGCCAGCGCTAGCGCTCGTGCGAACGTGTCGAGCAAAGGTGCCGTACTCGGGCTCCAAGCAGATGGTCCGCAGGGCGCATTTGTGGGGAAGGAGTCCGGAACGGCAAGCGACGAGATGCTCCGTGCCGGCTTCTCGCCGTTCGGTCCCGGCGCAGAGCTCCGCGCTCACTGGGCAGATGACGATGGCGATGGCCTGAGGGAGCTCGGGTTCGGGGCTGATCTCGGTGATTTCTCGTTCGACTTCACGACCGAAGATCCGCTGCGCAGTCTCGCTCGCACCGTTAGCAACAATTCGATTGGCGGTAGGAAAGGTGCGGCGCCGGGCGATAGCGAGCGGAACTGGACGGCCGAGGCGATGGAAGGCGTCTCGAGCCTCTTCGGTCACTTCGCGGACTGACGCGGGCTGATGGCTCGAGGCTGCGCCGACCCGCGGAGACAGCTAGTACGACGAGCCCTTCGGCGGCAGCGGGATGACCTCGGAACGGGTCCCATGAGGCCCCTTGACCCCAGCGGTAGGGGGCGCAGCAACCACGAGCTCGGCCCCGATCCCTGCGGTACGAGGGATGCACCACTGACCACGGTGGGAGCTTTCCGTCGTCTTTCATCCTCCGATCTGCAGCTCGATTTTGGGGATCGCGTCGGCGCGTACCAGGTGATCCGCCGCGTCGCGCCGAACTGCTACGACGCGGAGGCTGTCACATCCGGCACCTCTGTCCGGATCGACATTGCCAGTGAAGAGGACGGCGCCTTGATCGACGTCCGGTTCTCGCGTGCACGGACGCGGCTCGAGCTCGTCGATCACGGGTGCGTCGCGCAGATCGTCGACCAGGGCGTGCTCGCGAGCGGCCGTCCCTGGGTGGCGTCCACACGGCCACCCGGCACACCGCTCTCCGCCGTGCTCGCGCGGCGGAAGCTCGAACCGGCCGAGGTCGCCGCATTCATCTCTTCGGTCGCGGGAGTACTCGCGTACGCGCATCACCGTCAGGTCGTGCACGGCTCGCTCCGTCCACACCACCTCACGCTGTCTCGCGGTGCGCGGGTCTCGATCTCGGGATGGGTGTGGCTCCGGACCCCAGAGATTCCCGCGTTCGGAGATCCCACATCGACCAGCGTCTTCAACGCGCCCGAGCACGACGGTCAGAGCCCCATCGACGGTCGCGCGGATGTCTACGCGCTCGGCGCGATCGCCTACCGCGCGCTCACCGGTGTCTTCCCCGATGTCTCGCGCGACCTGCTCGATGAACGCTCGCCACTTGGCGCCGTGCTCGAGAAGATGCTCACGCCCGATCCACGAAATCGCGCGAACGCCACGTCGGTCGTGGCCGTGTTGCACGAGCAGCGCCACCACGATCGCGCATCGGCGCGAGAGCTCGAGCAGCGCTCGACCGAGCGCATGTGGTCACCGTCGCTCGAGTCGCTCGATCCACCCACGTGGATCGAGTTGTCATCGCCCGTGGTGTTGACGGATGCCGATCTGGCGGCGGACCACGAGGCGACCGAGGAATCACCCGTCCTCGATCCGGGCACCGATGCCGGTTCGCCCGACGATCTGGACGATCTAGAACGGCGGTGCACCGCTCGCATGATGGCGCCATCCATCTAGCGATCGCCCCGCACCCCAACCCCGACCCCATCGTCGTCGCACGAGCGCGAGACCCGCTACTTCGCGCGTTCCCACTTCGCACGTAGCTGACGGCGCCGAATGCGCCGTCGCATGGAGAGCTGGCCCATGTTCGCTTCGCCCGCAGGTGGCGCGTCGGACGCCGAGATTGTCATCTTGGGTCCACGCGACCGGGCGTAGTGTCCTCGCCCATGCGCTCCCTACCTCTCTTGCTACTGATGGCCGCGTGTCAGAGTTCGCCGGATCCCGGACTCGACGCTGCTCTTACTGCCGGAGCGCTCGGCATGAACGACATCACGATCCTCCTGCCGCTACCCGCGACGTGGTCGGGCCCGCCGACACTGGCGCGCATGAGCGACGAGGGCGATCTCGTCCCACGAACACTGTTCGACCGGCTGGTCACCGATCCGGGCGAGCTGCTTCGCCCGTACGATGACTTTCACCTGGTCGCGATCCGCTTCGATCTCTGCGATCGCGCTGCACCGGGCGCGTGCCCTGAGGGCCTCGACGGGCGCTTGCGCCTGGTGTTCCAGCCACTCCGATCTGACTTCACACCCACGACGGAGGCCGTTGCCGCCGATGTCGCCATGCACGCGTTCTACCCGATCCCCGAAGCCAGGCTCGCGGATGTCGTCGCGGAGCTGCGCGAGTTGAGCACGCTGGGTGGCAGCGCACCCGACGCGCCTCTCGCAGTCAACACCGCCGTGACCACGCGCCCCGACTACGCGGCGCGACTGCGCGGCCTGGTCGTACGTTACGCGCGGCCGGATCAGTTGTTCCGTCTGACCTTGTTCGCGCAGCCCGACACCTCCTCCTCGGTGAACTGGGTGTTGCGTGGCGTCGTTCGCGACGGGGCGGGGTACGCCGACATCGCGATTCCGACGGTCGACGCCACCGAGCAGCGGGTACTGCTCACCGGCCCACCGACCCTCGTCAGCTATGACACGACGCCGTTCGCGGATGCACCCGCGGGCCTCGAGATCGCGCGGTCGGGCCAGGCGTTCATGGCAGCAAGCCCGGACATGCAAAAGTCCGCGCTCGAGGTGCTCGCCGCGGTCGACAACCCGGCGATGCACTCGGCCGAGACGGTCCAGTGCGTGGCGTGCCACGTGTCCACGTTCCTCATGGCCGCGCGCTCGACCAGCGCGGGCCTCGCGGTCCAGTCATTGTCGAGCCGGTTCACGTCGACCTACGACCTGTCGATCGAGTCCGGCATGTCGGCACGCAACGCTCGCTCGTTGCGCAACCTCGGCTGGCTCCAGCGCGAGCCAGCGATCTCACAGCGAGTCGCGAACGACACGGCCCAGGTGCTGAGCGAGATCGAGATGAGATTCCCACTGGCTCAGTAGTCGATGACCTGAAGCTGCTAGCACAGCTCCCCGATACGCTCACGATGCACGCGGGTGACTCGCGGGCGTGCGAGATTCCGCCGCGCCGCAGTCACACCACGTGGTTCCACGGTGTGTTGTCCTCTGCCCGCGCTTGGCGTTCCCGCGTCGTCCGCTCGCTGCCGACCGTGGCGGAGTCCCCGAGCACGATCGCGCCGACCCCTACGTCGATGAGGCTCGCGCGCCGGTTCGATCGGGCCGCTCTGTTGCGCAGGGGTTTCGGCGACGACGTCACCCAGTGCCCGCGTTGCGGCGATGCCCTGCGCGTGCTCGCGTTGATCACCGCGCATAAGCGCCGGAGCACGCTGAGCCGCGTGGCGCTGCAGATCATGGCTAACCAAGTGGCCAGTGGCGAGATGCTCGTCCTTCCCGCGTCGTCTCCTGCCGGAGGTTTGGCGCGAGTTACCTGCTCGTACGGACGACGCGCCAAGTGGTCCCAATGTTTTCTCGATCATCGGCCGCTGGTGCGGGCCGTGCACACGACTGGGCTATGCACACCACCACAGCATTCGCCTACACACTTGCGGCTCTCATTCTCACTGGTTGTGTCGACGACCAAGAAGCTGGGGACGAGATCGATGATTCGTTCATTTCCGATGGCAAGGAGGACGCATTTGGCGTGAGCGACGGTTCGGCCGAAGCGATCGGTGTGCTCGCACTTGTGGATGAGGCCTCGCAAGCCGAACTCGATGTCGATGTCGGATTGAGCTCACGTGCGGCGGTTGCGATCCTTCGACACCGACAGGGCGAGGACCGGGTCTTGGGTACCAACGACGACGATCGAATCGAGTCGCTCGCAGAGCTCGACGCCATCTCTTATGTTGGCCCGGTAGCGTTCGAAAAGCTGCTGAGCTTCGCGACTGCGCACGGATACGTGCCGGCACCGCTTCCTCCGGCGTCGGCGGATCCGTTCTCCGATCGGTACTGCAGCAGCGGCGATCCACTCATGACGGGCGCCGATGCCGGCGCGCGGTTCGCACCAGGAGCCACCAAGGCAACGTTGACCGATCATCTCGGTTGGGCTCTGCGCACCCGCAGCTGCAACGCGGTCTCTGGATGCTCCGCTTGGACACGCTCCGACGGCATGCGCGCATTCAAGATCGGATCGACCTCCTATCAGATCGGAAGCATCGTGATGCCAACCACGGGCCGCGCGGACCTTGGGATCACCGGTACAGGTACGTCGGCTCGTCCTTACATCGACATCGATTCGAACCCAGTGGCGTGGCAACGCGGTACCGATACGACCTGGCACGGCGCGGCACCTTTGGTCACGCGCTGTGAGTTCCCGGACAGCCAGATCGGCGCCACGTGGTGCACCAGGACCTTTATTGGAGGTTCTACGGTGCACGTTGCGCCTCCATACAACGTGAGCAACCTCAACAGCCTTGGGAACCTGGTCGGAGGGATCCGCCACCACTGCCTGCAGCTACGCGCGTCGGGCGACCATATGGGAGCCCAGTTCGAGCTCGCCGTATACGCACGCTACTGAATCCAGACGGATAGACTTCTGGAGTGCAACATCAGGACGCGGATGCGTCGGACTGACTGATTGCGAACCCGCGCCGCATCGCGGTGTGCCCCAGGGGACCAGCTCGCTCTACTGAGACATCGGCCAGATCATCCTCGCGCGCCAGGGTGGGGCGTCGCTCGGTGCGCAAGACGCGCTCTGAGTTACATCTGGCTCTCGAACAGCCCCGCGAGCTCCTTCTTGAAGCGCTTGAGGATCGTCTCGGGCTTCTCGAATTTCGCGGCCTCCTCGGGGGTGATGCGTCGACTCGACAGGAGATCCTTCTCGAGAAACGTGTGCGCCAGCCGATCGCTGAGTAGCGGATTGTCGAAGACGATCGCGTTCTCACTGTTGAGGCGCTCGCTGCGAGGATCGAGGTTGTGCGAGCCGACCAGGCTCAGTCTGTGATCGACCACAGCGAACTTCGAATGGAGGAGACCCTGTGTCTGCTTGGCGTCACCCGCAGCCTTGCCTTGCCACTCCCAGATCTCGATGCCCGCACCTCGGTTCGGGCACGCCTTGACCTTCGTGTTCGCATTGACGTCGAGCAGATCCGCATAATGACCGCGGCCAACCAGGGCCATGCCCGGCGTGTCCGTCGTCTCTGCGCCGTTGGTCAGCACGACAACCCGCACGCACCGCAGTGCCGCTCTCTGGAGGGCTAGCTTGATCGCCGGAGTGGGCACGAAGTAGGCATTGGCGATCAGGATCTGGTGCTTCGCCGTGTCGAGCAGCTTGAGGTAGGCCTGCAGGATGTAGCTCTCGTGCAGTCGCGGCCGGTTCTGGAAATAGCGGCAGCGCGTAGGCTTGAAGCCGTTGGAGGGAGGACGTGCTTCGAGTGCCGCTACCGAGGCCTTCAGTTCATCCCGCTGTGTGAAGGGAGTCGCGACAGCGCCTGTCTTATCGAGGATCGCGCGCGCGACGCCCCATGCGACGTCCGACGGCCCGCGCAACCCCTTGAGGTGAGTGTAATTGCGATCGAACATGGTGGTGAGATCGGCGACCACGGCACCGCGGACGGCGACATCCTGATCGCGCCAGTAGCCTGAGACGTTCGTCGGATCGACACGGAAGTATTCGTTCGCGATGTTGAGACCGCCCATGACGGCCTGCGCGTTCGGTGTCCCCGCGTCTACGATCCAGACTTTCTCGTGATATCGCTTGTTCGGAGTCGCGCCCCCCGAGATGAACGGGATCGGAATCTCGTTGACGAGCTGCAGGCCGAGCGCCTCGAAGCCCTCGATCTCGATGCCATGTAGCTTGAGATCGAAATACATCCACTGTGTCTGGAGAAATGGGTTGCTGGCGCCGTCGATGATCAGGCGAACATCGACGCCTTCCAGCTTCTTCTGCTTGAGCACCTCCGCGACGCGCAGGCCCGATTCATCTCCCGTGAAGGCCAGTGCCTGGATCCGGATGGTGTGCTTGGCCGCCTTGAGCATGTGCATGCGTGTCGCGAACGAGTCCTCACCACCGGCAATCACAGCGAGCTCGCACTCGTCCGCCGATCGCACGGGAAACATTCCGGTCGCGCGGACGTCGGCCAGATCGCTCGCGACGAACTCGCTCGATGGCCCGAACACCGAGGTGCCGGCCGCGAGCGCGACCAGCTCGCGCGCGGTTGGCTCGCCAGTCCGCGGCGAGGACGAGCACGCCACCGTCAGTACTGCCATCGCGGCGATCCATGTTCCGGATGTACTACTCATGGTTGAACAACATGGGCTCGGCGAAGAGCGGGCCAGCGTCGCCCGGATCGGCACTGCCACACCCCGCGATCACGACGAGACTCGAGAGAAGCCAGCGCATGGAACCTGGACGGATGCACCCTCGGGGCCAGGATGACGCCCGCGCACGCGGCCGGAATCGCAGCCTCGGGTGAGCGCAACTACCCCGCCGTGCGCGAGCGCACTCCGATGGGCGCGGAGGCGTCGATCGTCGCATGCACGAACGGTCCGAACACGCTCGAAGGGTTCGCGACACACCTTGAGCGAACATCTGAGCGCGACGATCCCGACGACAAGCGAGCGACGCGCCACAGCGCCCGTCAGTTCGAAGCCAAGGTTGAGCCGAGCTGCACGCCATCACTCCAGTAGGTGCCGGTCGGCCCCCCGGGAAGCAGGTCCCAGGTGTGGCCGCGGATCATGCGCGTCTCGATCGTCAAGACGGTCGCGCCGTCGATCCGGGTGCCGACGCGCAAGCCACCGACCAGGCTGCGATCGACGAGCGGGTGCCCGGCGGACGCACGGAACACGCGACCATCATCGAGCGTCACCTCGTGGACCGGGTGCGCGCCCGAAAATGGAACGGAGGACAGGTTGCGGATCGGCACGGCGATGCGCCGCCCCTGCTGATCGGCGGTCCATACGAGGTCACCGATGTGGAGTGCGGTGATCGCGATGTCACCGCGCGGCGTTGCGATCTTCGCGTCGGCGGGTAAGCAGCGACAGTGACTGTCGGTGCAGTAGCCGCCATTGCCGCGGTCGTTGCCGTGACCGACGTCCGGATCGCGCTGAGTTCTTGAATCGGAGGGACAAGTCTCGGACGAGTCGGCGACGCGAACAATCCGCGAACGATCAACCCCGTCGCGGATCTCGGATGTCGCGGATCTCGGACGGATCTTGGAGATCTCGGAAGCAATCAACCCCGTCGCCGATCTCGGAGTTTCGATCGCGGCGATCGTCATCGTCGGCATTGGAAGCATGCTGCCGGTACCGACGTGGCCGTGAGATGCTCGGAAGATTGAAGGCGTACTGGTTCACCATGCTTGCCGCATGCGGGCGCATCGGGTTCGGACCGACCGACCCAGCCGGGGACGCGAGCGACGGTGATGGCAGCACGGTCGTCGATGCACGCGTCCCGTGCACGGGGCCATTCGGCGCGGCGCAGCTGGTCCCGAACGTGAACTCGGTCGCGCAGGATTGGGGCGGACATCTGACCGAGGATCGGCTCGAGCTGTACTTCGGCTCGACGCGACTCGGCGCCCCGGATCTGTTCGTTGCCCGCCGCCCGACCCCGACCGCTCCGTTCGACGCGCCGATCCGTCTCGACACGTTGTCGACGACCAGTCGCGACGACAACCCCTTCGTGTCGGCCGACGGCCTGACGCTATGGTTCGACAGCAACAACGACGTCATGATCACCACGCGCGCGACGACCAGCGATGCGTGGGGCACCGCGATGCCTGTGCCCGAGCTCAACTCGGCCGACGATGATGTCGCTGTCGCGCTGACGGCCGACGGCCTTTCGATCTACGTCACATCGGGGCGTCCGGGTGGTGCCGGGGGCTACGACCTCTGGACCGCGCGACGCTCGGCTACGGACCAACCTTTTCCGGCGCTTGTCCCGACGGTCCCCCCCAACACGAGCGCGTTCGAGTGTTGTGCCTATGTAGCGCCGGGCGGCACGGAGCTCTGGTACACGGCCGGCGCAGGCATCCGCGTGATCCAGCGCGATGCCGCGACCGGATTGACGAGCGGAACGCCGACGACGCACACGCTGAACACGCCGGACAACGAGATCGACGTGTTTGGTACGATCGACGGCGAGGTGATCGGGTTCTCGTCCGATCGTCTGGGCGGCGGAGGCTCGTATGACCTCTACCTGATGGAGCGCTCGTGTCCGTAGGCGATCATCGACGTGGCTCTCGCAGTCGGGTACGGCGGAACGATCGAGATGGCACGGGCGTTCCGCGATGCCCACCTCCCACGCGTGTGCGGTCACCGCGCGCGCCGTCGCGGCGTGGAAGGGGCATCGCACAGACCGATCGTGGTACCCGGAGCCGTTGGCAAGACGTCAGCTATGCATCAACTCCGGTCGGGTTCATATCGGGGTTCTCCGATGCAACTCCGGTCGGGTTCTCCCTCCGCCCGGGTTCCCCTCGCAGCGAAACTCAATCGGATCGGATGTCTTTCGGAGCAGGCGTCGCCGCGACAAGTGAGCTCGCACTCGGATGCGGACGCGTGCGGGCGGCCGCGTTGCTCCAGCGAGGGGGGCGGGCCCGCGTCGTGGCGGCGAAGCGCGTGTCAAACGGAAGCCGATCGCGCCGCGGCGAGCGGACCGATGGCGTAGCTACCGCCGGCGCGTTCCGAACCGCTTGTTGAATCCGAACAGGATCCTGCCCTGATCGAAGCCGCCCGAGAGGATCGGAAGCGTCGTCTGCGGATTCTCGAGATCGCCGCGATCTCTCGTCGAGATCTCGACGAAGAAGTCGAGGGACTTGGTCACGCCGGCGAGCACGCCGAGGGAGACGCCGACGCGCGTTTGAGGATCGAGACCGCTGCGGTCGGGATCGGGATCGCCGAGCCTCGGCCGCGCGACGAGCGGGAAGTGGAACGAGAACGTCAGCCACAGCGCGAAGAAACCCTTGCGCTCGCGGATCGCGAGGCCGGTCTCGGCAAGCAGCTCCGCCTGCCAGAACCGCTTCGTCACCGGCTCGTCGGGAACCAGCTGCGTGTAGGTCCCGCCGACCGTGCTGTCCCAGAACAGGACCTTTTCGGCGAGACCGACCTTGGACTGGACCGCGAGCTCGCCCATCCCCCAGTAGCCGTCGCGATCGAGCATCGGACCGCCCTGGGCCCGCACGTAGCCCGACAGTTTCGGCGTGAAGCCAAGGCGTGCACCAAGAAGGCCGCCCTGCCACACGAGCTCGTCCGTATAGCTCGGCTGCTTGGCGAGCAGGTCGACGCCGGCGAACAGCTCGGCCTTCCGTCCGACCGCGAGCAGGCCGTGGACGCGGAACAGGACGACATCGGTGAACTTGAGCGCCTTCTCGCCGGGTGCACGATCGCGGGTGAGGAAGTCGAGGCTCGCGCCAAATTCGTAGCCGAGCTCGCTCGTTGGAGCGGTCGCGATCACCTGCTTCTCTTCGTACGCGAGGACCTGCCGGCTCGAGTCGCCGGTCGCCTGAGACGGGACGTTGTACTGGGCACTCGCCGGAGCGGTCGCGCCGAGCAGAACTGCGATCACGAGCACACGCGTCGGAAGCCCCATATTGTCGACAACGCTACCTGGTGTTCACGTCGCTGAGGTGGGCGATGCGGCGATCCATCTGCTCACGCTCGACCGAGCGACGAGACTAAGGTTAGATCCCCTGAGCACTGAACATGCCGGGTAGCCCGTGAAACCGGGCGCCTCGATCAGCAGGGGCCCGCTGGATGCCTCGAGGCGCGGCACCGGGATCTGAGGCCTCCATGCCTTGCCAACACGCTCGAGCGGTACAGAGTGGCCGTCGTCGAACAGCACGGCGCAGCGGATCACAGGGCGGCCTGCGCCAGAGATCTGGATCGTCGGCTGGATCGGATCCTCGAGCGAGAGCGAGATCGGCGTGCTCGCTGTCGGCCACTGCATCCACAGCATCCCCGCGGGGCCGATCGCCTCGAGCGAGGTCACCCCGCGAGGCGGGTCGAGGTGGACGGTCCCGTGTGGGTCGCTGACGTGGCAAGCGGCCGGATCAGCGGCCGCGAAGGAGGTCCCCAAGACCGACGCGCACGCCGGCGGTGAACGAGATGAAGTTTGCCCAGTTGTAGATCTGCTTGGACTGCACATCCGCGCCCCCGCCGACGAGGCGTGCGCCCAGGAACAGGTCGATGCCACGCGCGACCGGAACGCCGACCACGAGCTGGGTGTCGTAGATCGCGCCCTTGACGTTCGAGAGCAGGCCGAACGTCGAGAACCCGTCCGCCTCGAATGCGGCCCACAGGCGGTCAGGTCGCGACCGCCACCGCAGCCGCAGCTTGGCGGCACCCACGAGGCCGATGTCGTCCTGGTGCGCACGTTGCGACCCGTCGGCCGCCGCGAAGGCAACGTCGGCGTTGCGAATCTGGAGCGAGGCGCCGGCCTCGAGAGCGAACTGTCGCCCCTCGATGACCCTGTACAAGTACGAGGCGCGATAGCCCTCGAACAAGTAACGATGATCGACGATCGTCCCTGCCATGAACCGAGCATCACGAAACTGCAGGTCGCGGTCGAGCTCGACTTGCGTACGCAGCTCGAACGGCGCGTAGAGCAAGATGATCGTGTGTCGTCGAATCGCGAGCTCCAGGCTCGTTCTCGTCGTGACGACGAGGTTGTCCCGCTGGCCGACGTCATCCGCGTCGTAACGCGTCCCGGTCGCGCCGTACTCGCCGTCGTTCTGCGCGACGTAGGACGGACCTGCCTCGTAGACGAGCGTGGCCGTGAGCCATGGCCGCCGAGGCGATTGCGCAAGCACATGACCCGACACGAGGAACGCGACGAGGAAGGCGACCTTGCGACACATGCGTCTTGGATCGTCTTGATCCGGCTCCATTACAAGGGGGCACGCTGACCCAGGCCACGAATCACGCCACTCACCCGAGTATCTGGCTCGGCCACATCGAGCTCACGCGGAGCCGTGGTCGAGGTGGCGACGGGACAGCAGGACCGTCGCGATCGTGCTCACCAAGCCGACGCCGGCGAAGACGAGCGCAGGCACGGTCGGGAACACGCCAAGCGCTTCGATCGTCCACAGCGCGAGGATCGGCGAGGAGAGGGCTGGCGCGAGGTTCCACGCGGCGCGGCCCATGCACGCCGCGATCGCGACGGCGAGTGCTGCCGCGAACACGACGCGCTCCACTCGTGGTGGGAGACGCGGCGCGATCGCGATGGCCGCCGCGGCCGCGAGCGCGATCACGATCGTGCCGAGCACGCTCGAGATCGCCGTGCTCGCCCCGATCTCCGAGACGAGGCCTCGGCCGAGCGCGCCGAGCTGAAGGCCGATCAGGATTGCGACGAGAATGCTCGCGACGGCGCGTCCGCGCGGATCCAGAACCGCGAAGGAGCCGAGCAGCAAGAGTGCTGTTGCACCCGCGCCGATTGCCGCTAGCTCCGCAGGGAGCGCCGCACCCACCACAGCGAGCGCAGCAACCGTGACCAGCGAGGCCACCACGCCCCGGCGGGAACGGCGGGCGAGCAGGAGCCCCAGTGCGAGCGCCGGCGCAAGCGCCCACTCGAGGATGATCCGCAGCGGGCCCGTCGTGGACGCCGTCACCAATGCTTGCTCCGCCTGATCGAGGAAGGCACCGATCCGTGCAACCTCGTGCTCGATGACTTCGTCGAGAGCCAGCGCCACGAGCTGATCATCGAGCCACGCGATGTGCGCCACGAGGCGCGCAGCGGCGGTCGGTGCTTGCGCCTGGACCGCGATCAGCGTGGGCGCCAGAGCACCGCGGGCCGTGCGGAGTGCGGCGCGGGCGTCGTCATAGTGGCGAGTCCGAAAGCGTTCGACGACGACCGCGAGGGCGTCTCGCACCGCCGCCATGCGCCCCGTTGGCGGCGTGAACACCGAGTCGGTGCGCAGGTAGGCCAGCGCATCGGCGGCGCGTGCGTTGTCGATGCCGTAGTTCTCGAGTGTACGCAGCAGATCGCCGTCGGTGACATCTGCGAGGACGGTCGGCGAGCGGGGCATCGCGAGGCTCTCGACGATCGTGCGACCGCGCGCGATCGCCGCCCCGTCATGCCGGAAGCCAAAGCACAGGAACGCGAGCCCCCACCGCTCGGAGCTCGAGAACAGGCCCCACGCGGGCATCGCGGTGCCACGGACACCGTCCGAGATCCAGCTGAACGCGCGCGTCGGGGCCAGCGTCGACATCAGATCCCACGAGTGAAAGTCCTTTGGCTCGGGGTCGAATTGCAGGCCCAGCGGACCATCTCCAAAGCCGGTCACGCCGTGGCAGCCGGCGCACAACATTCCCCACTGTTGCAGCGCTCGCGCCCGATCGGGCGGGGCGGCTGGCGCGATCACGATCTGATGGTCGACGAGGAGCTGCCGCCGCAAGGCAGTCGCGGCGAGGACCACGCCCTCCACTGAGGCGTGCGACTGCACCAGGCGCGCAATCGTTTCGAGCGCGGCAACCTCGTCTCCGGGGAATCGGTGCCCGTAGACACCGGCATCGTGGAGGAGTGCTTCCAAGACGCGGACTCGGGTCGCGTCGATCACCGTGTCGTCCTTGATCGCGAGTGGGTACTCCCCGACGACGTCGTCGAGGACCGCGACGACACGCCGCACGTCCTCGTAGGCGCCGGTCCGCGGTGGTGGCTCGGGGGCGACGCACGCCGTCGAGCACAGCATCGCCGCGACGGCACACACGAACGCAGCGAGCCGCCATCCTTGCGACATCACCGGATCGTAGCAGTGGGCGCGCGAGGACTTCGAGAGCGCCGATCTGGAATCGAGAGACCGCAGCGACGGAAGTGCAGGCCAATCGTCGCAGCGTTCGGCATGATGACGATCGTCGGTGGCGCCCTCGTGCTGGCGCGCCGGCCATGCGTCGGTGCCGGTGGGTTCGACTGTGTCGTGCTGTCCGCACTCGTTCCCTCAGGCAGCAGGGGCGCCACAGCGGCCGCGAACCCGCAACGCAGGGATGAGCTCGGTGAGCACTCCATGCGGCAATGCAGGAGGTGGTGTGATCTTCATCTCGGGTGAGCGCGGGGTAACTCGGCACCCCGTGGTCTGCTATCGCTTCACCGGGAACCTGGGGCTCGATGGAGTCAGTGCGACGTCGGGCTCGGCGAGATCCGCTGGTTTCCTGCGACGACCCCGTCGATCCAAACCACGCCGATCCCACCGCCACCGCCACCGCCACCCGAGATCACGTCGATCCCCGTACCGGGGATCGTCGCGCCCACCGCGGTGCCATCTCCGCCATCCCCTCCGCCGCCGGAAGCGCCCGTGCCTCGCATCGCACGCGCCTGGTAGTTGACGGTCGTCCCGGGTGCCCCGGGTGCGCCACCGACGGTGTCCCCACCACCGGCTCCTGCGCCGCCGTTGGCCGCGATGATTCCGTTGATCGTGATCATCGGCGCATCGATCCCGATCATGCCGCCCGAGCCACCGCCGCCACCGCCCTCCATGAACCCCATCGCACCCGGCGTCGTGCGGCCACCCGCGCCCGACGCATACACGCGGCCCTCGATCGTGATCGAGGACGCCGAGATCAGATACACCGCGCCGCCGGAAGCGCCACCCGCGGCGCCCAGCGCGGTGATCACGGCGGCCCCTCCGCCGCCCTGACCTCCGGGGCAACCTCCCCGCAGCACGGTGGGCACCGGCTGCGCGGCACCGGCTGCGCCGGGAATCCCTTTGTGAGGCGACGGAGGTTGGTTGTCGTTGGAGTCACCGACGGCGCCCGTCGCGCCCGGTGATCCAAAGCCGCCGCCGGCACCACCGCCGGCACCACCGCTGTCGCCCTCGCCGGTCCCCGCGCGGAACGCGGGCTGATCGCAGACTGCTCCGTAGTTCGCGCCCGCGCCGACCCGATTCGCACTGCTCGACACGTCGACGGTCCCGCTCGCTGCCACCGTGATCGCGCCGCTGGCGAACAGTACGAGGGGGCGCGAGCCAGTTGCGATGACCATGCCGGTGACGTCGAGCGTGGTTCCGGCGATCACGCACACGGACGGACCTCCGGCCTGGGCCGCGATCTGCGTGCACGACGCATCGACATCTGTGTTGATCGGCGTTGATCCGTCGAGCTGCACGTGTGTGCTCGGCGCGCTCGGGAGGCACACCCGCACCAGGCCCGCCCCGAAGCACGGCTGCGGCGCGTCGATCGGATCCGGTGGCTCGTCCCCCACGCACAGGCCCGCGAGCGCCCCCGAGGATTCGCCATAGCGTTGGCCCGAGTCGCACGTGCCGTCCGCGAAGCTACAGAATCCGGTCGTCAGCTCGCAGCGACCGGGGCCAGGCCCGCCCGCACACTGCGTGTCGAGCTCGCATCGGAACGCGCCGCCGCCAAACGGTGAGCACGCCACGCTCGCCGACAGCCACGCGACCAGGACCATGCGCACGGCATCCATCGTAACCCTCCCAGAGAAGCCTGTGGAGGCGAGTTGGGAGCACATCGGCGCGATTCACGACCGTCGGCGATCACCTCGAGACCCGGTCGTCACGGTGCGTTTGCCGACCGCAGCCGCGCTGCGTAGAGTCATCGACAAGCTCGCCGGCGGACAGCAGCGTCTGGTCCCGGTTGTCCGGGCTCAGGCTCTGCTGCGTTGCTCGTTCGGTGTCGTCCTGTTCGGCGCGTTCACGGTGCTTTGGCCGCCGGGGCAGAAGCGCCGAGCACCGTGGTGGACTTCACCTGATCTGGCAGATACTCGTCGAGCTTGCCGAAGTACCAGCCTGCGGCGAGCGAGAGCACGAGCGCCAGGAAGATGTAGAGCTTCCACGGGCGACCTTTCTCTGCGTACGGATCTTTGAGGTTACGCACGGCGCCTGGTGGAAGCGTGGCGCGATCGGTGAGTGCGGTCCCGAACGGAATGTTGATCCGCGTGAGTGCGTTGATCGCCCAGCCGTTTGCGTCGAGCAAGGGACCGAGGTTGCGCCGGCGTAGCTTGATGAAGGCGAGCATCATCGACGGTGCGCTGATCGCGAGCATGATTCCGACGATCGCGATCGGCGCCCACTTCCCGAGACCGAACACGCCGGCCATGATCGCTGTGATGACTGCCGCGATGCCGCCGACCGCAACGCCGATGGCTGCGACCGTGCCGATGTCGATTCCTTTCTTCGGCTCGGGGGCAGCGGCGGGCGCCGGGACGGTGACCGTCTTGTCGATCTCGGCGACCTTGGTGGCTACGGCGTCGAGCTTGGCCTGCTTCTCGGCTTCGGCGGCGGCCGCACGTTTCGCCACGCGCTCCTCGATCCCGCGGACCAGCTTCTTGTACGGGGCCCAGAACGCCTGGCGGATGCTGAGGGGATTGTCGACGATCTTGGTGATCGTCGCCTGCCAGTCCTGGCCCTTGCGATCGACGAACACGCCGTTGCGTCCGACGAACAGGTTGTCGACGTCGCCGGCCGTGAAGGCGGCGGCGATCGTCTTCTTCTCGCCACCGGCCCGAACGCAGTCGCAGTAGGCGAGGTAAGCGCCGGCCATCGGTGCCATCGATGCGTGCTTCGCCGGATCGATCACCTCGAACACGAGGTTGCAGCCGCGCCCATCGAGGTACAGCGTCCCGGCCTGGAACACGCCGCCCTTGCGGCTGTAGAAGCTGGAGAAGTTGACGTAGTTGTTGAGCAGCATGCCCAGGTCGCGCTGATACCGACAGAGGCGCTCGACGTCTCCGACGGCATCGACCTCGGCCTTGACCGCGAGGTCCTTGTCGAGGGTGGCAAGGACCTCCGCCTCGTGCGGAATCGCGGCGCGCAGCTGCTCGACCGTGAGCTGGTCGAGCTTGTTCGCGGGTTTGGCGCCCAGCCATGCTTCGTGCGGAGCAATAGCGTCGAGAATCTTGTGCCAATCAGCGTCGGTGAGCACTCTGCGAACACCGATCATCGGAGTCACCGCATCGGTCGAGAGCTTGGCCAGGCGAGCCTGCCACGCGGGATTGTTCATCGTCTCCAGCGGCAGCGACGCGTTCGGCTCGATCCGCGCGACCGGAAGATTCGCCATCTCTACGCTCGCGTTCGACAGCTCCTTCGACGACAGAGCCACGAGCTCGGCGTCGCCCGCGTTGAGGGCCGTCGCGGCACGCGCGTCGTACACGGCGAGCCGACAACGGGTGAAGAAGTCGTCGACCTTGGATCGCACGGCGCGGATCGCATCCGCCGCGCCCGTCGTAGCAGCCGCCAGCGGGAGCACCTTCGCGTCCGCCTGGTCCCGCCAGGCGACCACAGCCTTGGCCTCGGCAAAGAACGCGTCGATCCGGGCCTTGTCGACCCCGGGCTTTCCGCTGCGATCGGGCACCGAGCCATGAGTCGCGATGATCGCCTCGATCGTGGCCCGTACGTCGCCAGTCGCAGCTTCGGCAGGGACGACACCGTCGCCGTTGAACAGCGTGTCGGTGAACATCTTCTCGGCGCTGGTGGTGTCCGCGAGCGAGACGGCCTTCGCATCTTTCTTGCCCAGGTTGGACAGCAAGCGACGCGCGGCCGCGAGCACCGGACCGTCCTTGAGGCGGTCGAGTGCAACCGAGTCGCTTCCTTCGAGGACCTGGCCGACGTCCTTGTAGACGCCGAGCGACCACTTCACTGCTTCGAGCACCTCCGGTTGGCGAACGAAGCCATCCTTGTCGGTATCGAGCATGTCGAGCGTTCGGGTATCGAGCTCGACGCCGCGCGTCGGCATCGAGAGCGCGATCCACAGCTTCGGGTCGAGCTTGTCGAGGTTTGCGAGGTCATCGCGCGACTGCAGCGCGACCTGGTCGACGCCGCCCGAGCGGTAGATGTTCCAACGATGATTGTTCGATGCCATGTGATTTTCCCTAAAGCCCTGGAGGAACGTGACGCTCAGCGAGCTTCCGAGCCCTGAGCAGCTTGCGTGCCAGCGCCCGAAACAGGGGGATGTCGACCTGTTCGGGGCTCCACGCCCGGTGGAGGGCATCGAGGGTGCGAAACGTTCGACAAGAACGCCACATGCGGCCAGGAGGATCTTCAGGGTACGCATGGGGATGCCAGACGGCGCGTTCCGCCTGGAATGACCCGTGCACCGGACGGATGCTAGTGTTAGCCGGCCCCCGATTCGACGAGATGTTGTGGTGAAGACCCCGCCGATCCCACAGAACGAGGCGGCGCGACTCGAAGCGCTGCTCGAGTACAGGATCCTCGACACCGATGCCGAGCCGGCGTTCGACGACCTGACCAGGCTCGCCGCGCACATCGCTGGAACACCCATCGCGCTGGTGTCGTTGGTCGATGCCGATCGTCAATGGTTCAAGGCGAGGTACGGGCTCGACGCCCCCGAGACGTCTCGAGACAACTCGTTCTGCGGACACGTCGTCGCGAGCGACGCTCCTTTGATCGTCGGGGACGCATGGTCCGACGAGCGCTTCGCCGATAACCCACTGGTCACCGGGCAGCCCATGGTCCGGTTCTACGCGGGTATGCCGCTGCGAAACGACGCGGGGCTCGTGATGGGGACGCTGTGCGCGATCGATCGCGTGCCGCGCCAGCTGACCCCGGTGCAGGTCGAGATGCTAACGATGCTCGCCGGACAGGTGGTGGGTCAACTCGAGCTTCGACACCGCAATCGCATGCTCATCGACAGAACTCACGCGCTCGAGACTCACCGGAGGTTCTTCGACCTGACGCTGGACCTGTTCGCGACCTTTGACAGGGAGCTTCGGATCCAGGAGTGCAATCCCGCGTGGCATAAGCTACTCGGCTGGACCGCCGAAGAGCTCCGTTCGGTGCTGTTCCTCGAGCTCGTTCATCCCGACGACGTCGAGCCAACCGTCCGCGAGGCGCAGCGACTGATGAGCGAGTCGACGCCGACGGTGAACTTCGAGCACCGGTTCCGCCACAAGGACGGCCGCTGGCTCTACCTGTCCTGGGTCGTCGCCGTCCAGGATGGTGTGTTCTTTGCGTCGGCGCGCGACGTGACCAGCGTGCATGCGCAACAGGCCGAGCTCGCGAGCACCATGCGTGCCGTCGCCGAAGAACGTTCGCGCCTGCAGAGCATCGTCTCGAGCGCGAACTACGCGATCATCGAGACCGCTCCCAACGGTGTGTTCCGCGAGTTCAATCGTGCCGCGGAGCAGATGCTCGGCTACACCGCTGCCGAAGTGATCGGGACCAGGCCACCCGTCCACGACCCAGCAGAGATCATCGCGCGGGCAGCAGAGCTGTCAGCCGAGCTAGGGACCTCGGTCAAGCCAGGCTTCGAAGCACTGGTCGCCAAGGTGCGGCGCGAGGGCGCCGACGAGCGTGAGTGGACCTATATCCGCAAGGATGGTTCGCGTCTGCCGGTCGAGCTCTCGATCAGCGCGCGCCGTAACGAGGCGGGCGAGATCCTTGGCTTCATGGGAATTGCCGCGGACATCACCGATCGCAAACGGGCCGAGCGGACCCTCAAGCAGCAAACGCAGATGTGGAAGCTGAGCGCCGACATCGGGGCGGCGCTGTCGGCGACCGTGAGCCTCGCGGAAATGCTGCGAGCGTGCGCCGAAGCGATCGTCACGAACCTCGGAGCGGCGTTCGCACGGATCTGGACGCTCGACGAAACGGGGACCGTCCTCGAGCTGCAAGCGAGCGCGGGGCTGTACACGCACATCGATGGCCCCCACGCCCGGGTCCCCGTCGGTGCATTCAAGATCGGAATGATCGCCCAGGAGCGCACCCCGCACCTGACCAACACGGCGACGTCCGATCCGAGGGTCGGCGATCCCGAATGGGCCCGCCGTGAGGGGATGGTCGCGTTCGCAGGCTATCCGCTGCTGCTGGGTGGGCGTCTCGTCGGCGTCATGGCGATGTTTGCGCGACACCCAGTGTCCGACGCCGAGCTGAACTCACTCGGGACGATCGCGGACAGTGTGGCGATCGGAATCGAGCGCCGGCGTGCCGAGTCGCAGCTCGATCAGTTCAAGGCGACGCTCGACCAGACCCACGACAGCATCTTCATCATCGACCCGGTGACCCGGCGGTTCTCGTACGTGAACCAGGGGGCGACTCGCAATACCGGGTATTCGGCTGCCGAGCTGATCCGGATGACACCGCTCGAGCTCAATCCCGAGCTCGACGAGGCCCTCCGACGTGTTCAGCCCCACGGCGTCGAGGGGACGAAACTGCGACCGACGGGTCGTTTCCGCCCACTGCTCGAGCCTGCGATCACCGGCGAGACCCCGGTGGTGGTGTACGAGACCAACCACACCCACAAAGATGGTCACGACATCCCGGTCGAGGTGCTGCTGCAGCACATCGCGCACCAGGGCGAGCCTCCGACGACGATCGCCGTGGTCCGCGACATCTCGGAGCGCAAGCGCGTCGGCCGATTGCAGGCCGAGTTCGTCTCGACGGTCAGCCACGAGCTGCGGACACCACTGACCTCGATCCGGGGAGCGCTGGGCCTGGTCGCCGCGGGGGTCACGGGGCCGCTGACCGAGGAGACCAAGGAGTACGTCGAAATCGCGCTGTCGAACAGCGAGCGCCTCGTGCGGCTGATCAACGACATCCTCGACATCGAGAAGATCCAGTCCGGCAAGATCGAATTTCGGCTGCAGGCGATGGATCTGGCAGTGCTCGTCGAACATGCGCTCGCCGCGAACCAGCCCTCGGCGGTCGCTGCAAACGTCAGCCTCGCGCTGATCTCCGGACTTCCGCAGGTCGAAGTCGTGATCGACCCCGACCGGTTCGCTCAGGTGATGTCCAACCTGATCTCCAACGCGGTGAAGTACTCGCCGCCGGGTGCCAGCGTCGAGCTCTCGGTCGAACGAATCCCGGATCGAGTCCGCATCTCCGTCCGAGATCATGGCCCCGGCATCCCCGAAGCGTTCCGCAGCCGGATCTTCCAGCGGTTTGCACAGGCGGACACCTCGACAACGCGGCAGAAGGGCGGGACCGGACTTGGACTGAGCATCTCGAAGGCGATCGTCGAACAGATGCGCGGACGGATCAGTTACGAACCGGCCCCTGGTGGCGGAACCCGCTTCCTGGTCGATCTACCCTGGCTCGAGCCGATCTCGCGTGCGGCCACTACGTCGGCACCTGACACGCGCGGGCTCGTTTGCGAGTACGACCCGGCCGTGTACCGGCTTAACCAACCCATGCTTGTCTCGGGTGGGTTCACGGTGGACGTCACGCCGACGCTCGAGCGCGCTCGTCGATTGCTCGCGGTGCATCGCTACGTCGCGATCACGCTGGACCTCGCGCTCGCAGATGGCGATGGCGTCACCCTGATCCACGAGCTCCGCGCGGCCGAAGCGACCCGTCAGACGCCGATCGTGGTGATCTCGGGATCGAACCGCGCTCTGGGGCAGTCCGGCGTTCTGGTGTCCGACGTCATCCTGAAGCCGTTCGACGAGGAGCAGCTCATCGTCGCGGTGAGGCGCGCGGTCGCGACCTGCGACAAGCCGAATCCGCGGCTGCTTCACGTGGAGGACGACGAGGATATCCGACGGATCGTCAAGAAGACGCTGCCCTCGGACTGGGTCGTGGTGGGCGCGGGGTCGGTTCTGGCTGCGAAGGAGGCCCTCGACGCGGCACCGTTTGACATCGTGCTGCTCGACCTGTCGCTGCCGGACGGATGGGGCGACGAGCTGATCGGTCGGGTCGGGAGTGCTCGGGTGATCATCTTCTCGGCGATAGATGCAAGCCCCGACGTGTCGCGGCGGGTCACCGCAGCACTCGTCAAGACACGCTCGAGCTCGGGCGATGTACGCGACCTGCTCTTGTCGCTGGTCGGGGACGGCTCCTCGACGAGGCGACCGTGACGAGCTTGGTGCTACTGGTCGATGACGACGCGGATCTACGAGCTCTGCTGAGGGCGGCGTTGACCTCGCGAGGCCTCGAAGTGGTCGAAGCCGGAAGCGTGCGCGAGGCCGAGTCCGTGCTCGGGAATCGGACGCCCGACCTTATCATTATCGACGGCCTGCTTCCCGACGGTCGAGGCATCGAGCTGGTCGAGGCCATTCGGCGTCGAGATCATCAGGTCCGCATCGTGTTCGTCTCGGCCTATTTTCGCGATCTGACGACCTTCACCCGGCTGACGACCGAGCTCGACGTCGCGCTGGTCGTCTACAAGCCGATCGATCCGCCGAGCTTCGCAGCGAAGGTTGTCGAGCTCGTGGCGTCGGAGGGCGTCCTTCGAGCACCAGCGCCTGCCGAGCCGGCGGCAGCACCAGACCACATCCTCGAGCTCGCGAAGCTTCACGAAGAGTTCACCGAGCGGTTGCCTGGCAAGATCGCCGAGCTGGCGGAGGCTACCCGCGCGGCGAAGCTGGACCGTTCCTGTCTGGACAACGCGCGGACGCTCGCACACCGGCTCCGAGGCTCCGCAGGGTCGTATGGTCATCCGGCGGTCGGAGAGACCGTGGGGATCGTCGAAGATCTTCTCGCCGAGGTGGATGCCGATGGCGTGGGCCGCCGCTTGCTGTGGGAAGATCTGGAGCAGGCTCTACGTGATGCGCGAGCCGCGGTCGCCAGCGCTCCGGTACGCGTGGCGCGACAGGAACCGGCGACGCCGCTCACCAAGAGCCTGCTGGTCGTTGACGATGACGTGAGCTACCTGCAGATGGTCCGTGCCGTCCTACGCCGACTGGACGTCAACGTCGTGACCGCGCAATCCGCGGACGAGGCCCTCCAGCGGGCGGGAACGCAGCCGCTGGTCGGCGCGATCCTCGATGTCCACCTCGCGCAGGAGGATGCGTTCGAGCTCGCGCGCCGGTTGCGGGGGACCCCGGGCAACGCCGAAATTCCGATCGCATTCGCGTCGGCCGACAGCTGTATCGAGACTCGCGTCGCCGCGATGGCGGCGGGTGGGTCGCGGTTCTTCGAGAAGCCGATCATGGAGGACAGCTTTGGCGAGCTCGTCCTCGGGTTCGTGCGGGAATCGGACGCGCGGCAGACGCGGGTGCTGGTGATCCACCGTGATCTGGACGTGGCGCAGCGGTACGCGCACGACCTGCGCGCTGGAGGGCTGTCGGTTGACACCCTGGCCTCGGCCGAAGGGCTGATCGAACAACTCGAGACGTCCCAGCCAGACATTCTCCTCATCGATGTGGACCTTCCGAAGATCAGCGGCATCGACGTCTGCCGGGCACTGCGAATGGCGGAGCGCTGGGAGTCGATGCCGATCCTGATCCTGACCGCACACCCCGATGCGGACACCCGGATCCGGTCATACCGTGCAGGGGCCTCTGACGTGATCGCGAAGCCCGTCCTCGCCGAGGAGCTGCTCGCTCGCGTGGGCATGCAGGAAGAGCGGATCCGACTGTTCCGCGATCGAATCGACAAGGATCCGCTCTCGGGGCTCTTGCTGCGGCGGTCGTTCGTCGAGGCGTTCCAGCGCTCGCTATCGACCTGCAACCGTTCCGACAAGCCACTCGCGCTCGCGCTGATCGATATCGATCACTTCAAGCGGATCAACGACGCGCACGGGCACCTGGTCGGTGATCAGGTGATCTCTCGGCTCGGCGAGCTGTTCCGCAACCGGTTCCGCGTCGAAGATCTCCGCGCCCGCTGGGGCGGAGAGGAGTTCGTGCTCGTGTTCGTCGGCTCGACCAGGGAGTTCGCCGAGCTGGCGGTCCGCCGCTTGCTTTCCGAGTTCAGCGAGCTCCAGTTCGCCGCCGAGGATGGAGCCGTGTTCGGCGCGACGTTCACCGCCGGTGTCGTCGGGTATCCCGACGATGGGACCTCGATCGCCGCCTTGATCCGATGTGCCGATCAGCGGCTGTACGTCGGCAAACGAGCGGGGCGGAACCGGATCACCTCATCGCCTGTGATCCCACTCGACACGGAGAAGCCACGTCCATGAAAGTGCTACTAGTCGACGACGAAGAAGACATCCGCAAGATCGGACGGCTCAGCCTCGAGGCCGTGGGGAAGTTCCAGACCGTCGTGGCGGCGAATGCGATCGACGCGCTCGCGCTTGCCGCCTCGGAGCACCCGGACCTGATCCTCATGGACATGATGATGCCGGGGATGGATGGGCTCGCGGCGCTCGCGGAGCTCCAGCGGGTCCCGGCGCTGAAGACCATCCCGCTGATCTTCATGACCGCCAAGGTCCAGCGCGCCGATGTCGCCCACTACCTGGCAGCGGGCGCGATCGGCGTGATCGGGAAGCCATTTGATCCGATGACCCTCCCCGACGAGCTTCGCCGACTGCTCGCGGCGCGGGTCGTACCTTGAGACCGCGTCAGTCGGGCTCTTGATCGCTGGTCGCGACGCCGTACTTCTCGAGCTTTCGGTAGAGTGTGCGGCGATCGAACCCGAGCACCTTCGCGGCCTGACGCTTGTTCCCGCCGAGGGTTTCGAGGACGCGCAAGACGTACCGGCGTTCGACATCCTCCATCGGCAGAAGCTCGGCAGGCTCGGTGGTCGGGAGGATGAAATCTGAGGTCCGATAGTCGCGAACCTTGTCTGGAAGGTCGTCGACGATGATCTCGTCGCGGCGGGCAAGGGCGACGACGCGCTCCATGCAGTTTCGCAACTCTCGGACATTCCCGGGCCATCCATACGCGAGGAGCTTCGCTGCTGCTGGCGTGGAGATCCCGTTGATCGGCTTGGCCGATTCGATCGTGAACCGCTCGAGAAAGTGATTCGCGAGGATCAGGACGTCCCGTCCACGTGCGCGCAGCGGTGGCAGCTCGACGTGGAGCACGTTGATCCGGTAGTAGAGATCCTCGCGGAACGTCTTCTGTTCGATCGCGGTCTCGAGGTCACGGTTGGTCGCGACCACGACGCGGACGTCAAACGCGATCTCGCGTGACCCTCCGACCGGCCGCACGCGGCGTTCCTCGAGAGCACGCAATAACTTGGGTTGGAGCGCGAGCGAGAGCTCACCGATCTCGTCGAGGAACAACGTGCCGCCGTCGGCCTGGACGAACAACCCCTCGCGAGACGCGCGCGCATCGGTGAACGCGCCCTTCTCGTGACCAAAGAGCTCGCTCTCGAT
>JANOPP010000085.1:0-13036 GCA_031421915.1 Myxococcales bacterium | reverse complement strand
CAAGATCTTCGACGGTGGACACCGCGTCCTCGATCTCGGCTGCGCGCCGGGCTCGTGGCTGCAGTACGCCGAGCAGAAGATCGGTGACAAGGCCGTCCTCGTCGGGCTCGACCGCGAGGGCGTGCCGGGGGCGCCGCCGAGGGCACGCGTCGTCGTCGGCGACGTTCACACGATCGACACCAAGGCGTTGCTCGGCGACCTCCCGCACTTCGATATCGTGCTCAGCGACATGGCGCCCGACACCAGCGGCATCCGCAGCATGGATCAGGCACGCAGCGAGGCGCTGTTCGAGCGCGCGCTCGAGATCGCGACGCTGACACTCGCACCTGGCGGCCACTTCGTCGGCAAGCTGTTCCAGGGCGCTGACTTCAAGAAGCTCAACGAGGCGGTCCGCGCGAAGTTCACGAAGGCCGCGTCGATGAAGCCCGCCTCGAGCCGCCAGATCTCGATCGAGCAATACGTGATCGGCAAGGGGTTCAAGTGAGCTCCGCCGTGCGTGCTTCGCGCTCGAACACGCCCCAGCGGATCGTGTTCGAGGAGTGGGGCGAGCCATCGCCGCGCAAGATCGAGCTAGCGCTCGAGGTCCTCCACCGCGGAGGCGTCGTCGCCTACCCGACCGACTCGATCTACGCGCTCGGCTGCGCGATCGAGGCGCGCGACGCGATCGAGCGGATCTATCGCGCGAAGAACATGAACAAGAAGCAGCGGCTCGCACTGATCTGCCCGGATCTGTCGACCGCATCGGCCTACGGCCAGTTCTCGCAGACTGCGTTTCGCCTCGCGCAGAGAATCTTCCCCGGCCCGTACACGCTCGTCGTCCCCGCGACGCACGAGGTGCCGCGCACGTTAACCCACGACAAGCGCCGCACCGTCGGGATCCGGATCACGAGCCACCCCATCGCGCAGGCGCTCGCGAAGGGTCTTGGCCGCCCGCTCCTCACCACGAGTGCCGTCCTCGGCGAGGATCACGAGCCTTGCCGCGACGCCGAGGAGATCCTCGAAGCGTTCGGCAAGCACATCGATCTCGTGATCGATGCCCCGCAGACGCCCGCGTCCCCGAGCACGGTGATCGAGGTCGACGGTGAGACCATCACCGTGATCCGCGAGGGTCAGGGCTCGCTCGACGGACTGCTAGACTAGTTCGCGACGACCTGGACCGCGGCGGGTGCCGTGTCGGGCCAGGTCTCTTTCGCGAGCCACGGATCGAAGCCCGCGGACTTGATCGCGACGAGCATCGGCTTCGTCACCTCCTTCGCGGTCCCGAGCGACGCGTCATACGAGACGAAGATGCTCTCCGTCGAGACATCGAAGCCGAGCTCGTAGACCGCGGGCACGTCGGCGAGCGCCGTGCGGACCTTCATCGGACAGGTCTCCTCGCAGTACATGCCGAGCGCCTTGATCGTGACCTTCGTGAGCTGCGCCGGCCGCGGGCGCGGCGCAGCGATCGTGTGCGCCTTCTCGTGAGCGGCAGCGGCCTTGGACGACTTCTCTGCGTCCTTGCTGCACGCCGCGAGCAGCGCGACCGCGAGGAGCGCCCGGTTCATCGACCGCGACCGCGACGCTTCGGCGGAGTCGGCTTCTCTGGCGTCACGGGCGGAGCCTCGTCGCCACCCTCGGGCAGCCCCATCTCCTTGGGCAGCTTCGGATCGAGGAGCGCGGCGACCCGGCTGACTTCGGCTGCGGGCAGCTTGTCCTTGATCTCCATCAGGATGGCTTTCGCCTTCTCCTTCTCCTTCGCGGTGCTCTTCTTGCTGACGATCCATGCCTCGGCGAGCGTGAGCTGCAGGCTCGGCGTGATCGCGGCGACCTCGTTGAAGATTGGCATCAGCAGCGTAAGCGCACGTTCCGGATCGTTGTTGCGGAGGACGACGCGCGCCTGGAGACCGAGCGCCGGGAAGTATCCCGAGTTCGTGGTGAGCGCCTCGTCGAGCTGCTTGCCCGCACCGGGGATGTCGTTGGACTGGAGCAGGATCTCGGCGAGCGCGGTCCGCGTGCGGTACGCGACGGGGTTCGGGTACTGCTCGTCGATGCCGGCGATCGCCTGCTCGAGCTGGGCTTGCGCGCCCTTGACGTCTCCCGTCGCGAGGAGCGCGACGCCGAGCGCGTGACGACCGAGCTTGCTCTTGGCGCGGCGCGCGAGCTTCTCGAGCTCGGTGGCCGCCTCGGCGCGCTCCTTCTCGGGGCCGTTGATCATGCGGGCCTGCTCGCGGAGGATCAGCGCCTCGACGTTCTCGGGAGCCATCTTGAGGACTTCCTCGACCTCGCCGAGGGCTTCCTTGGCCTTGCCGAGATCGAGCAGCGCGTTGACGCGGAGCAGGCGTGGCCGAACACCCTCGATCTTCGAGGCGTCGTCGAGTGCCTTCTCGGGGAGACCCGACGCGAGCAAGAGCGCCGCGTCGACGAGCTTCACGGTCGGATCGTCCTCGGCCTTCGCCTTGCCGTACCAGGCGATCTTGTCGCGCGCGCGCGCCGACTCGGCGAGGTTGCCGGTCGTGTAGTAGGCCCACGCGATGCGCGCCCAGAACCGCGGCTCGTTCGGCGGCTTGATCGCCGTCGCCTTGCGGAGCGATTCGATCGCCTTCGGGTAGTCCTCGATGCCGGTGTTCGCGAGCGACAGGCCGAGGTTGCGATACGCGCCGACGCGAGGCCCGAGGTTCTTGTCGAGCTTGACCGACAGCTCGTCGATCGCGTCATTGACCTGCACGCTCGCTTCGGCACGACCGAGCGAGCGCCCGGCGACCGCGAGCGGATGATCCTTGGACTTCTCGGTCGCCTTGTCGAACTGCTTGATTGCCTCGTCGAGCTGACCGTCGTCGACGAGCAGGTCCGCATGATCGATCATCGCGACCACCAGGCCATCCTCGCCCTCGGCGGCCGCCTTGAGCGTCGCGCGCGCAGCCTTGCGCTCGCCGCCGGCGAGCTGTGCACGACCCTTGAGCCAGATCGCCCACTTGTCATTCGGGTTCTTCGCCAGATACTCGTCGAGGCTCTTCATCACCTCGCCGAGCGTCGACTTGCCTGCGGCCGCGACTGCCGCTGCATTGCCATCGCCGGTACCGAGCCGCGACAGCTCGACCGCGGCCTTGCCGATGATCAGCTCGCGTGAGCCCGGATCACCGGGCCCGATGTCCTTGCCGACTGCCTTGAACGCCTGATCGACGCGATCCTTGTCGGTGCCGTAGAGGAGCGCTTCGAGACCCGCGGTCTCGACGACGTATGCGTAGGTCAGGACGTTGCTCGCGTCCTTCTCGAGGGCGTCCGATAGAGCCTTGAGGCTTGCCTCGAGACCGACGAAGTCACCGGCGCCGATCGCCTGCTTCGATTCCTTCTGCAGGCGCGCGACCGCTTCGGACTTCTGCTTCTCGCTCCACCAGTACCACGTGCCACCGCCACCAATGCCGAGGACGAGAATGACGAACAGGAAGATGAACGCACGCCGCGTCGAGCGCCCCCACCGGCGCTCGGGGCGCAGGTCGAAGTCCTGATCGGGGACGCGGACGCCGGCGACATCGAGGAGCCCACCCGTGAGCAGGTCATTGAGGTACGTCTCGCCGACGGCAGCCGACTGGCGGAGTGCCGCGGAGGCCGCGTTCGTCGGCTTCTCCCTCGAGATCACGCGCGGGCGAACGCCTTCGACGCTCATCGGAGGCGGCGCGGTCTGTTTGGGCGCGCGCGATGCCGGTGGCTTCGACGGAGCCGGTGCTCTGGACGGCGGCGGCGGCTGTGGCGTATCGATCAGTGCAGGCTCGTCGTCGGTGACGAGATCCGCGAGCGGGGAGATCGCCATCGTCCGCATCTGCGGCGCGGCGGTCGGGACCTGATGTGGCGCCATCGGGGGTGGCGCAGCCTTCGGCGGTGCAGCCGGGCGCGAGCGCTGCAGGTCCTGGCGGTTGTCGGTCTCGCCGCGCGGCGGCACCGGTGTGGGGATCGGCGGCGGCGCGTCGAGCGTCTGACCGGCGCGCGCGCGCTTGAGCATCGAGAGGATCTGCGGGCTCGTCGGATCGAGATTCTGCGCGTGCTGGAGCACCGGCACCGCGCGCTCGTAGTCGCTGCGGCGCAGGAGCACCTCACCGAGAAGTGCGAAGCCCTGGCGGTTCGAGCGATCGATCTTCACGACGCGGAGGAGCTCGCCCTGGGCTTCCTTCCACTGGTGCATCGCCGCGTGAGCGCGCGCGAGCATCACCCGACCCTCGAGGCTGTCGGGCGCCGCTTCGAGGCCGAGGTTGCCGACACCGACGGCATCGCGCGGCCGACCGAGCGCTAGATACGCCTCCCCGAGATCGATGAACGCCGGCGATCCAGGATCGCGGCGCACCAGATCGATCAACTCCTCAATTTCTTGAGCCGTGGGACGGCGATCCGCATCGACCATCAGCGCTTTGAAGCGTAACCCCTAAGGGCCAGGGCTCGCAAACCTACATGCCCCTTCGAATCGCGTATCCTGCTCGCGATGGGCAGTAGCTTCGGGACCCTGTTTCGCATCACGACCTTCGGGGAGTCGCACGGCCCCGGTCTCGGCGTCGTGATCGACGGCTGCCCGCCCCGGCTGGCCCTCGATGTCGCCCAGATCCAGGCCGAGATGGACCGCCGGCGCCCGGGCCAAAGCCGCCTCGTCACCCAGCGCAAGGAGGACGATCAGGTCGAGATCCTCTCGGGGCTGCTCGACGGCCTGACCCTGGGGACCCCGATCGCGATGCTGATTCGGAATCAGGACGCCCGGAGCAAGGACTACGAGCCGAATGCCCGGGCGTACCGCCCGAGTCATGCGGACTACACGTACGACGCGAAGTACGGCATCCGCGCGATCGCCGGCGGTGGTCGGTCCAGTGCGCGCGAGACCGCGGGACGGGTCGCAGCCGGCGCCGTCGCCCAGCAGCTCCTCGCTCGCTACGGCATCTCGATCGTCGCGTGGGTCGACGAAGTCTCCGGCATCACCGCGAGCGTCGACGACGCGACCATCACGCGCGCGGCCGTCGACATCAATGACCTCCGCTGCCCCGACACCGCGATCGCCGACAAGATGATCGAGCGCGTCGAGCAGGCTCGCAAGGCCGGGAACTCGGTCGGTGGTGTCATCCGGGCCGTCGCTCGCGGCGTACCCGCGGGCTGGGGCGAGCCCGTGTTCGACAAGCTCGACGCAGACTTCGCCAAGGCGATGATGAGCATCCCGGCGGTCAAGGGCGTCGAGATCGGGTCGGGCTTCGCCGGCACCCTGATGACCGGGCGAGATCACAACGATCTGTTCGAGCGCCGGGCCAACGGCACGATCGGTACGAAGACCAACCGCTCCGGCGGCATCCAGGGCGGGATCTCCAACGGCGAGGCGATCACGCTCCGGATCGCGTTCAAGCCGACCGCGACGATCATGCAGCCGCAAGACACCGTGGATCCCGACGGCAATCCCGTCGTGCTCGCGCCGAAGGGGCGCCACGATCCCTGCGTACTTCCGCGCGCGATTCCGATCGTCGAAGCAATGGCGGCGCTCGTGCTCGCGGATCACTGTCTGCGCCAGCAGGCGCGTTCGATCCCGGAGTGATCTCCGTCGGGAGTGGGCCGATCTCCGAGGCTCCGTGGGTGTCAGACCGCTGGCCTAGGTTCGATGTATGGCCTCGGCACAGCTCCTCTACGAGCTCGGCTACGACCCCGACGACGGGGTGCCGGACGCATGTGACGTCGAGGTCGAGATCGGCGAGATGGTCCGCGCCCGCGAGGGTGCCGTGCAGGTCGCGGTCGCGCGCCTCGGTAGCGGCCGGCTCGTCGTCGTCGTCGACGAGTGCCCGCATGACGGCGGCCGCATCTCCGACGGGTTCGTCGACGGAGAGCACCTCGTCTGCGCCCGGCACAACTGGGAGCTCGAGGTCACCGGCAACCGCTGCAAGCGCGCGGCCCCGTCCTGCAAGCTGCGGGAATGACGCGGAATTGTTGACCTCCCCTCCACCCGCACGCTAGCGTCAGTCGGACGTGGGAGCTGTCCTCGTCCATATCGATCTCGACGGCGATCGCCCTCACCCGTCATCGATCGCAGCACTCGCCGCGGGTCGCGCGGTGGCCTCGTCGTGGGGCGCGACGCTGTATGCAGCGCTCGTCGTCCACGATCCCAGCGAGCGCGGGGGCCCCGTCGACAAGACGAACAAGGTCGCGAACACGACCAAGGTGCCGGGTATCGCGCGCGTGCAATCGATGCTCGCGCGCGCGGGCGCCGACAAGGTCGTCGTTGCCGTGACCGCATCTCCGGTTGCACCGCTGTGGTGCGCGGTCGGTGGCGCCTGGCAAGCCGTGCTCGATCATCTGCGGCCGCGGCTCGTGCTGTTCGGCGCAGACAGCCCCTCGGCGTCAGAGCTCGGCCCGCGCACCGGCGCGCGGATCGGTGCCCGCCTCCTCCTGCGTGCCCGGATCCTCGGTGGTGACGAGGTCGAGCTGCGCGATCGCGACGGCGGCTACGTCCGCGCGAGCGATACCGGCGCAGCGGTCGCGATGATCGGTGGCATTCATCCCGTGACCCCCGGTGACGACGACGTCGACCTCGTGGTCCTCACGGTGCCGACGGCGGCGGATCCGCGGATCGAGCTCGTCGGCAGCGCGGTGGCCGAGGTCGCACACACGCGCGGCGCGATCGTCGCGATCGGCGAAGATGTCGCCGGGGACGCCCAGATCGCACGCGACGCAACGCGACTCGCGGCGTTGCTCGGCGCTCCGCTCGTCGGTGGATCCGCCGCGGCGCGGTCCGGCTCGGTGACACCGGGTGGCGTGATCGAGCGCGGCGCCGCACTCGCACCCGACGTGTGCGTGGTCGTTGGAACGGTGAACCTCGATCTCGCGGGCGCGAGCAGCCTCGTGCGGATCGGCTCAGCTGGTGGCAAGGGCGTCGACGGGGCGTTGACCGGTCCCGTCGAGCAGAGCGTCGCGGATCTGTGCCGCGTCCTGGGGGGCTCGTGACCGTCGCGATCTGGCTCGGCAACGCCGCCCCCGCGCGCACGATCCGCTGGATGGACGGCGCACTCGCCGCCGCGGCGAAGTTCCTCCAGGCGGCCCCGCACAACCCGCCGCCGGTCGCGATCGCCGCCGGTGATCCGACGTGGCTCGATCTCGCATCCGATCGTGCGACCCGCGTCGGCCTGACGACCACCGGCATCGTCACCGATCTCCAGCTCGACTACCTCGGCTGGGGGCAGGTCGTCGCCGCCGCCGCGCGCCACGTCGGCGCCACGACCATCCTCGTCGACGAGGCGAGCCGCCCCGAGCGGTCTCCCGAGGTCGCCGCGATCGCCGAGTTGCTCGACGCCGCGCAGCTCACGCACGTCGTCTCGATCGCGCCCGACGGATCCACGATCCACGCGAGCCGCGCCGCTGGCAACGCGCTCCAGGTGATCCGGATCGCGGGCCCTGCCGTGATCGGCCTGCGCATCGCGGGTCCCGCGATCGACGAATACCCGACGCCGACCCCCTCGGCGTCGATGAAGCGCGTCGACCTCGCCGCGATCGGCCTCGACCCCGCCGTGATCGCACATCGTGCGCTGCCGCCGCGCGCCGGCCACAGTCCGCGGCACACCCTCGAGCGCGTCGCCGAGCACCTCGCCGTCCACGTCGTCCCGCGCAGTCCGAGGACGAGAAGCGGTTGAAGGCGCAGGTTCGCATGGCCGTTGCCGCGCCACGCGTCCAGGTGATCGCCCCCGCACAGCTCGGCGCGACGGCGATCGCCGCGCTGCGCGCGCGTGGCATCGAGGCACGCACGGCCGAGACGCCGAACACCGACGAGGTGATCGCGTGGGCGCTCGAGAGCTCACCGACCGGCGCTGCCGCCGTCGAGCTCGGAATTTCGTGTGCACGCGCGGCAGAGGCCGGGCGTCCGGTGTGCTTGCTCGCTCCGCCGCCGCGCGGTGCAGGTCGCGCTGCGATCGAGAGGGCCGCCGCGGTGTCGTATCTGCGCGCGCACGGCGCTGCACTCACACACGACGTCGACGCGTGGCTCGAGGCGGTCGTGCTGCTCGTCCGGTTCGGGATGCCGCCGGGACCACGCTCGGCGGTGATCGCGCCGCCTGGCTCGTGGCTCGAGGCGCAGGCGCTGCTCCTCGCGGGCGAGGCCGATCTGCTCGGCACGCGCCCGCCCGTGATCGGCGGCGACGAGCCGACCGATGTCGTGCTCTACGATCCGGCGCTCGGCGCTCCTCCGTCGACGACGCCCGGCCTGCACATCCCGGTTGCCGCCCGCGGCGAGGTCGCCGGCGATGCCCACGTCCTTCATGGCGCGCGCGCGGCCCTGGCGGCGGTGGCGATCCTCGGCCGTGCCGCCGAGCGGATCGCGGTCGGACTCGGTCCCGCGCCGAAGGCGGCCTCCGCGGAGCTCGCGATCGACGACGAGCGCCTGCGCCGCCAGCTCGCCAAGCTCGGTGACGGCCGGCTCGGCGATCACGAGACCAAGGTGCTCCTCGCTGCCTACGGTGTCCCGATCACGCGACAGGCCGTCGCGACCACACCGTCGGCAGCGGTCAAGCTCGCGCGCCGTGCGGGCTACCCCGTCGAGCTCAAGCCGTGGGGCCACGATCTCCCGACGGAGCCCGCGGGCTGTCCCGTCGAGCGCGGCGTGACCAGCGATGCGCTGGTGCGCCACGGGTTCACCGCCGTGCTCACCGCTGCGAGCAGGCCGACCGCGGACGGTGCCGCCGTGATCGTCCGCGAGACGCCGCCCGCCGGCCGCGAGGTGATGGTCTCGCTGCTCGAGCTACCTGCGCTGGGCTGGACCGTCGTGCTCGACACGCCAGGTGCCCCGATGATCGCCGCGGCCCCCGCCCCGTTGCGACTGATCGACGCACAGGCGCTCGCACGCCAGGTCGTCGCATCGCGCGCCGGCGATCCGGAACCCGATCGCGCGGGCCTGGCGAACCTCCTGCGCCGCGTCTCCCACCTCATCGTCGATCTCGACGGCCGGATCTCGCGGATCGATCTCCCGCGCGTCGTCGTCGGTGGCCGCGGCGCTCGCACGCTCGTCGTCGACGCCTTCGCGATCCTTGGCTAGCCGCCTGGACTCGACGGCTGCACGCCAGGGAACGGCGCGTGACACGGCACGGCGCGGGCTACAGATTCTGACGGCGCACCTATGGTCCACAGGCTTAGAGCTTCTGCGCCGCAGGCGCGAGGCCCTTGCGGCCGTCGTCGCACTCGATGCGCTTGAAGCCGCGCCCCTTCAGTGTCTTCACCGAGAGTCCCGTCGCCTCGCGGATCGCCTGGACCTGGACGTGCTTCTCGGTGTGGAGCAGGCGCTGGACCATCTGCTTGCTGCACATGTCCCAGCTGATCTTGAGGGTCGTCCCATCGGCGGTCGCCGTGCCGGTGTCGCCCGTCGATGCGAACGCGGCCGTCAACGTCGTGGCGAACGTGTCGCGCGCCGCCTGATCGTTCATCGCGGTCACGGGCATTGGCTCGTCGGGTTCGTCGACAGCGGGCGCGGACGACCAGGTCTGGCGATATGCGAAGGTCGCGAGCGCCGCGACGCCGACGAGCGTGGCGATGACGAGACCGATCTTCTCGTCCTTCGCGAGTGTCACCGGGCGACCTCGAGCTCCGCTTGCTGCGCGAGCTCGAGCAGCCGCTCGCGGGTATTGAGCGTCGGATCTTCGATCACACGGGCGAGCAGCAGCATGAGGATCCGACCGATCGCCGGCCCCGGGGGCTGCTGGAGCCCGTCGATCAGATCCTTGCCGGTGACGACGAGGTCCTTCGCCGCGAGCGGATGCTTGTCGCGCAGGATCTGCTCCGCGAGCGCGAGCACGGCGGGCTGCGCCGGATCGTGGGCGCGCCACAGGTGGAGCGCGTTCTCTGCGTGCTCGCGCCCGGTCAGCGAGAACAGCTTGCGCAGCTCGGCCGCGGTCACATCGACGGCCTCGACCACCCGCGCGATACTGATGATCTGCGCGGCGGCGGTCGCCTCCTGGTTGGAGAACTTGAGCGCCTTCAGGATCACCTCGGTGCGCTGCAGCGCGCCCGCGTCGCGGTACCTCGGATCGAGCGTCGGGCTCCCGAGCTCGACGAGCATCGCCGCGAGCACGACGGCGGACCGGACCCCAGCGTGATCGAGCGTCGCGGCGATCCGCGCCGCCGCATCGATTCGCGCGAGCCACCGTGTGACCACTGCCGCGCGTCCACCGAGCGCCTCCCCCCACGCCGCGAAGCCCGCGTGGAGGTCCGGAAGGATCAGCTCGATGATGCCGGTGCGCTCCGCGATCGCGAGGCCGCGCGAGGGCTCGCGGGTCGCGAGGAGCTTGTGCAGCTCGTCGGAGATTCGCTCCTTGCTGACCTTCGCGAGCGACGGCAGTGCCGGCACGATGCCGCGCTCGGTGTCGGGATCGAGCGCGAACTCGAGCACCGCCGCGAACCGCACGGCGCGCATCACCCGGAGGCCGTCCTCGGTGAAGCGCCCGACCGCGTCCTCGTAGACGTTTCCCGTCGGTCCGACCGCGCGCAGCAGCTTCTCCGCGATGTCGGCGCGGCCCTCGTAGGGATCGATCAACGCATCGGTCGCCGGGTCGTACGCCATCGCATTGACGCGCAGATCGCGGCGCGCGAGATCCTCGACGAGCGGCACGCCGAACGTGACGTGATCGGGTCGACGGGCGTCGGTGTACGCGCCCTCGCCGCGGAACGTGGTGACCTCGACGTGGGACTCCTCGCCGCGTCCGGTCACGATCGTCACGGTGCCGTGCTGGAGCCCCGTCGGGATCGTGCGCTTGAACAGCGCCATGACGTCCTCGGGACGCGCGCTGGTTGCAACGTCCCAGTCGCCCGGCGTGCGGCCAAGGATCGCATCGCGCACCGCGCCGCCGACGGTGACGGCCTGATGACCGGCGGCCGCGAGCGTGGTGCATACCAGGCGGACATTCGGAGGCACCGCCGCCGCGAGCAGCTTGCGAGCAGCGGCGTCGTCCATACGCCGTTACTCGGTGGCCGCGGCGCCACGCAGCCGGTTGAAGATGTCGACCGCGCGACCACGGAGCTTCTGCGCCTCGGCTTGATTGCCCGTGCGCTCCTTGATCACCGCGAGCCCCTGATAGGCGCGCGCGAGCTCGACCTCGTGCTTGACCGCCGCGAGGATGTCGATCGCACGGCGGAAGTCATCCTCGGCCTGCAGCGTGTGACCGAGTGCGCCGGCGACCTCCGCCTTGACCCGATAGCCGCAGCCGATGTGGACCCGCAGGCCGACCGCCTCGCTGACGGCGACCGCCGCATGCGCTTCGACATCCGCGGCCTCGAGGTCGTCCATCTGGAGGAAGACCTGTGCGAGCCGCTGGTGTGTGACGGCAAGCGCGACGCGATCGCCGAGACCTGACGCGATCAGCTTGGCCTCCTGGAGATCCTTGACCGCCTCGAAGCCCTTCCCCATCGCCGCCTTGACCTCACCAGCCCGCGACAGCACATCGGCGAGCGCGAGCTTGTCGCCGATCTCCTGCGCCATCGTTCGCGCCTCGCCGAGCATGTCGAGCGCGAGCTCGTGGTTGCCATCCTCGGCGTGGACACCGCCGAGGTCACACAGCGACTGCACGACGCCAACGAGGTCACCGATATCGCGACGCAGATCGAGCGCCTCGCGGAACTGGTTGATCGCCGCCTTGAAGTTACCGGTGTCGTGATGGACGCGACCGATGTTCGCGAGCGACAGCGCGATCGAGCGGCGATCGCCGAGAGCGCGGCGGATCGTCAGCGCCTGACGATGGAAGTCGAGGGCCTGACCGAACGCGCCGCGCAGCCAGTTGACGCGTCCCATGTCGTCGAGCGTCGACGCGATTCCGCGATCATCGCGCGAGCGCTCGAACAGCTCGTGCGCGCGCCGCAGGTGATCCATCGAGCTGTCGTACTTGCCGAGGCGGCGCTGGCCGCGCGCGAGGCGGCTGTAGGCGGCGCCGGCCTTGGCGAGGTTGTCGTAGCGCCACGCGAGCTGCAGCATCTCGGTGAAGCACTGCATCGCCTCGTCCGTGCGACCGCTCTGCTCGAGCACGTCGCCGAGGTTGTGCAATCCGTCGAGGCGTGCCGGAGCATCGCCCTCGCCGACCATCTTGAGGCCCTTCTCGTACAGCAGGCGCGCCTCGTCGGGCGCGTAGCGCGAGCGCGCGCGATCGCCGCCCTGCAGGTAGCAGCGCGCAGCGCGTCGCAGATCGCCGCCGCGCTCGTAGAGGTTGGCGAGGAACTCGAGCTGCTCGTCGCTGCGCTGGACGGTCTTCGCCTCGAGCCACTGGGCGGCCGAGAGGTAGTAGCGCGCGAGCCGGCCCGGCTCCGTCGAGCGAACGATCAGCTCGCGCTCGAGGTTGTGTTTGAAGACGATCTCCGTCTCACCGGGGATGCTCGAGTCATCGGCGTCGAGGGGCAGCAGGTAGTCGCGATCGGCCATGATCGAGATCAGGTCGGAGATCCGGCGGCGAACATCCTCGCCGTTGCCCCACTCGATCTCGAGCGCGGCAGGCGGGTTCGCCTGGGCCTGCTGCTCGAGGCGGGTCAGCGCGATCACCGCGGACACCCAGAACACGTTGCCGAACACGGCGGCCTTCTCGAGCAGGTCGCGCTCGTCGTTCTCGAGTGCCGCGATGCGCGCCTCGATCGCCTCCTCGATGCTGATCGGGAGCTCCGTATCGGCGGCCTTGTCGGGATCGAGCCGCCACTGCGGGCTGGACGTATCGATGGTGCCATTGTCGAGAAACAGCCGCACGAGCTGCTCCAGGAACGCGGGGTTGCCGCCCGTCATCTCGACGGCGTTCTGCGTGGTGTCGTCGGGGATCTCGGCGCACCGCGTGAGCAGATTCTTGAACATCTGCTCGGCGTCGTCGGGCTCGAGGTTGCGCAGGTCGATCCTCTCGTGATCGACGGCGCCCTGCCCCCAGTCGCCCGCGTTGACGAGCATCTCCGGCCGCGCGGCAGTCAACAGAATCACGCTCGAGCCGCCGAGGCCGCTCGCGAGATCGTTGACGAGGCCGAGCGTCTCGTTGTCGGCCCACTGCATGTCGTCGAGGACGAGCACGAGCGGCGAGATCGCTGCGTCGAGCTCGATGAACCG
>JANOPP010000084.1:0-7151 GCA_031421915.1 Myxococcales bacterium | reverse complement strand
GTGGCGATGATGCGAGCCCCGGATGACTGGCGGATCGGAGGCGCGAAGCGCGTGCTCGTCCCGATCGCCGGCAAGAGCGACGAGCACGAGCTACGGGCACGTGTACTCGCGACGCTGTCCCGCGAGCTGCCCCGCGACCTGGTGTTTCTGAGCGTGCTGCCGACCAAGGCGACCGAGGACGAGGTCGCCTCCGCGCTCAAGACCGTGACGCGCCTGTCGGACATGAACATTCCGGGGACGCCGGCCACGGTCGAGGTCGTGCGCAGCGACGATCCGGCGGCTGCGATCCTCGCGGAGGCCGCGCGCTGTGACCTCGTCGTCCTCGGCATGCGGCGCGGCCGCAACGGGCGCAAGATGCTCGGCGCGATCAACCGCCAGATCGCGGCCGAGGCGGCGTGCGCGGTGATGGTGCTGTCGCGGCGCCAGCAGGCCCAGATCAGCGATCTCGCGCGACCGATCCGCGACGTCGCGCAGATCGTGCCGTTCCTGCCGAAGCGCGCGGACGAGACCGAGCACTGACGTGCGCGCGCGGTCCGGCGGGGGCGAGGATCCGCGCGGTCGCAGCCACGACCATCTTCGCTAGCGAGAACTGTCCGGGGTGCGTCCGAGGTGCGGCCGCGACGTCCGGATCTCGAAGGGAAGCGGACGTCTGTGCGCCAGAGATCAACATGTTGGACTCGGCGCGAGGCTTGCTGACGCTTGCTCCACACCGTGAGGTATGCTGATGCCAATGTCGTCCCCCGGCAGTCCCGCGAATACGAAGGTTCCGGCAGTCGACGAGCGGCTCGTCGCGCCAGAGAGCCGGTACGAGATCGACGACGGGAGGCTGGTCTACGTGCCGCCGGCCGATGAACCGCACGGGTCGCGTCACTCGAAGGTCGCCGCGCTGCTCGAGGCGCACGTGACCGCGGAGTTCGACGTCGCCGTGGACATGCTGACCAGGACGTCCGAGACGGGCGATCAGGCACCGGACGTGAGCGTGTTTCCGCGCGCGCGCGATCCGCGGACCCGCAGTCGACGACTCGAGGAGCTGGCGTTCGAGGTCGTAGCGACCGAGTCGCTAGGCCGAGCCGCGGACAAGGCGGGCGTCCTCGCCTCGCGAGGCGTCCGCAGGATCTTCGCGATCGACGTCGCCCGCCTGCGCGCGTTCGAGTGGTCGCGCGAGCTGGAAGGGTGGACGCTCCTCGATCCCAGTAGCTCGATCGAGGATCCGACCCTTGCCGTGCCACTTCCCATCGAGCCGCTCGCTCGAGCGATCAAGGCAGATGATGCGATGGCGAAGGCGCTCCGTGCAAAGCGCCACCCCGAGTTCCTTGCCGAACGTGCGGAGGGATTCGACGAGGGGCACGCTCGAGGCATCGAACAAGGCATCGAACGAGGCATCGAACGAGGCAGAAGGCTGGCGCTGCGCCGCTTGCTCTCGATCAAGTTCGGCGGCGTCGGTCCGGATCTCGATGCGCGGATCGCCGGTGCGACCTCGGACGAGCTCGATATGTATCTGGAGCGTCTGTTGACTGCCGCGACTGCGGTCGCCGTGTTCGAACGCTGACCCCGGTTTCTGGTGCGCGTCGGGGTCCGACGCCAAGGCGATGAGGCGACCGCGGTCAGGTGGAGCCTTCCAGTTCGGCCCGGGGTTCTCGGTCGAGCTCGCGCCCTGTTCGTGAGCCCGGTTACGGGTACACGATCCCCACGCCTCGCGTGCTCGTCATGCACGGGCGAGGAGCGGATCAGCTCGAGATCCTCCGCGATGTGATCCGTCCGCGACTCGCGCACGTCCCCTTCGCATTCATGCTCGATGCGGATCACGGGATCGTCGAGGCGACGAATCAAGGTCGGTCGGCAGGAACCATGAGGCTCGGCTTGTCCGACGAGCTCTATGGGTACGTCAGGTCGGGTTCGTGCCGGTGAGGTGCCGCGAGATGATGCGGCGCTGGATCTGCCCGGTGCCCTCGAAGATGTCGTAGATCTTCGCGTCGCGGTACCACTTCTCGACGGGGTGACCGGGCTCGAGCGCTTCCTCGCCGAGGAGGACCATCGCCCGGGTCGTCACGTACTGCGCGGTGCGCGCGCCGTGCGCCTTGCACATCGAGGACTCGGCCACGTTCTCGATGTGGTGATCGGCCATCCACGCCGCCTTGTGCGCGAGCAGGCGCGACGACGTGATCTCCATGTTCATCTCGGCGAGCTCGAACATGATGTGCTGGTGGCTCGCCATCGGCGTGCCGTGGAGCGAGCCGCCGCGCACGCGGTCGAGCAGGAACTCGTAGGCGGCGCGCGCGATGCCGGTTGCCTGCGCACCGACGACGGGGCGCGTCGAGTCGAGCATCTTCTTGGTGTCGGCGAGGCCGCCGGAGCCTTCGGCCGCGCCCGCGATGCCGAGCATCATGTCCTTGTGGACGCGGACGTCCTCGAAGTGGACCTGTGCGGTCTCCGAGGCGCGGATGCCGAGCTTGGTCTCCTTCTTCCCGGGCACGAGGCCGGGCGTCCCGCGCGCGACGATGAAGCCGCGCACGCCGGCGCGACCCGCGCTCGGCTCGGTCTGCGCCCACACGACGTAGACGTTCGCGGACTGGCCGTTGGTGATCCACTGCTTGCTGCCGCGAATGATCCAGTGATCACCGTCGGCGCGCGCGGTGGTCTTGAGGCCCGAGATGTCGGAGCCGGTGGCGGGCTCCGAGAGCGCCATCGCCGCGACCTTGATGTGGCCCTTCTCGTCGGGACCGGAGAGTAGCTTCTTGAACTCGGCCTTCTGCTCGTCGGTGCCCATGCGCGCGACGGGAGACGCGGCGAGGCCGGAGCCGCCGAGCGCGAGCGCGATCCCGGCGCAGCCCCACGCGAGCTCCTCGGACGCGGCGACCGCGAGGCGAGCCTGGCTCTTCGGCTTCTTGGGATCCGGATCCTCGTCGATGCCGGTCAGCTTCTTGCGGCCGTCGAGCAGCGCGGACTGCGTGAGCCCGAGCGCCTGCGCGGACTTCATCAGCTCCCACGGCATCGACTCTTCTTGATCGTGCTTGGTCGCGATCGGTCGCATCTGCGACTTGGCGAACGCACCGAGCATCTGGCGGATGCCGGTGAACAGCGGGTTGTCGTGGAAGATGTCCATGAGCGTTACTCCTTACCCTTCGCAGCGAGCACGCGACCGAGCCGTTCATCGCCGTGCAGCGCTTCGAAGGCGCGCGCGTCGCGCATCAGTTTCTCGACGGGGAAATCGTTGACGAAGCCGTAGCCGCCGTAGATCTGGACGGCGTCGATCGTCGCGCGGGTGACGGCATCACCGGCGAGGACGCGGGCGCGGCTCGCTAGGTCGTACGCGCTCGGCAGGCCCTTGTCGATCGCCCATGCGGCGTGGAGCGCGAACAGCTTCGCCGCGCTCGCGGTCGTCATCGCATCGTCGCGCAGGCGGATCAGCGACTCGAACTGGCCGATCGGCTGACCGAACTGGATGCGCTCCTTCGCGTACGCCTCGGCGTACTCCATCGCGGCGATGGCGACGCCGGCCGCGCGTGCAGCGAGCGAGGCGCGCGCCCAGGTCAGGACCTCGGCGATGGCGGCCTGTGCAGCAGCGCCGCGCGCGAGCACGAAGTCGGCGGGGATCTTGTGCGTGGTGAGCTGAGCGGTCGCCCACTTCGCGGCGCGCCATCCCGACGGCGTGATCGCGTCGCGCTTCATGCCTTCGGTCGAGGCGAGGAACAAGACGTCCTTCGCGGCGACCAGCACGTACGATGCCGTCGCGAGCGCGGGGACCGGACCGAGCTTGCCCGTGACGCGGAGATCGGCGCCCTCGTCGGCCAGCTCGAGGTTGCCGCGGCTGTCGTGCGCGAGGGCGGCGAGGCCACCGGCGGCGAGCGACGCGAATAGCGCCTGCTTGGCAGCCGCGGAGCCCCAGCGGCCGACCGCGAGTGCGGGCTCGACGTTGACCTCGAGCAGCGCGGCCAGGGCAGGGCACCCGCGGGCGAGCTCGAAGCCACGCAGCGCGCGCGTCAGGTGCGAGTAGTCGCCCTCGAGGAGGCCGTCGGCCTCGGCGGGGACGGCGTCGAGGAAGAAGCCGAGCTCGCTCCCCTGCGTGGTGAGGCGGTCCGGTGCGGTGCCGGCGCGGTCCGCATCGGCAGCCCAGCTACGGAGGTCGCGATCGGAAAACTTTCTGACCGTCTGGACGATCAGGTCCTGATCCCCGTCGAGCGTGAAGTCCATGCGGGGAGTCGTACCGCGTCTCCCCACGGAGCCCGAGGAACAAAGCGGTTAAAACCGTCATGGCTGACGGTCTTCGCCTTTGTTCGTGGTGGTGGCGCGAGGCAGAGTTGAACTGCCGACCAAGGGCTTATGAGACCCCTGCTCTACCACTGAGCTACCGCGCCGTTCTCAGGGCCGAGAACCTAGTGGGTTCACACGGAGACGGCAAGACTTCGCGCGCGAGTTCTCAGGATCCCCGCGTGAGGCGAACCCCGCAACCTCTCAACGAAATCAGGAACATGGGTGGCGAGTGCGCGCCCGATCGGGTATCGTGCGAGCGTGCTCGGGGATCGTCCAATGGTAGGACAGGAGCCTTTGGAGCTTCGAATCAAGGTTCGAATCCTTGTCCCCGAACCAGAGCCGCTGGCACCGCGGCGGAGCCCTCAATGAAACTCGACAAGAGCACGTCGCTATTCTTCGCGACAAAGATCGACAGCAAGCTGCGCGAGGGTCTCGCGCTGTCCAAGCCGGGCGACAAGAAGTACTTCGATGGCAGCTCGGAGGAGTTCCTCCGCGTCATGGAGATCGGCGACGAGAAGGACAAGGAGCGGTGGATCGGCAAGATCATCAAGCCCGGTCCTGCCGTCACCGAGGTCGACGACATTCAGCGCAACATCCTCTCGATCCTCCGCCGGATCGCGCCGAACGCCCGGATCCCGCAATCGGCCGTGAAGATCTTCGTCTTGCAGGGCGCCCTCGCATCACCGGCGGTGATCGACGACGGACCCGACGGTGACGAGCCAGACGTCGGCAGCGGCCCGTACATCACGTACTGAATTCGCTAGTCGTCGCTGGCGTCGCACTTCGCTGCGTCGCCGCACGTCTTGGCTGCCGCGACGCACTCTGCCTTCCGGCGGATCGTCGCGTTCATCTCCTTCACCATCGCCGACTCCTTGGCGTTGCTGGTGCCGGCGGTCGAGTCGTTCATCGCGCCCTCGCACATCCCGACGAGTAGCATCTTCGTCTGCTTCTTCTCCTCGTCGGGGAGGCTCGGAGGGCAACCACCACCGTGAGTCCGCGCATGCGGATCCGGACGTCCAGCATGAGACGAGAGTCGCATGGGGAGCAACGGCTTTTTCGATGCCACCGAGGGTGCCGTGGTATCCTGGGGACAGTGTGGGGTTTCCGCGTCCTCGCGACCGTGGCGACGGTCGCCGCGCTCGGCTGCGCCAGCAGGTGCGCTGCGCGCGTGCTGGCTGAACCTCTCGCGTCGGGGGGCACGTGCCCATGACGCCTGACCGCGCCATGTACGATCTGCCGAGCGGCACCACGCTCGGCAAGTACGAGGTGCTGCGCAAGATCGCGACCGGCGGTATGGCCGAGATCTACCTCGCGCGCGTCCGCGGCACGGCGGGGTTCGAGAAGCTCGTCGTGCTCAAGCGGATCCTGCCCAACGTCGCCGAGGATCCGACCTTCGTGCAGATGTTCCTCGACGAGGCACGCCTCGCCGCGACGCTGCAGCACCCGAACATCGCCGATGTCTACGACGTCGGTGACGATGCCGGGGCGCCGTTCTTTGCGATGGAGTTCGTGCACGGCCAGGACGTCCGCTCGATCCGCATGGCGGCGAGGCGAGCGAACGAGCCGGTCCCGCTCTCGATCGCACTCGCGATCACGCACGGTCTCGCCGCCGCGCTCGACTACGCGCACGACAAGAAGTCGGCCGACGGCAAGCTCCTCAACGTCGTGCACCGCGACGTGTCGGCGAGCAACGTGATCGTCAGCTACGACGGCGCGATCAAGCTCCTCGACTTCGGCATCGCACGCGCGACCAATCGCACGCACAAGACGCAGGTCGGGACCCTCAAGGGCAAGATCCCGTACATGTCGCCCGAGCAGTGCCGCGGGTTCGAGCTCGACCGCCGCAGCGATCTGTTCTCCCTCGGTGTCGTGATGTACGAGCTCACCGTCCACCGGCGACCGTTCCGCGGCGAGAGCGACTTCGAGCTGATGGATCAGATCGTCAACAAGGGCGCTCAGCCCCCGTCGCAGGTCATGCGGGACTTCCCGCCTGCGCTCGAGGCGATCATCATGAAGCTCCTCGCGATGAAGGCGACAGATCGGTACCAGACCGCCGAGGAGATGATCCACGACCTCGAGCCGTTCCTGTCCAAGCACCAGCTCTGGGTGTCGTCCAAGCCGCTCGGCCGCTACATGAAGCTGCTGTTCCAGGACCGGATCGCGGCGTGGGAGATGGCGCAGAAGGACGGCGTGCCGCTCTCGCAGCACGTCGCGACGACGATCACGTCGCAGAGCCAGCAGTCAGAGCTCTTGACCCCGCCGTCGGCGTTCCCCGGGCTCAAGCCGCTGTCGCAGGAGATGCCGGCCGTGATGGTCAGTGCGCAGATGCCGGCGGTGAAGGCGCCGATCTCGTCGCAGATCGCCGCGGCCCCCGGTGCGCAGACGACCGTCCTGCCGAACCCGACGCCGATCCCGACGAAGATCCCGACGCGTGCGGAGTCGTTCGGCATCGACATCACCGTCGACTCCAAGGTCGGCGAGATCGTGTACCCGGAGCTCCGGGCCTCGCGAACCAAGCTGTTCCTCGTTCTCGCGGTGATCGCCGTGGCCCTCGGCGGGCTGATCGCGGTCCTCGCCCGTGGCGAAGGCAAGGCCGACGACAAGCAGGTCGTCGAGGAGACGACGCCGGAGGAGAAGCCGTCGCCGGTCGAGACGGACACCGAGACCAAGCCGACGGCCGAGACCAAGCCGACGGCCGAGACCAAGCCGTCGGTCGAGACCAAGCCGACGGCCGAGACCAAGCCGACGGTCGAGACCAAGCCGGGCGAGACCAAGCCGACGGCCGAGACCAAGCCGACGGTCGAGACCAAGCCGACGGTCGAAACCAAGCCGACGGCCGAGACCAAGCCGACGGTCGAGACCAAGCCGGGCGAGACCAAGCCGACGGTCGAGACCAAGCC
>JANOPP010000083.1:0-21353 GCA_031421915.1 Myxococcales bacterium | reverse complement strand
GCTGACGCGGGCGGCGGCGGCGGCTACGACGCCGGCGCTGACGCGGGCGGCGGCGGTGGCGGCTACGACGCAGGCGCTGACGCCGGTGGTGGCGGCTACGACGCGGGCGCTGACGCGGGCGGCGGCGGTGGCGGCTACGACGCAGGCGCCGGTGGTGGCGGCTACGATGCGGGCGGCGGCGACAGCGGTGGTGGCGGCTACGATGCGGGCGGCGGCGGCGGCGAGTACTGAGCGTTCGCACGATCTCGGATCGCGGACGCGCACGCCGCGCAAGCCTCCGAACCGGCGTGCTCAGTACGCGATGCTGACGACCTCGGCCTCGCCGCGCGGCAGCGTAACGGTGTCGCCGACGCGCGCTCCCCACAGTGCCTGCGCGAGCGGTGTCATCCAGCCGATCCAGCCGCGCTTCGCGTCGGCCTCGATCGCACCGACGATCCGGTACGTCGAGCGCTCGCCGTCCTCGTTCTCGACGACGACCGTTGCGCCGACGCCGACGACCTCTCGGTCATCCGGCTCGACGGCGTGCGCGGTCGCGAGGTGGTCGGACAGCTCGTGGATGCGGTCGGCATCCCCGCCCGTCCGGTACAGCTCGTCGAGCTCTGCACGCGCAGCGCGCAGCCCATCGGGCGTGACCACGTTGAGCTCGGGCACCGGAACCCCGAGCCGCCGGATCGGCGAAACGGGGAGGTCGTCCGTCTCCTTGGTGAACGCCTTGCTCATGACCGAGGCTAGCGCCATGTCGCACGCGTCGCACGCCGTCACGGACTTTCGGTTTGCGCGGCGTGCGCGCATGATCGGCGCTCCGTGTCCCGCACCCGCTCCGAGCTCGCGATCGTCGGCTGGGGCGCGCTGACGTTCGCCGCGCTGCTCGCGAGCTTCACGGCGTTCCGGCCGGTGCGCGACGCGCTCGTTCTCGACGGCAACCCGGACGACATTCCGTGGCTGTTCTCGGCGACGTTCCTCGCTGCGCTGGTCGCCTCGCCGCTGTGGAGCCGCCTGCTGTCGAGGCGCGAGAAGCGACGCGTCGTGCCGATCGCGTTCCACATCTTCGCTGTGTGCCTCGGCCTGTTCGCGATCGTTGTCCAGCTCGGCTTCGAGCCGGTGGTCGTCGGCCGCGTGTTCTACGTGTGGTCGAGCGTCTTCAACATCTTCGTCGTTTCGGTGTTCTGGAGCCTGCTCACCGACCTGCTCGGGCCTGCCACCGCGCGTCGCCTCTACGGCCCGATCGCTGCGGGCGGCACGATCGGCACGATCGTCGGGCCGCTCCTCACCAGGCTGCTGGTCGAGACCGTCGATGTCTCCGGCGTCCTCCTGATGTCCGCCGCGCTGCTCGAGGTTGCCGTGATCGGCGCATGGCGCGTCAGGCTCGCGGGTGAGTCGCTCGACCACGCTCCTGTCGATGCACCCGCGCACGCCGATGCGATGACCGGGCTGCGACGCGTCGCGAAGTCGCCCTACCTGCTCGCGATCGTCGGCTACGTGCTGTGCACCGCAACCGCAGCGACGTTCCTCTACCTCGAGCAAGCGTCGATCGTGAAGGCGACGTTCGCGGATCGCGTCGCCCGCACCGAGTTCTTCGCGTCTCTCGATCTGTGGATCGCCGCGGCGACGTTCGTCGTCCAGACGGCGGTCGCTGGACCGCTGCTCGCGTGGCTCGGCCCGGGGCTCGTGCTGTGCCTGCTCCCGCTCTCGCAAGGCATCGGCATCTCGGTGCTCGCCGCCGCGCCGACGATCACGGTCCTCGCGATCGTGCAGGTGATCTCGCGCTCGGCGACCCACGGGCTGACCCGACCCGCGCGCGAGCTGCTGTTCACCGTCGTCGACCGCGAGGACAAGTATCACGCGAAGAACGTGATCGACATCGTCGGCTATCGGTTCGGCGACTTCGGATCCGGCTGGCTCTACAAGGGCCTCGTCGCGCTGAGCGCCGGTACCGCCGCGCTCACCGTTGCCGCGGTGCCGCTCACGGTGATCTGGATCGGCCTCGCCATCCTCCTCGGCAAGGGCTTCCGCGACCGCACCCGAGCTACGGGAACGTGAGCTTCGCGACGTACGCCTCCCACGTGGCCTGGAACGCCTTCATGTCCGTCTCGCCGAGGACCGCCACCAGCGTCTGATAGCCGGTGGGATCCTTCGCACGCGCCGCACGGAACGTGCGGTAGAAGTCGCGCAACAGCCCGCGCTCCTGCAGGTAGTACATGAGGTAGCGGGACTGCGCGTAGTGAACGCCCGAGTCGTCGTCGTAGAACGCGCTGTCGCCGAGCGCGGTGAGCGCGCGGAACGACGGAACGCGCTTGTCGACGATCGCGCGCTGCAAGCCAGCGAGCCGCCAGTTCGTGCGCCCGACGATCCGACCGTCGAGCTCGGCGCTCTGCTCGAACAGCGAGCCGAGCCCCTCGTTGAGCCACGGTGGTGCGTTCGGGAAATCCGCCTCGACGTAGGGGTGAACGATCTCGTGAACCAGCGTGCCGCCGCCGGTCGCGATGTTCATGAACAGGCCACCCTTCGATCGCGAGTAGAACCCGTAGATCGTCGTCGGGTGCTCTCCGGTGAGCTCCTGCACGCCCGTCTCGTAGGTCGCAGCCTCGCTGAACAGAAACACGTTCAGGATCTTCGACGGGCGCTTCGCGAAGAAGTCCTGTTCGAGACGATCGGCGGCCCAGCGCACCGTGCCGGCGCAGCGCTCGAGTTGCTCCTGCGTGCCGTCGCCGATCACGACGAACGGATCCTCGATGCGAACGCTCATCGCGCCGAGGCCGAGCTTGCGCAGCCGCCCGCGGAGCTGCTTGATGTGCGCGGCGTACTCCGCCTTCGTGAACGACCCGGTCTCGGGGATCTCGGTCCCGACGGTCCGCTCTGGCTCCGAGCTCGCGATGCCGCAGCCCGTGCCGAGGATGATGGCGATCGATGCGAGCGCGCTTCCCATGCCTGGAGAGACTACGCAACGGTGCCGCGGTTGCACGTAAGCGGTATGTAAGGATCAGGCGGAGACGCGGACAACGCCGCCGGCGATCGGTCGGTCCATCGCAACCTCGGCCGCGCGCCTCGCTGCGTCCAGTGCGCGGTGGCCGGCGTCGAGGCGCCACGGATTGGAGCGCGGCAGCCCGTCGATCACCACGGTCACCATCCCCTCGCGCCGCGGTAGTGCCAGCGCGCTCGCGCCCTCGCGGCTCCACGGAGCCGGCGCGCTGATGTGGTGATACAGCAACCGCCCGGGCGGAACGCCGGCGATCCCCGGTCGATCGAGGATGCCGCCGTCCCAGTACGGACGCCTTTCGATCCACACTGGATGGAACATCCCGGGCACGGCGCACGAAGCTCGGATCGCCTTCGCGAGATCGCCGCGATCGAGAACACGCGTCTTGCGCGCGAGAATGTCGAACACGCTGATCCGCAGCGGCACGCGGCACTCCTCGAACGTGGCGACCGGCAGCATCTGGCGCAGCAGCGCATCGAACTTCTGCCCCGCGAGCACGCCGAGCCCGAACCGCGGATCCCAGAAGTCGGCTCGCTTGATCTCGAGCAAGAGCTTCGCGTGCGAGGCGGGCTCCATCCCGGCGGCATACGCGCCCGCGACCATCGCGCCCGCGCTCGAACCCGCGACGAGGTTGGGGCGGAAGCCGCGCTCGAGGACGGCGATCGCGGCCCCGGTATGCGCGTAGAACGCGAAGAACCCGCTCGACATCGCGACGGCGAACGGGCCCTGCTCGAGCCATTCATGGAGCGTGGTCATCAGCGCGGCGCAACGCTACGCAACATTTAGCCAGGATGGTAGCGGGTGAGCCCGTGCTATGACCCGCGCGCGCCATGAGCACGCCCGATCCCACCGCGCGGATGCCCCGCCAGATCCCGTTCATCATCGCGAGCGAGGGCTGCGAGCGGTTCAGCTTCTACGGGATGCGGAACATCCTGACGCCGTTCCTGCTGACGTCGCTGCTGCTCTTCCTCCCGACCGAGGCCGCGCGCAAGGCCGAGGCGAAGGAGGTCTTCCACAGCTTCGTGATCGGCGTGTACTTCTTCCCGCTCCTCGGCGGCTGGCTCGCCGATCGGTTCTTCGGGAAGTTCAATACGATCCTGGCGTTCAGCATGATCTACTGCGCGGGTCACGCGTGCCTCGCGATCTTCGAGGACAGCGTCACCGGCTTCTACTTCGGCCTGTTCCTGATCGCTCTCGGCGCCGGTGGCATCAAGCCGCTCGTCGCGTCGTTCGTCGGCGATCAGTTCGACTCCAAGACCAAGCACCTCGCGAAGATCGTGTTCGACGCGTTCTACTGGATCATCAACTTCGGCTCGTTCTTCGCGTCGCTCTTGATGCCGCTGATGCTCGTGTCGTTCGGCCCGAGCATCGCGTTCGGCATCCCGGGCATCCTGATGGGCGTCGCCACCCTCGTGCTCTGGCTCGGTCGCCGGATGTACGTGATCGTGCCGGTCTCGCCGAACAACCCGGACTCGTTCATGCGGGTCGTGCGCACCGCGCTGGCAACCAAGGACCCGACGCGCGGCAACCGCGGCACCACGATCGCGATCATCGGCGTCGTGCTCGCGATCGGCTCGTTCGGCCTGTATGCCGCCAAGCTCCTCGAGATCGTTCCGGTCATGTGCCTCGCCGTGGTCCTCCTGATCGCGTTCGGCGGCGTCGGCACCGCGATGCAGCTCGAGCGAGCGCGCGGCAAGCACCCCGATGAAGCCGTCGACGGTGTCCGCGCCGTCCTCCGCATCCTGATCGTGTTCGCGCTCGTCACGCCGTTCCATTCGCTGTTCGATCAGAAGGCGAGCGAGTGGGTCGTGCAGGGCGGCAACATGGCCCTCCCGACCTGGACGTTCGACCCGACCGGCCGCAGCGGGTTCCAGCCCGCGCAGATGCAGCTGTTCAACCCGATGCTCGTGATGATGTTGATCCCGTTCAACAACATCGTGCTCTACCCGTGGCTGCGGAAGATGGGCTGGGAGCCGACGACGCTGCGCCGGATGACCGCCGGCATCCTGTTCTCCGGCCTCGCGTGGGTCGCCGTCGCCTCGATCCAGCTCTACATGGACGAGTCCGGCGACAAGATCTCGATCCTCTGGCAGATCCTCCCCTACGCCCTGCTGACGTTTGGCGAGGTGCTGGTGTCCGCCACGGGCCTCGAGTTCGCGTACAGCCAGGCGCCGCTCGCCATGAAGGGCGTGATCATGAGCTTCTGGAACCTGACCACCGCGGTCGGCAACCTGTGGGTTCTCCTCGTCGACGCCGGCATCCGCAACGAGAGCGTGCTGTCGCAGATCCAGAACACCGGCCTGTCCCAGACGGCGTTCCTGATGTTCTTCTTCGCGGGCTTCGCGTTCCTCGCGACGTTCGTGTTCTGGCTCTACGCGAAGCGCTACCGCGTCGTCGACAACTACCGCTCGTCCGATGGCGCTCCGCCGACGACGAGCGGCGGCGGACCGATCCCGCAGGCGACCGCGCGCGAACGCAACAAGAGCTAAGGCTTCGTGATCGTCGCGCCGCGCACCGTGACCGCGGTCTGCGCGAGCAAGCGACCATTGAGCGACGCGCCCGTGTCGAGCAGCGTGGCGGTCTGCGAGAGCACGTTGCCCTCGAGGTGCGCACCCGGGTTCGCGACGAGCTGACCACTGACCTGCCAGAAGATGTTCGCGGGCAGCGCGCCCCCGGCGAGCACGATCCGCGCACCACTGCTCAGCGTCAGCCCCTGCGCGACCTGGAAGATCCACACGTCGGTCGCCGTGCCAGTCAGCGTGATGTTCGTCGTGATGTTCAGCGCGCTGCTCCACTTGTAGACGCCTGCCACGAGCGTGTTGCCACCGAGCGTTCCGGCACCGAGCTCGGTGACATCCGGCGCACGGCTCGCCGCGTCGGTGAACGCCGTCTCCATGTCGCTGATCGCAGCGGTCAACTTGATCGCCGACGGCGCCGCGTAGTCGGGCGCATAGATCCGTCCCGTCACTTCCGGCGTGGTCGCGAACATGTTCGACGCATCCTGCGTCAACGGGAAGCCCGTGATCGCGGTCGACGTGATCGGGCTGACACCGAGGTCACCTTGGATGATCGACGTCGGCACGTTGACGATGCCGCTCTTCGCGAGCAGCACGAAGTCGCCCGCACCGCGGAGCGGAACGGCGAGGCTGGGCCCCACCAGGGTGCCGGTCGTGAACGTCCACGAATGCGGCGCCGCCAGCGCGACGTTCGCCGCGCTCTTCGCGCCGATGCCGACCGTGGCAACGAACGCGGTGTTGATCGCGAGCCGCGCGCTCGGCCAGAACACGGCGCTCGCACCGGTCGCGATCATGGTCCCGGGAACCGCGACGCCGCCGGCCGTGAGCGTGAACGCTGCTGCGACCGTGGTCCGGTCCATCGGCTCGCTGAACGTGATCGATGCGTTCGAGTTGATCGCGACATTCGTCGCGTTGTTGTCCGGCGCGCTCGTGAGAACCGACGGCACCGTGCGAATCCCGCCGTCGCCCCCGCCATCGCCATTGCCGTTGCCGCCATCCGGGGCTCCGAGGTTGTCACCACAGGCAGCAGCGAGCGCGATGACCCAAACGAGGTTTGATCTCATGCGGGTGCCTCGTGCAAAGCCGGGCCCGCGCCAAGGACGCTCACAGCGACGCAGGGGCACGGTGGTGCGGGCAGACGTCGCCCGATCGCCTGACGGCGGGCTCCCGCGCACGTCGCCCGTGTAGGCAACTACGGTTCGAGCGGCACGATCCAGATCGCGGTCTCGGGATATCTGTCACAGCCCTCGGGCGTCGACGAGAACGACCACAGCACGAACACCCGGTGCCCCCCGACCGCGTCGTCGAGCTTGCCGGCCAGCGAGTGCGCCGATGCGAGGTTGTACGCGGCGATCTTCCACGTCGGATCGAGCGCGACCGCCTTGGCGAACCCCTCCGCAGCGAGCTTGTAGCTCTTCTTCTGGTGCAGCGCGAACGCGTTCGCATTCGCGATCCGTGCATCGAGGTGTGCGAGCGACCACGTGTAGTGGGCCTTGCCGACGCACGAGGAGTCCTCGACATCGACGTCGACGACACCGGCCTGCGGGTCGATCGCGCGCTTCGTCAACAGGGCGCGGGCCTTGCCCTTCATGACCCAGAGCGCTGCGGGCCGGAGCATGGTTCGACGATAGAACGCCTGCGATGGCGGCGGGATTCCACGTGATATCGTATTGCGTGCTCAGGGGAATCGTCGTCCTGGTGGTGTGTCTCGTGAGCGCGCGGGCCGCGCACGCGCAACGCGGCCAGGTCGACGTCGAGCGCAGGTCGACCGAGAAGTCCGGGTTTGACGGATTTCCCGGCTTCTTCGACACCGGCACGGTGGATCGCGGCCACATCCAGGCCGAGTACCTGCCGATCCCGGGCGTTCGCTTCGGGCTGACCGATGAAGCGTCGCTCAAGGTCTCCGCGCTTCCGGTGCTGGGGTTCCTCAACGGCGGCTGGGGCGCCGGGTTCGAATTCAGGCATCGGATGTGGAGCGATCGCCGCTTCAACCTCGTCGGAACGCTGACCGCGACCCTCGTGAATTTCGGCGACATCCCGGCCGACAACATGGGCAACGAAGCCGTGTACGAGAACACGTTGACGACGGCCTTTGCCGTGCTCACGGCCGACTGGCGGATCAATCCGCGCCATGTCCTCGCTGTCACGGCCCTCGCCGGCAAGATCCAGTTCAGCGCCGAGACGGCGGCCAATGCCGGCAAGGTACGGGTTGCGAGCTCGACAGACCTCAGCACGTTCCTCGTGCTCGCCACGCAGACCTACTTCATCAAGGGCGTCCTCGGTCTGCAGTGGGGCATTGGCTACGCGCCGTACTTGCATGCCGAGAATCGGGGCGCCGGCAACACGACGAACATCGATCTGGTCGCGGCACTGGAGGATGCGGGTGGCGCGGCCATCGTGCCTCGGCTAGGCATCTTCGTTCGCACGCGGCGCTGGCTCATCGGGGCCTCGCTGACCGGAGTCGTTCCCAGCATCGAGCTTGCCCAGACATGGTGACGATGCGCGCACTCGTGGTGATCGTGGCAGCCGCCAGTGGCTGCGTCGATACGTCCCTGTCGTCGCCGTTCCGAGCGGAGGTCCTCGTCCGGACACCGGCTGGCGACTACGTGCTCCAGACCGTCGATCTGCCCGAGCTCACGGGCTTCGATCCGATGAGTGATCCGGTCACCAGGTTCAGCGACCATCCGAACTTCGACGAAGACGAGCTCGTGGACTACGACGCATCGTCGTTCGCGGCGCCGTCTGACTACTCACCTCGCGTGCGTGACGTCGGCGGGGTGGCGGTCGCGCGCGATCTCGAGTCGCTGCTCACGATGAGCGCCTACTACTCGTTCAAGGACAACTTCGCGCGCGCGCAGGGCGTGTTCGGGCCGCTCGATCAGCTGATCCCCGATGGCGGCTTTCAGATCCTGGTCGAGCCGAAGTTCTCCTCGGAGCTCGGCTCGCAGGAGCTCGGTACCAATGCCGCGTACATCTCCGGTGGACAGGCGTTCTTGCTGGTCCAGATGTCGTCGCTGGAGAGGATCCCACTCGGAATGAATCCGAGCGTCCTCGCGCACGAGTTCGGTCACCACGTGTTTCACATCACCTACGAGAAGGCTGACGGTACGTGTCGCGTCGGCGACAACGCGCCCGGTCCGGTCCCGCCGGGGCGGTTCTCGGCGGCGGATGCCATCCGCGGCTTCAATGAAGGATTCGCGGACATCACCGCGTTCGCGCTGCAGCAGGAGACGAGGGTGCTTGCGGACTCGATTCCCGAGCTCGACAACGGAGAGCGCACGCTCGACATGCGCGAACCGGGCTTCCTTGCCTTCACGTGGAGCACCCGGGACCGCTGCGGCGATTCGTTCTACTGCATCGGCACGCTGTGGGCGCGTGCGGTGTTCGAGATGTATCTCGCCACCGGTGGGCGTCCCGATGATGTCGCCGCGCGCTCGGCGTTCGTGAGAACGATCGCGACCGCGGTCGCCGGCATTCCGGGACGGTTGCGGCAACGCACTGGCTGGACGGTTCCTACCAAGGCGTGCGAGTTCGCCGACCTCGACGAAGAGGTGACGCTGGTGCGCGCGTACGTCGAGGACTTCATTGCCGGACTGCCGGTGTCGCTGCAGCCCTCCGCATGCCGGGAGCTCGCGTCACGGTTCGAGATCGCGCCGGCCGGGTGCCCGTGATGCGGAGGTCGTTCGCGCTCGTCGGTGTGATGGTGTTCGCGCAGCACGCGAGCGCCGACGGGATCCCACTCACCGTGGGACTCGCCCCGAGCACGTATACGCTCAGCGACGGGAGCCGCGGGTTTGCCCCGGAGGCCTTCGTCCACACGTACGTGCCGCTGGGCTCCGGCCTGATCCTTCGACCAGGTGCTCGGCTCGGCGTTCGCGGTGTGTTGCAGCCCGAGATGCCGGAGGGTGTGCGCATCACCGAGCGCGACCTGACCGGACTCATCGAGGCGGCGATCTCGTACAACGGTACCGTGGTGCCGTCGCTCACCGTGATGTCCGGAATCCACGTGCGCAGGCTCGGCATCGAAGGAGACGGCGTCGACGTGGGGATGTCCCAGGCCTCCGCCACCGAGCTCCTGCCCAATCTCTCTGTGCAGCTGGGAGTCGGCCTCCCGCTCGCGCGTGGCACGTGGTTGGTCGAGCCCACGATCCGCCGCGAGATCCTGTTCGGGGATTCGCGCGCCGGCTGGCGGTTCGGACTCGAGGTCTCGATGGTTCTCCCGATCTAGGCGACGACGATGTCGACTTCGCTCGAGAGGTCGCGGCCCCACGAGATCTCGAGACGGCCGATGACCTGCCACTCGATCGGGCCCATGGTCGGGCTGACCGCCGAGGCGATCGTGCGCGCGACATCCGCGATCGGGTTGTTGCCGCTCGACGGCTTGGCCTTGAGATCGAGCGCATCCGGAGGAACCGTCAGCTCGAGCTCGTGCGAGCCGGGGCCAAACGTCTGCGACGGCGCCAGCTCCTTGTCGAACTGGTAGACGTCCGCGTGGGAGGCTCCGACGCCCTTGCCGTCATTGCCGCTCTTGACGGTGATGTACTTCTGGCGCGCGCGTAGCGTGACGACGAGCCGCTTCGCGTCGACGGGCTCGGTCAGCGCGAGCACCAGCTTGCCTTTGATCGTCCCGCCGGGCGCGATCTTGGTCTGCTCGAGCTCGAGCTTGACCGCGCCGCGGCCGAGTCCTGTGACCTGCTTGCCGGTCTTCTGGACCTGCGAGCCGACGGTCTTGCCGACTTCCTTGAGCTGACCGCCGAGCTTGCTGAAGAATCGCCCGGCACCTTTGATCACGTCGTCTGCGTCCGCCATGAGCGGAGCATGCCACGTGTCAGCGAGGGCGGGGGCGGGGCGCGTTCGCCCAGTTCTCGACGACAGTGTCCTCGCCGCAGCGGCCGAGGTACGTGTCCGCGAACCGCTCGGCCTCCGGACCCTGGCCATCCATCACGAGCAGCTTGACGTACTCGTGCGCGACGGGCGGATCGCAACGCTCGCCGACCGCGAGCTGGAGGTACTGGAGCTTGACCTTGCGTTGATGTGCGACCTGCACGAGCTCCTGCCGCATGAGCTCGCGCTCGTCGACCTGATCCTCGGGGATGCTCGACAGGAACCACGTCACGATCGCGAGCGCGACGAAGCTGACAACGCCGAACACGGCCCACCGGTTCGAGGTGCGGAACTGCGGCATCTCGACGAGGTCGTGCGTGCGCTTCGCGATCGCCTTCCAGTCCGCTCCTGGCACCGCGAGCTTGAGCTGTGCGACGGCACGGCGCGCATCTTCGAGAGCCTCGGTGTCGACCGACTGCGTGTGGTCCTCGTTCTCGACCGCGACGGAGCGGCGAACGCTCGGCCGCATCTCCTCGTACGCCATCGTGTTGGCGCCGCGCGCCGCGAGCACGTCGCGCGCTCGATCGAGCTGCCGCCAGATCTCCGGATAGTCATCCTGGATCGCGCGCATCGCTCGCCAGCGGTCGGAGTCGTGCGGGTCGCGGATCTGATCCGCACCGCGCTCGCACTGAGCGAGCAGCGACTCGCCGATCAGGATCGCGCCGACCGCTCGGTCGTGCTCGTCCACATCGTGCGACTCGTCGCGGTACATCACTTCCAGTGTTGGGGATTTGCGGGGCGCTGGCAAGCGCCCTCACCTAGCGACAGGTCTCGCCGGTGGAGTAGGCGAAGCCTACGTCACGGTGCGCCAGCGTCTCGATCGCGTAGAGGCCCAGGGGCTCGACCTCGTACGGCTTGCACAGGAGTCGGAGCATCCCGACCTTGCCGCAACGCCCGTCGGGATATCCGCACTCCACGTGCTTTGGCAGGAAGAACAGGATCATCAGCGCGATCACGCCGGCGAGCTTCCGCCCGCGCGACGTCATGCTGGGATGGGAGAACATGGCCGCAGCCATTCTAACCAGGGTTGCGTCCCGCGGGCGACGACCCGATCGGGGAGCCGGCGGCCAACCCCGCGAAGCTGCGCGATGATCTACGTGGCGCGGTCGCTGCAAAGGACCTCGCCATGCCCAACCTCGAAGCGATCTCCCTCGACGACCTCACCAACGTCACCGGCGGATGCGGCGGAAAGCAGAAGTGCTGCCGGCCGTGCCCCCCGCCGGCTCCCCAGCAGCAGGCGCCCGCGCCGCAGCTCCCGCCGAGCGACAACGTCAGCGTCAGCGTCAGCTACCAGGGCTAAACGAAAAGGAACGTCAGCGTCAGCGTCAACTACCAAAACGAAAAGGGGCTCGGTGCCTTTCCTGAACAAGGCACCCCGACCCCCTTTTTGCGCAACTAGCGCGCCTTGAACTCGGCGCCGAGCACGAGCGAGAGCTCGCTCAGCCGGACCAGGCCGGCCCAGGTCCACAGCTCGCCCGGCGCGGTCGCGCGGACCTCTGCGGAGATCTTGTCGCCGTCGCCCGTCAGGACGATCTCGACGGGAACCTTCGGCAGCTCCGGCGAGCCGAGCGGTGCCGGCGCGCCGCCAAACGACAGCTTCCACGACAGCGTGATGTCGAGCAGCGCCGTCAGGTGCACCTCGTTGCTCGAGGTCCACTCCGCGGGAGTCGTTGCCTCGGCCATGAGATCGAGGCGCACGTCCGAGAGCTGCGCGCGGCTGTCGCCGAACACGCCCTCGGGGATGTCGAGCGGCTTGAACATCACCTGGAAGCCGTCGACCGTCAGCGTGTCGCCCGAGGTCGAGGACACGATGAGCTCGCCGTTCTCGATGCCGAGCTCGACCATCCCGGCGCTCCAGCCGGTGCCGACCTTGCGCTCGGCCGTGATGGAGCCCCCGCTCTCGGGCGCAGTCACGAGCAGCCGGGTGGGCGTTTCGAGGCGCTCGCGAACGGTCGCGGGCGGGGCCGGCGGCGGGTCGGCGAGCTCGGTGGAACAGGCGGAGACGAGGACGAGGAGGCCAAGAGCGCGGGTCATGCCGCACTGCGTAGCACGAGGTAGACCAATGTAGGCAACACGTTCTGACCGCTGCTTGGTCCATAGTTTCTGCCACTTGCGAAGTAGCTGATATCATGACGCAGTGAGCCATTCGGACACAGGGCTACTGCGCTGGCCACTATCGAACGAAGGTCAATTGGAAGCCCGAAGCCTCTGCTGGCGGTCCGCGATCTCGGCGATGCTCGGCGCCGCCTTCGCCACGATGCGCCCCATCGCAGCCGACAGCGCCTTCGCGAGGCCCTCGGGAGACTGCGAGGGCAGGGGCTCGGTCTCGTCGTACTGCTGGGTCCACAGCAACGTTCCGGTGCGGGCATCGGACAGCGTCAGCTCGATCACGATGCGGCCGCGCCAGTTCGACTTCGAAGTGTCGACCTCTTCGATCGCGATCACGCGACCACCGAGGACCGCCGGAGCATCGGCTGAAATCTCGCGTACGACCGAGCGAAACTTGCCGCTGTCCTCGAGAGCTCGCTCGAGGTAGTTGCCGACCATCGCGCCCGGAGGCGAGCTCCACCGGTGATACTGGTAGTAGTCGAGGCGATACGGCGTGGTCCGGTAGACGATGCGTTCGTCGTCGTACGCGGGGTCGGTCGCGAGCGGCTCGACGACGAGCGTGACATCGCCCGTTGGCTGCTGCGTCGAGGGCGCGGGGGCGAGCTGATAGAACCGCGTCTCCGGGAGTTTGCCTGCACACGCGCCGAGGAAGATCACCTCGAACAGAACAGCGAGCAGGATCATCGACGTGTTCATGGCAGTTTCCTCTCACCCGGCGTGTTGGAGAACAGAAGTCGCGACGGCTTCTGCCGCAGGTCACGCGACAGTTCCTTGAAGTTGCGGCTCGCCTGCCGCAGGTCGAACACGCTCGAGCGCAGGTGGCCTTCGTTGCTGCGGACCATGTTGTCGAGGCCCGCGAGGAGCTCGCCGGCCTTGCTCATCAGGCCCGCGACCTGGACGTCCATCATGGTCGCGGCACTCCTGGTCGCGGCCTCGATGCTCTTCGTCGCCGCGTCGACGTTCGCGAGCGAGGACGTCAGCACCGCACGGTTCTCGGTGACCATCGTGTCGAGCATCGCGCTCGTCCCCTCGAGGTTGCGCGCCATCGTCCGCGACGTTGCGATGATGTCGTCGATGCCCTCGAACCTCTTCGGGTCGGTGACGGCGGCGAGGTTGTCGACGATCTGATTCGCCCTCTTCATCAGCCGCCCCGATTCCTCCGCGATCATCGTCGCCTGTTGTTCGAGCTTGTCGAGGACGGTCGTGCCCTCGCTGATCATGCTGCCCGGCGGTAGGAGCGCCGCCGTGTGCGAGCCCTCGCGCAGGTCGATCACCTTGAGGCTGTGATGCCGGCGAACGCGAGGATTGCCTTGGTGTCGGTGTGGATCGGTGCGCCCTCCTTGATGGTGATCGTGACGAGCACCTTCTCGAGATCGCCGGGCGCCGCGGAGATGCCATCGACGCGACCGACGCGCATGCCGTTGAGGTGGACCATCGCGCCCTTCTCGAGGCCCATCACCGAGCCGCTGAACACGATCTGATAGGTGGAGCTCTTCTGCCAGAACCTCACGCCGCCGAACACGACCAGGACGAGGGCGAGGAGCGCGGCGGTGATCGCCACGAACACGCCGACTCGGATCTTCTGTGCCTTGGTTGTCATGGTTCACCTCGTGAGCTGTTCGAGCGCGCCACCGTCGTCGGGCTTCTCCGCGACGCGGTGGAAGAAGTTGAAGACCTCGGGATTCTTGCTGGCGACGAGCTCGTCGATCGTGCCGTTCGCCATGATCGATCCCTTGCCGAACATGACGGCGCGATCTGCGATGGTGCGAATGCTCTCGAGCTCGTGCGTCACGACGACGATCGTGATGCCGAGGGCAGATCGGAAGTGGAGGAGCGTCTCGTCGATCGTCGCGGCGACCGCCGGGTCGAGACCGGCAGACGGTTCGTCGCAGAACATCACGACGGGATCCAGGATCGAGGCGCGAGCGAGCGCGGCGCGCTTGCGCTGGCCACCCGAGAGGCTGGTCGGCGCCTTCGTTCCGTGACCCGGCAGCCCGACCATGAGCAGGCGCATCCGCACCATCTCGTGGATCAAGGCCTCGGGCAGGGACGTGAGCTCGCGGAGCGGTAGCGCGACGTTGTCCTCGACCGACATCGAACCGAACAGCGCATCCTGCTGGAACGCGGTGCCGGTGCGACGCAGGAGCTGGTTGCGCTCCTCGAGGTCGAGCCCGTAGAGCGGCTTGCCGAGGACCAACAACTCGCCCGACAGAGGCGGCAAGAGGCCGGTCAGTGCGCGGAGCATCGTCGACTTGCCGCAGCCCGAACCGCCGAGGAGCGCGACGATCTCGCCCTTCTCGATCGTCAGGTTGACGTTCTCGAGCACCGGCTTGCCGTCGTAGCCGACGGAGACGTCGCGACACTCGATCAGGGGCTCGCTCACGAGTCACCCAGGACGGTGGTGATCGTCGCGAACACCGCGTCGACCATGATGATGCTGAAGATGCTGACGACGACGGTGCGCGTCGTCGCGTGGCCAACGCTGAGCGCGTCGCCGCTGGCGCGCATGCCGAGGTGGCTGCCAGCGAAGCCGATGATCCAGGCGAACACGAGGCTCTTGCCCATGCCGTGGAGGAAGTCGAGTGCGGTCAACCTCTCGGTGATCCGCTGCCAGAACATGATGGGCGGCAGATCGAGCGCGATGGTCGCGACGAGCATGCCGCCGAGGATGCCGATGAACATGCCCATCAACGACAGCGCGGGACCGACGAGCGTGATCGCGGCGATCCGCGGGACGATCAGGAACCGCACCGGGTTGATGCCCATCGTCGTCAGCGCATCGATCTCCGATCGGACGCGCATCGTGCCGAGCTCGGCGGCGATCGCCGCGCCGGTGCGACCGGTCAGGATCACGGCGGTCATCAGGGGCGCGATCTCGCGGACCATCGAGACCGAGATCATGTCGGCGACGAACACGCCCGCGCCGAAGCGCTGGAGCTGGACGGCGCCCTGGAACGCCATCGTCATGCCGAGCAGAAAGCTCAGCATGCCGACGATGAACAAGCCATCGACGCCCATCGACGCGACCTGATGAAGGAGCGCGCCCGCGGGCAGCTTCTTCTTGCGCGTCACGACCGCGAGCGATTGGCGAAGCGTCTCCGCGATCAACCCACCGAGCGAGCGGGTCGCGTCGGCGGCCGCGAGCACCGAGTCGCCGACGCGCTCGAGTAGACCTGGCGGCGGCTCGATCTTCTCGGGCTCCGCCTCGTGCTTGGGCAACAGGTCGAGCGCGGCCTTGTGATGGTCCTGCAGCTCGACGAGCTCGAGCTTCTTGCCTGCGCCTTCGAGCCGGAGCGAGAGCAGCGATACGACCGCGAGGCCCGAGGAGTCGATGCGCCCGGCCTCGGAGAAGTCGAGCTTGATGGTCTTGACGCTGCGGTGGCGGGAGAGGGACCGGAGGTCGCTCCAGGCCTTGCGCGAGGTCGCGATGACGAGGTCACCGCGGAGCTTCACCACGGCAGCGCCACCGCTGCGCTCGACGGTGGTTGTGGCTCCAGACGGCATCGGGGGGAGCCTCTGCAAGAAAGAAGCGCAGAGCGATCACCTGACTTCCATTGGTTAGCCCGAGAACGTCCGCGTGCCCCGTCGCCACGGTGGGCGATCGGCGCAGAGGCATGTGCGCAGGCGCCCGTCTCTCAGTAGGCGAGGTCGACCTGATCGGGGATCACGACGTTCGCGTCGTCGAGGCAGGGCACGCCGGCTCCCGTCGCGTCCTTGCACGCGGTCGTGCTGCACGGGAACGGCGTCGGACGCATCGCGCGTGGCTGGATGAACATCGGATTGACGCGCCACGAATCGCCCTCGTTGCGATACGCGAAGCACATCAGCTCGGTCTTGGCGCGATTGAGCGCGAGCTTGTACTGGGAGTCGCGCATGAACGCGATGTCGGTATCGGAGTCACCGGCGGCGAAGATCATCCGCGCACGCTCGGCGGTCGAGCGCCGGTTCATCGCGTTCGCCGTCGTGTCGCCATAGATCACCTTGTTGATCCAGCACCGCTTGCCCTCGATGTAGCTGATCATGTCCTGGCCAGGCGCGACCGAACCGCAGCCCTCGAAGCTGTAGGTCAGCTTGCCCGCCGTGTCGGTCAGCGAGCGGATGCCGATCACGTGATCGGCCGGGACCCCGACCATCGGCGCGATCGCCCCGACCAGATCCTGCGGTGACGCGGTGATCACCCAGACGTCGTAGCCGCGCGTCTGCACGGCGGTGATGAGGTCGCGGATCTGATCGTAGATCCGCAGGTAGCCGTTGAGGCCCGGGCGCGTACCGATCGTCTGCGTCGTGCCTTCGGCGGCAGCGAACATCGGTCCGGTCGCATTGAGTGCGAACTGCGCGACCTCGGCGTGCGTGTAGCCAGCCATCAGCTGCGGCGTCCACGCATACGTCGGCTCCATGTACCGGTAGTTGTGGCCGCTGAACGCGGTGAGATTCGTCGTCGTCTTGTTGTCGATGTACATGCTGAGGATCTCGTTCGCGCACGCGGCACCGGCGGCCGTGTTCGTCGGCAGCGGCATCCCGGCGGGAACGGTCGTGCCGCACGCCGCAGTCAGCGCGAGCGCACCGTCGTTCGTCATGAACTTGTTCGTGAGCTTCCAGTCCTGGTTCGGCGGCTGCCGGACCTTGCCCTGCGCGATCATGTAGAACGTGATCGAGTCACCGACGTCGTTCTTGACGACGGTGTTGTCCCAGTCGAACAGCGCGATCGGCTTCGCTGCTGCCGAGTAGCCCGCGCTCTTGCAGCCCTTCGAGTCGATCCAGGTCGTGAGGGTCGCGCGGTTCGTGCCGTACCACGCGAGGTCGGTGCGCAGCTGCGACGGCTGACACGGGTCGGTGACCGGCGGCGCATCCGGCATCGGCACGTCGGGTGCGTCGGGCATGGGTTGGGCGGTGATGTCGTCACCGCAGCCGGAGCTGCCGAGGGTGGCAGCGAGATACATCGTGAAGAGAAGGACGGGCGGCTTTGCCATGAACCCGTTGTGCGCTTCGCACTCGTGAGTCCGACATGACTCACGCGTGATCATCCCGTGAAGCGGTGGTTCCACCAGTCGTTGCTACTCGGGCGTGCGCCACGTCGGCGACGGTCCGCCGGGTGCGCAGCAGCACGGATCGCACGGGATGCCGTGCGAGCCACCGGCAGCGGCGTAGCAGCTCGAGTTGTCGCCGACGCAGCCCGTGCAGTCGGCGGTGCACGCCGTCCCGCCCGTCGCCGGTGCGGCGCCCGCTGGTGCACCAGCGCTCGCGATGATCTGCTCGCACGTCATCGCCTCGAGCTGCTCGATCTGCGCCTTCTGGGGCATGCCCGCGGCGCACGCATCGATGCACGGTCCGAGCTCGGTCGCACCGACGCCCGCGCATCCCATCAGCTTGGTGCAGCCGCGCTGACACAGGCCGCGAGGCGAGTCGTCCCTGGCAGCCGCGGCCGTAGCAGGCGCGGTGGGTGCGCCGGGCTTCGCCGGGATGCCGAGGCCACCGGGCGAGTCCTTGGACTCCTTCGACGAGCACCCGACGAACAGCAGCAGTAGCACGAGGAACCGAAGCATTGTCCGATCATACGCACGAAGGTCGCGGTGCGGCGAGGATGCGTCGGTCGTTCAGCGGGCGTGAGGGGCGGCAGGGCCGCGGATCGCGGACACTGGAGGGGTGCGGGCCTTGATCGGATCGGTGGCGGTGCATGCGGTGCTCGTGTGGGTGATCGCCGCCGCTGATCGCGACGGAGCGCCGAGCGGGACCAAGCCCACGTCCGCGTCGATCACGATCGTCGACGTTGTCGAGTTCGATCTGCTCCCGACCGAAGAGCCGCCCGCGCGCGAGTCCGGTGGAGCAGGGGACCCGTCGACCCCGGCGCATGCCGCGCGAGCAGCGCGCACGACAACGACCGCTACTCGGTCGCGACCGACCGGCGTGGAGGATCCGCGCGGCGCGATCACCATCGATCACGCGGATCCACGCGGCGAGCTCGCGAGCGATGGCCACGACGAGAGCGGCGCCGTGGCGAACGGTGCACTCGCGTTCGACGGCCGCGGCATGGGGCTCGGTCGCGGCGGCTCGGGGCGTGGGATGGGCGTCGGTTTCGGCGATGGCGGCGCGATCCAGCGCATCGAGAAGCTCTCGCCCCCGCCCGCGCCGAAGGCGTCGCTCGCACGGCCGGCGCGGTTGATCTATCCGACGCGACAGCGCGCCGTCGAGGATGCCGAGCTGTTCATCGCGCGCGTGATCGTCGACGACGAGGGCTACGTCGTGGGGGCGAAGCTCGTGCGCGGGTTCGGGGGGCGCCGGGACGAGGTCGCCTCGCAGATGATCTGGAAGTTCCGCTACGACCCGGCGCGGGATGACGACGGCCGGGTGCGCCGATCGACCCTGGACCAGCGGTTTCTCGTCGGGCCGTGATCGCTTCCTCCGGGATTCGATCTGTAACCCTGATCCAGGTGGCGCCGGGTGGCTCGTCCCCGTCGGATCACGGGGTTGGCCGTGGCACGAGGAGTGCTCGATAGCTACGCAGCCACCAACAAGGAACCCACCATGTCGAACACCAGCCTCACCACCCTCGACTCCAGCGCCCTCGAATCCGTGACCGGCGGCAAGACGGTCAAGCCCGGCCCTGGCGGCTCGAGCGGCAACAGCGAGGTCCTCTCGCAGCTGACGAACCTCCAGAGCTCGATCAAGGACCTGAGCAAGCCGGCCCAGTCGGGCAGTGCGTTCGGCGGCTCGAACCTGATGCTGTTCGCGATGCTCGCGATGAGCCGTCCGGCAGCTGCGCAGACCAACGTGGTCTACGTTCGTCGCCACGGCTGCTGGTGATCTGCCGCGCGCCGTGCGGATGATCTCCGCATGACGATGCGCGCGATCGCGATCTCGAAGCCCGGCGGCCCGGACGTCCTCGTTGTCGTGGAGCGAGAGACTCCCGAGCCCTCTCGCGGCGAGGTTCGCGTCCGCGTTCGCGCCACGGCGATCAACCGCGCCGATCTTCTCCAGCGCATGGGCGCGTATCCCGCACCTTCCGATGCGCCGCCCGATATCCCCGGGCTCGAGCTCGCCGGTGAGGTCGAGGCACTCGGACCCGGCGTCGAGCGCCTGAGGATCGGAGATCGCGTGTTCGGGCTCGTCGGTGGCGGCGCCTACGCAGAGCAGCTCGTCACGCACGAGCGCGCGCTCGCGAAGATCCCCGACGGCATGTCATTCGAGGATGCAGCCGCGATTCCGGAGGCGTTCATCACCGCGCACGACGCGATCGTCGGGCAAGCGGGGCTCACCGCCGGCGAGACGCTGCTGATCCACGCGGTCGGCAGTGGCGTCGGCACCGCCGCGGTGCAGCTCGCGCGCGCGCTCGGCGCGTTCACGATCGGAACTGCGCGCAGGCCCGACAAGCTCGAGCGTGCGAAGGCCCTCGGGCTCGATGCCGGCGTCGTCGCCGAGGGCAACCGGTTCGCCGATGCGGTCCGCGCGATCGATCCGGCCGGTGCGCATGTCGTGCTCGAGCTGGTCGGCGGAGCGTACGTCGACGAGGATCTACGCTGCACGCGCCCCCTCGGACGGATCGTGCTCGTCGGCCTGATGGCCGGGGCGCGCAACGAGATCGATCTCGCGCTGATCCTGCGCAAGCGCCTCCGGATCATGGGCACCGTGCTGCGAGCGCGGCCCCTCGAGGAGAAGCTCGCGGTGATGCGGACGTTCGAGGATCAGGTCGTGCCGCTGATCGCACGTGGCAAGCTCGTACCGGTGATCGATGCGGTGATGCCGCTCGATCAAGCGGCCGCCGCGCACGCGCGGATGGCGAGCAACGCGGGCTTCGGCAAGATTGTCTTGCGCGTGTAAGGACGCGCTGGTCCGCATCACAGCCATGGCAGCTCGGTTGGCCAGCCATGCCACGCGCAGCTCCGCGGAATCGCACGCATGCATGCTCGGCACCGCCGTTGCACATGTCGCGCATCATGCGAACCAGCCTCGTTGCCGCCCTCTTGCTCTCTGCCTCGCTGATCCCTGCTTGCGCCATGGACGAGCAGAGCGAACAGGCTCCCGACGAGCTTGCCGATGAATCCGATCTCGACGGCGAGGCCGGCAAGGGCGACACCGCGGACGCGTTCACCTACTTCGAGGTCACGGCCGACAAGCGCGCGTGCAGCCTCGACGCCGACTGTGGCGGCTTCTTCATCAATCGCGTGAACCGCGCGACCACGTCGTGCGGCTTCCGCGGCGCGACGCCGCAAGCGCGCTGCTACGTCCGCACGATCAACTGGTCGCGCACCGCGATGCCCGCCTCGGTCGCCAAGGGCTACGAGGACCGCCTCCGTGCGGGCGAGTCGATCCTGATCCGCGGCGACATCTCGCCCGATCCCGCGGACCGCGGCGCGCACCTCTCGGCAACCGAGGTCTGGGTTCCGGGCAGTGACGTTGGCGAAGCGACGGGCGTGTTCGTCCTCGCGAAGGACAACGGCATCCGCTGCATCACCGTACCGTGCCCGCAGGTCTCGGAGACGCGCCTCAACGCGAACCGCGCCGCGAGCATCGACACGATCGACTTCACGGCGTCGGGTGCCTCCGACGAGGTCATCGAGCGCGCCGCCGAGCAGCTCTACACGGGCGCTGGCGTGATCGTCTCCGGCGATCGGTTCTATCCGTACGGCGGCCGCGGCAAGGGTCGGCGCGCGGGTCAGTTCTGGACCAAGGCGCCGGTGCCCCTGCACTGAGCAGTTGCCTCGAGCCATGGCCAGTGGATCGGCCAGCGATTGGCGTTCCAGCTAGCAGGAATTGCAGGAGTCCCGACGGGCACCGTCGTTGCACAACCTGCGCATATGAAGTCGTCGCTGCTGGCCACTCTGCTCGCCACCACCTCGATGATCCCCGCGTGCGCCACCGACGCGAGCGCC
>JANOPP010000082.1:0-7464 GCA_031421915.1 Myxococcales bacterium | reverse complement strand
GCCTATCGCTTCGGCAAGCTCCGGATCTCCGCCGGTCTCCACATCGATGCGATAGGCGGCGAACGGAGCGGCGCGGAACACCTGGAGCTGCGTCTGGACGGACTCGGTGGCGCCCGGCCAGGTCGCGGGCCAGGTGACGCCGCCGCCGAACGGAACGCCGAGCGAGATGCCGGCTGCGAACCGGCCTTGCGCGTAGCTCGCGTCGAGGTGCGGTGGTGTCGACCAGCGGCCCTCGCTGTCCGCGGTCCATGGGTCGTCCGTCGATCCCATCGCGCGTTCACCCCGGGCCTGGAGCGACGGGCGAGCGAGCGCGAGCGAGAGACCGACGCGGAGGCCGCCACCGTCGGCGAGGGCCGCGGGGATGTGCCAGGCCGCGCCCGGGTCATCGTCGCGTGCGGCACCAGCGCCGCCGGTTCCCGCGGAGACGGCGTTCTGCTCGCCGACGGCGAGGCCACCGGCGTGCGCGGAGGCGGCCGCGAGGGAGAGAGCGAGGAAGGTCTTCATGGCTGGAGCTCCCCGGAGAGAAACGATGCGAGCTCGCGCACGCCGCGGAAGTAGGCGGGCTCGACGGGAATCGTGATGAAGCCGTGCTCGCCGATGTAGTCGCGGCGCGGAGCGCCGGTGACCTGCTCGAGGAGCTTGGTCGACTTGTTGGGGATGATGAAGTCGAGCGTGGCCATCTGGATCAACAGCGCGCGCGCGCCGGTGATCGGCCCGAGGTGCTGCGGATCGACGGCGTCCATGAACCAGCGCGCGACGGTGATGAACCGGCGGCCCTCGTAGGACTCGCGGGTGATGTTCTGGCGCTGGAAGAACGCGTCCATCTGCGCGGTGAAGAACGTCGAGTCGTCGAACATCGGGATGAGGTCGGCGCCCGGGACGTTGAGCACCGCACGCGAGATGTCCGGGTCGGTGCCGAGGAAGACGGCGCCCATGATGCCGCCGAGCGACTGGCCCGCGTAGAAGATCTTCGACGTGTCGACGGGGCGGCCGAGGAGGGCGGACCAGTCGGCGATGCGGAGCGAGCGATCGAGCGATCCGAGATCGACGAGCGCCTGCTGGAAGTGATCCTTGCTGTTCGAGATGTGCTCGATCTCGAGGAAGACGGCGCCCGAGGCGACGGGGAGATCGATCACGCCGAACGTCGCGAGCTTGTTGCCGTTGCCATTCGCGTCGACGCAGCGGCCGACGTCGTTGCACGTGGTGCCCGACTGGCACGGGTTCAGCGAGGCGAGGCTGCCGTCGAGCGGATCGACGACGGAGACGGGGCCGCCCTTCGCGCAGTAGGTGCGATCGCCGTGGTACGGGAAGTCGATCGAGATCGCCGCGTAGCCCTTGGCCGCGAGCGCGTCGCCGACGGCGAGCACGAAGCGGCGCTCGGTGACGAGGCCGTGACCGAAGATCACGACGGGCATCGGGCCGGTGCGCGGGTTCTTGGGGACGGTGAGCGTGAACTTGATGTCCTCGACGACGTGGACGCCATCGCCGCGCCACGCGCGCGAGGTCGGGTCGAGGAAGTTCGGGGACTTGATCGTGCCGTGATAGACGTGGCCGACGTCGAGGATCGAGCCGATGCCGAACGGAAAGTCGAGCAGCGCTTCCCCGGGCGTCATGTGCGTGACGTTGCCGGGCTCGGCAGGAACGGCGAGAGTCGCGGCGGTCTTGCGGAGCGCGACGAGCGGTTCGGTGACGCTCATGGTGGTGAACGGCCAGGCGGCGAGGATCTTGTCGCGGCCGACCGCGTCGAGGGTGGCGGCGAGGCGCGTGCGCGAGCGCTCGAGCTTCTCGGCCTGGTGCGCGTCGACCGCGCGGATCTGGCTGGCTCCGTCGACGAGGATCGGGGCCTTGGCCTTGAGGAAGTGACCGACCGGCATGATCGTCGGTGGCTTGTTCGCAGCATCACGAACGTCGGGCGAGGCGATCAGGGCGTAGCTCGTGCGCTCGCTGAGGCGGCCCGACTTCGGTGTGACGACGATGTGCTGCTTGTCGGCGAGTAGCTCGATCGTCGCGGGGACGTGCACGGGCGTGCCCGTGATGTCGTACAGCTTGATCGTGGTCTCGTTGATCGTCGCCGGGTTCATCGGCCCGGTGAGCTCGAACAGCTGACTCGAGGACAGACCGAAGCCATCGAACACGCCAAGGTGGTGCTTGGCCTCGGCCTCGACGTCGGTGTCCCACGGTGCGGCGGGCGCATCGACCTTGCCGGTGGTCGGATCGATCATCAGGTCGATCGGCAGCGGCATGCGCTGCGACGGCTGATCCATCGCGAGCTCGGTGCGCGTGGTGACCGTGAAGGCCCACAGGGCAGCGACCTCGGTGCGCGGGATCGAGCCCTGTGCGAAGAAGTCGAACGCGGGCGCGAGATCGAGCCGGATCTCCTCGAGGCGGCGGGCGTTGTCACGGCGCTCGTCGGCGGTCTGGCCGGGGAAGGCGCGCTCGTGCGCCGGGACGTCGAGCGCGGTCGTCTGGCGCAGGAAGTAGAACGCCGCGTCGCACTCGACCCGCTCGCCGGAGAGGCCGACGACGCCCTTGGTGCCGCCACGGAGCAGAGCGACGTAGCGGTCGCCGCGCTTCCAGCCCGTGCGCGGAGGGTCGATCGTGATCTTCTTGCCGTCGGCGGCGACGGAGATGCGGACGTCGGTGACCTGCGCGGGAACCGGGCCCCAGTGCCAGACCTGCACGGTGCCGTCGGTGACGGAGGTCGGATCGATCGCGCCCGTGAGCTCGACCGTCGCCGACATCAGACTCGACCAGCCGTCGAGCGTCTCGAGGTAGTCGTAGAACTCGGCCTCCGCCGCGTTGAGCTTGGCGAGATCGTCGACCGTGTCGTTCGGCAGGTCGAGGCGGCCGATGTCCGGGTCGCGGAGGACATCGGTCGGCATCGGGATCACGCTCGCATCGGGATCGAAGCGCGCGTGGATCAGCGTCGGAGCCGGATCGAGATCCAGATTCGAACAACCTCCTCCGACAGCCATAACAACAAGAGCGAGCGCGATGTGCCGCACAGTGTTCCCCCTGGGAAGACGGGGCAGTTCTCGTCGATCTCGACGCGATCCGTCAAGACCTTATTGAGAATCGTTCAATGGGAGTTTGGGCCGCACACGGCCGTCCGCAGCGTCGGCTGTAGCGGACGTCAGCGCGAATACACTGCGCCGGCGTAGAGCGACGCGCGGCGGAAGCTGGCGTCCATCTCGTTGCCGAGGTTGCGCCAGATCGCAGCGCGTCCCTCGATCGACCAGGCGCTCGTGATCTCGCGGCCGATCCGGATCTGGACCGAGCTGCGGTTCTCGTCGTCGAGGCTCGTGAACTCGCGGCGCTGGATATCGGTCTTGAGCACGAGGCCATCGGGGTACTGATCGATCTGCAGCGTGAGCAGGGCGGTACCGTAGAACCCGAACAGGATCGAGCGCGTCGCCGAGATCGTCGCCTTGTGACGGATCAGTGACTGCCCGTAGCTGTTCGAGTCGATCACCGTCAGCTGATATCCGGCTGCCGCCACGAGCGAGCCGGTCCACGTCAGCTCGGCGCCGATGCGCTGCACGCGATCGCGCCGCGGCAGCGACGTCCCGGCGGAGCAGCTGTCGTCGGGCGGTGCCCCCGGCGGACACGCGTTCGACAGTGCCGTCGACGCGTACGACCTGCTCTCGAAGGCGACGTACGCCGCGAGCTCGAGGCTCCTGGTGCCGCCGGACGGTTGCCACAGCGTCAGATCGAGGCGCGCGGTGGCGATGGGTCCCGTCCAGTCGAAGTCGTGGTTCTCCTTGTACGCGAAGTCGCGGACGCCGAACCCGAGCGTCAGGTGCTTCGTCTTGCCCTCGGGCTCCCCGCCGTCGAGGACGAGCAGGGCATCTGCGCCGAGGTTCCGGAACGTGCGCGCACCGAGATCGTCCGTGATCGGCTGCGCGTCCGCGGCGAGCAGGCCGACGCCGAGGGAGACTTGCCGCTTCTCGATCGGACGGAGGTAGCGCAGCTCGCCCGTGAACAGCGTGACGTTCTCGGTCGAGGCTTCCCCGTCGGACACGATCCGGCTCAGGGCCCCCGCGACGAACGCGTACGCACCGCCGAACGCGCGGGCGCGGTGGTCGAGCTTGGCGCCGAGGCGGACCACACCTGCCGCGATCCGGCGGGTCGTGAGACCGGGTCCGGTCTCGACGCGCTGGACGTTGGTGTCGGCCTCACCACCGCCCTCGACGGTGACCGTCCACGGTCCCGCATGCGCGACCCCGACGGAGGCCGCGAGCACGAGGCCGCACACCGCGCGACGCATGGTCGCAGCGTATCGCATCGCCGGCCATGGTACGCACCCCGCATGCGCCACGTCCTCGCTGTCCTCGCCCTGTCCGCGAGCCTCGTCGCCTGCAAGGGGGACCGAAACAAGTGCGAGGACGCATGCCGCAACTACGGGACGCTCTCGTACTGGAGGAAGGCCGACGCCGAGATCGCCGCGCTCCCCGAGAAGGACCGCGAGGCCACCAAGCGGCGAAAGCTCGGCGAGTTCTCGAGCCTGCTCGAGAACGGCGTCGATCACTGCGTCAACCAGTGCTCGTCAGCGAACAACGACGAGCAGACCGACTGCATGATCAAGGCGCGGACGGCCATCGAGGCCGACGCCTGCGTCAAGGACTAGGCCTGCGCCAAGGACCCGGCGATCACTGGATCGGCGGCGGCGGCGCCCAGAACGCGCTCATGTTCTGGGTCGCGACATCCTGATCCGGAACCCAGTACGGCACCGAGCTCGCGTCGCCGGTCCCGAGCTTGGACTTCTCGATCGCGGTGATCCACATCTGCCGGCGCGCCGTGCCCTTGGTTCCGGCGAGCGTGTTGCCGTAGTCGCGGAAGCTGTAGAAGATCACCCAGACGTGCTCGCCCGTGTCGTACGGGCTGAAGTTCGGCAGGTAGCAGTTGTGCGCGCCCGAGCACGCGGTGTCGAGGCGGTGCGAGGCGCCGCCGGCCTTGTTGATCACGAACAGCGAGCCCGGGTAGGTCGCCGGGATGCCGTCGTTGCGACCGCGCGAGTTGGTGCCCGCGCCGTACGCGATCCATGTCGAGTCCGGCGAGAACGTTGGCCACGACGGTGCCGCGTACGCCGCGCCCGCAGCGGCGCTGGTGACGAGCGTCGTCGACGGTCCAAACGAGTCACCGGTGGTGGTGGCCGAGAACACCGAGAGATCGCCGGCGGTGTAGTCGACGGCCCAGGTACCGTTGGTGTTGCTGATGTACGCGACCGTCGTGCCGTCCGGCGACCATGCCGGATGCGCAGCCCCGGTCGCCGGCAGCGGCGTCCCGTTGGTCGGGACGGTTGCCCCGTTGCGTGGATCGATCAAGGACAGGCTCGTGCCGGTGTTGATCATCAGGCGCGTCGCGTCGTGGTTGAACGTCGAGAATAGCTGCGTGTACGTCGTCGTCGAGAGCGGCGCGAGCGTCGGCGCGGGGTCGAGCGTCGGCACCATCGGATCGCTCATGTCGAACACCGCACCTTGCTCGCCGCCACCCCACATCGAGCCCGAGAGATAGCGGCCGTCCTTGCTGACCGAGTGACATGCCACGCACCGCGAACCGCTGCCGGGCTTGGGTGGAGGTGCCGCGATCGCGAGCGCGCGGCCGGAGGCATCGATCCGCTCCATGGCGCCGGCGCCGAGGTTCCAGTAGTAGATGGCGCCCGTGATGTCTCCGCGGATCATCTTGACCGCGACCGCGTCTCCACCCTGGGCACCGTTCGTCGGATCCCAGTGATCGACGGACATCGCGATCTCGCCGCCACCAGCGCTCTGGACGAGCACCTGCCAGTCGGTGGCCGAGAGCTGATTGCTCAGCGTGAAGCCGGGTGCGTCGGCGAGGATCGTATCGATCGTCGCGAAGCCGGCCGTCATGCGAACGCGCCACAGATCGTCGGTCGCGGTCGGGCCCTCCCACTGCACGTTCGGCGACTTCACGCTCGTCGGCATGACGGCGTTGTCGAGCGGGTAGACCACGCGCGGTGACAACGTGCCGGGCGGCGAGACGTCGGGGAACTTGTCGGCGCCATCGGGCGGTACACCGGGTCCGATGCGCACGGGATGGACGACGACGATCACCGACGTTCCACCGACGACGTCACCCGCGGCGGCGAACACGCCACCCTTGCCGGCGGCTTGACCGCTGACCGTGAAGTCATCCGTCGAGAACGTACCGAGGCGCGTGCCGTCCTGATCGAGGCTGAACACCACATCCGAGAGCACGGCGATCGTGCCGTCCTCGTACGTGCCGGTCGCAACGTACTCCTGCGAGAGCGGTGCGCCGGTCCACGTCAACGTGGCGTTGGGCGGCGAGACCTCGATCGAGACCAGGTCGCCCCCGCCGTTCTTGGTGGAGGGGCCGCAGGCCATCAGGCCGAGGATCGTGATCGACGCCGCGACAGCAGTACAAAGCCTCATCGGGGCTGATGCTACCCGAGCCCCAGACGGCCGGGGGAACGAAAGCTAGCTAGCGGCGACGGTGATCACGAACGTTGCCGCCCCGGTCGTCGTCCTTCTTGTCGTCCTTGTCGTCCTTGTCGTCGCGGTGGTCCCGGACGGTCGACTTCGTGTCCTGTTCCCGGCTGTTGCGGTGATCACGGACGGTCGGTTCGGGCTTGCTCGAGGTCTGGGAGTCGCGGTGGTCGCGGACGATGCCGTCGCGGCTGTCGCCGTCGCGGTGGTCCCGGATCTTGCGGTTGCCCTTGCGGTGGTCGACGACCTCGGGCCGCACGGGGCGACCGCTGTCATACCCGAGCTCGAAGCCGGTCTCGATCCCGACCATCACGTCGGTGGCGCCGCCATCGAACACGTCCGGATCGCTCCAGTAGCCTGCGCGCCAGGTCCAGCGGCCATCGACCCACCGCCATGCGCCTGGCGTCCACACGGCGCCCGGGGAGGGTGGATCCCCCGCGACCTCGGCGAGCAGCTCCGGCATCGGCGGGCGCGGAATCGCGCCCCATGCCTGCCAGCGACGGCGGAGATCCTCGCGAGCGCGTAGCGCGATGTCGAGGCGGCGCTGCTCGAGGTCGACCGTCGTGCGGGACCGCGCCTCGATCGCGCGCAGCTCCTCGGCGTGGAGCTGTTCGGCCGCCACGCGGCGCTGCGCGTCGGCCTCGAGCTGGGCGCGCTCGCGTGCCTGCTCGGCGTTCGCGCGCTGGACGTCCGCCTCGGCGTCGTTGGTGACGAGTAGCGTCTGCGCGCGATCGCGAACCTCGATCGCAGTTGCAGGCTGTGCGCGCGGCGCATCAGCGATCCGCGTCACGGCAAACGTGCCGACGACGCTCCCGTCATCGGCGGTCGAGGTCAACGCGCACACGCCCGCGGCGCTGGTCGTCACCCGGACGGTGGTTGCGAGCCGCGCCGCACCGACATCGCCGGGCGGGAGGTCGATGGCCGGTACCGCCACGGCATCGGAGACGGCCTCGGTGTGGATCGCGAGCTGGCCGATCGGCGTCGCGACACCCGCGAC
>JANOPP010000081.1:0-4916 GCA_031421915.1 Myxococcales bacterium | reverse complement strand
CGGTTGAACAATCCGGTCAACCCATCCCGGATCGCGAGGTCGCGCATCTTCGCCTCGCTCGCGATCAACCCCGCCTGCAACCGACGCTGATGGGCGAGGAGGTAGTGGGCCGCGTGTGGAGCTATCGCGATATCACCCAGCAGCGTCGGTTGCAGGCGGGGTTGATCGCGAGCGAGGCGAAGATGCGCGACCTCGCGATCCGGGATGGGTTGACCGGATTGTTCAACCGTCGGCATGTCCTCGAGCTCCTGGGCGAGGCGATCACCCGCGCGGTCGCTGCCGGCGAGCGGTTGTGCGTCGGGCTCGTCGACCTCGACTACTTCAAGAAGATCAACGACGACCACGGACACCTCGTCGGAGATGCGGTGCTGCGCGACTTCGCGAAGCAGATGACGCAGCGGTTTCGTGCGAGCGACTACCTGGGACGGTATGGCGGCGAGGAGTTCCTCGTCGTGCTGCGCAACGCCAACAGCGAGGCAGCGCACCGCACGTTCGAGACGTTCCGCGCCGGCTTCAAAGATCGCGAGTTCGGCGACCTGCCGAAGTACGCATTCAGCGCGGGCCTCGCGGAGCTTGGCACGGACGGCAGCGATCCGATCGAGCTGCTCTCGAAGGCAGACATCCGGCTCTACGAAGCGAAGCGGCAGGGCCGTGATCGCACCGTGTCCGGCGTGTCCGCGCACGCGTGAGTCAGGTCGACCGCTGGCGTTCGACGAAGTTGACGAGGTCGACATCGGCAGCGCCTGCGAGCGCGTCGCTGTCGCCGAGGTCGGTCGCCGCGTCGCGCGCGAACACGAGGATCGGAATCTGGTCGAGCTCCTGGGCGGTGCGGAGGTCGCGAACGACGTCGTTGACGCCGTCCGACTTCAGGTCGAGCAGGATCGCGCGAGGACGGAGGGCGCGGGCGAGGCGCGAGATCTGGACGAGCGCGCGGGTCATCGAGACGACGGTGTAACCACGAGCGGAGAGCATGAGATCGAGTTGCTGGAGGCGGCTGCGATCGTGCTCGACGATCAGTACGACGCCGCGGTCCTGTTCGGGCGCGGTGACGGGCGGCGTGCTGACGAACGGGAGTGGCTGCGTGATGCTCTTGTTCGCGTCGCGCGAGCGATAGACAGCAAGTGCGACCTTGTTGAGGAGCTCGTCGACGTTGAACGGCTTCTCGACGACCTCGCTCGCACCGAGCGTCACGAGGTTGACGTTGAGTCCGTGCACGGCGGTCATGATCAGGACGGGCACGTGTGCGAACGCGGGCACCTCGCGCAGCGCCTGCAGGAACTGGCGGCCATTCATGCCGGGCATCATCAGATCGAGGAGGATCGCGTCGGGGCGAGCAGCGTAGACACGTTCGAGTGCGCTCTCTCCATCGACGGCGAGATCGACGACATAGCCCTCGTCCGAGAGGACCTGCCCGAGTGTCTCGCGCACCATCGGCTCGTCGTCCACGACGAGGACTCGCCCTTCCTTCACCGCCGCCATTGCCTTCGCGCAGCGTAGCATCCTCACCCGAGACGGGGTTACCATCGATCCGATGTCGACGACGCCGCCGCTGGCGAAGGCCTACGAGGCGCTGCGTCCCAAGGTCCTCGTGCGGTTGCTCGAGCTCCGAACGACGCTCGATCCCTCGCTGGGCCGCCTCGACGAGGCCACGGCGCGCGGCCAGATCGGCGCGGTTCTCGACCACATCGGTAACTTCATCGCGACCGGCGACCTCGGTCTGCATCGCGCGTTCCTTCACACGTTCCTCGCGATGCGGGCTGCGGAGGCGCAGAGCCCGGCCTCGGTGCTCGCGATGCTGGTCGCGATCGGCGATACGGCGGCGCAGGTCGCGCAGGACGAGGGCGCGGGGACGACCGAGGGTGCGGAGCTTACGCTGCTCCTGACGCGCGTGACCGCCAGCACGGCCCGCGCGGTGAATGACTTGATCGCCGACGAGCTCACGCGTCGTCTGGGTCAGTGGGGCCAGCTCTCGGAACGGGAGCGCGAGGGCAAGCAACCGTGAGTGGTGCTGCGCCGCCCGCGGGCATCCGGGTCGCTGGCGACACGAATGTCGGCAAGGTCCGCGAGAACAACGAGGACTCGATCATCGTCGATCCGGGGCGTGGGCTCTATGTCGTGCTCGACGGCATGGGTGGTGCGAATGCGGGAGATATCGCGTCGCAGACCGCGCGCGACGCGATCCTCAGCTTCGTCGCGCACAAGCGGGCGTCGATGGAGCCCAAGGCGCTGCTCGAGGCGGCGATCCAGAGCGGATCAGCAGCGGTGTTTGGTGCAGCCCAGGCGGTGCGCGAGCGGCATGGCATGGGAACGACGGTCGTCGCGTGCCTGCTCGTCGACGCGAAGCGCGCGGTGATCGGGCACGTCGGTGATAGCCGCGCTTATTTGCTGCGGCAGGGACGGCTGCAGACGTTGACTCGCGATCACACGATCGTCGAGGAGCTGGTCGATCGCGGCTTGCTCGCGGCCGACGAGGCGGAGCGCCACCCGTACAAGAACGTCCTGTCGCGCAACCTCGGCTCGCGCGCGGAGACGCGCGTCGACATTGTCGAGATCGAGCTCAAGGCCGGCGATCGCTTGCTCCTGTGCTCGGATGGTCTGTACGGCTATGCCGCGGCCGAGGCAATCCAGTACGTGCTCGGCTCCGGCGATGCCCCGGAGCACGTCGCACGCGATCTGATCGAGCTCGCGTTGCGCGGTGGCGGTGGCGACAACGTCACGACGATCGTGATCGAGGCGCCGCACGAGGTCGCGACCACGACGCAGCTCGTGAAGACCAGCGGTGCGATCGCGTGGTGGCAACGCCGGCAGCGATTCCTGCACGTCGCGAAGGAACGCGGCCTGACGCGCAATCCGATCGTGCGTGGCCTCGAGCCGAATGAGGCGCTCGAGCTCGTCGGGCTGAGCCTGTGCCAGGCGATCTTTCATGACCTCGAGAAGTCGACCGGTGTGAACGTGTGGACGTTCGCGCAGAACCTCGCGGGTGGCTGGTTCGAGCGCGGTGGCGAGTGGGCGCCGCTGCGCGGGATGATGGACATCCTCGGCGAGAGCTCGCGGACCGTGGTCGACGAGATCCGCACGCTCGAGCCCGAGCTCGGGTTCCTGCTCGACGTCGCCGTGAGCCGCGCGCTCGTGGTCGCGGAGCTCGCGCTCGGTGGGTTGCTCGCGGAGCGGCTGCGGCAGGTCGACAGCGATCTGATCCAGCTCCACACCGCGGCGCAGGAGACGATCGACTCGCCCGACGATCTCGCGGACCTGGGCGACACAGGCGACCGATTCATCGATCGGCCGACGATTCCGTTCCTGCGTCCAGATCGACCGATCACCAATCCCGGCGAGTCGGCCGAGGTGATGGCCGCGATCGAGAAGACGCTGACGATCGCACGCGCACGGACGGCGCCGCGCGCCGAGCTGGTCAAGCAGGTGCTGAGTGCGCTCGAAGCGGTCGCGACAGATTCGGCCAGTAACTTCGCCGCGTCGGTGATCGCTGCGCGCGATCTGTACGGCCAGCGCGCCGTCGACGACGCGGGCGTGATGCCCCTGTTCGATGCCCTCGACCAGGCGCGGATCCTGACCGCGTCGAGCGTGCATCAGATCCAGGCGAGCACGACGACGCGTGCGCGCGTGCTGCGCGTCATCAGCGGTGCACATCAGCGGCTCGTCAGCGCGGCGACCGGTCTCGTGCTCGAAGCGACGGCGCCCTACACCGACAAGCTGCGCGAGTCGCAGGCGGTGACGTCCGAGCTCCGCGACAAGGTGGCGAAGGCCGAGCGCCGGCGCGCCGAGCTCGAGCGCAAGTTCGCGACGAATGCAGACCCGAGCCTGCCGTGGGGAGCCCGCGGCACGACGGAGTGGTGATATGGCCGAGGAGACCGATCTCGTCGAAGCTGTCGGCGTCCTTCGCGACGAGGTGCTGGAGACCGCAGAGCATGGCGACCGTGATCCGCCCGGCACCGAGGTGTTCGACGCGCTGATGCGCGCGCTCTCGATCGGTGGCGAGTCGGTCCCTGGTCTCGATCTCACACTGCACGACTCGGTGTCGCGCCGTCTCGCGTGGGGCGACAGCGAGGAGGTCGTGCTGTCCGATGCCGAGATGGTGTTCGACCGGCTGATGATCGCTACCGAGCGCGCGTTCCGCGATCCGGCGGATCAGATGGTGGTCGTCGAGGCTGCGCTCCAGGTCGCGGTCACCGTGGCCCGTGTGGTGTCGCTGGCGGCGGTGTCGCGGGCGACACGCGATCGCGCGGCGCGGCTGCGCGAGGAGATGTCCCAGCGCCAGCTCCAGGAGGTGCTCGAGAAGCAGAAGGCGAACATCGCCAAGCTCGAGCAGGACCTGAAGTCCGGCTTCCGCTGAGCTACTACACCTTGGGCGGCGGGAAGTTGTAGCGGCCCGATGCCATCGCGCGATCGACCTCGGGGATGATCTCGTGGCGCGCACGGACGATCGTGCTCTCGACCTCGCCCTTGTACGTGTAGACGCGGATGAAGGCGCCGATCGCGAGGAGCGCGAGAAGGAACGAGATGATCGGGAACTCGCCCTTGCTGACGCCGAGCGCGAAGCCGCCGAGGGCAGCCACCACGTAGAGCTTGCCCTTTGTGATCAGGGCGCCCCAGCGGGATGCGATCGCGCCGGCGTGACCGTCGTACGTCGGCGTGGTCGTCGCCGCGATCGCCGCAGGATCGGGCATTCCGACCATCGCGGCCGTCTTCATCGCCGTGCCGATCGCCTCGCCGAACGAGTCCTTCATGTTGCGAGCGACCTGCTCGGCCTGGTTGGGGTTCGTGCGCAAGAGGTTCACGAGAGACAGGCGTGCGGCCGGATACGACAGGCCGCCGAACGTCTTGGTCACGGAGGCCAGCAGCATGCTGACGCCGAACACGCCGAGCGCGTACTGGGCGATCGTCTTGGCCAGCTTGCC
>JANOPP010000080.1:0-1880 GCA_031421915.1 Myxococcales bacterium | reverse complement strand
GCCTGCGTGAGCTTCTCGACCTCGGTGATCTGGGCGCCCGCGACGAGGAACTTGAGGACCTTGTCCTGGCGCAGCGAGTACGTGACGTTGTCGAGGCGACCATCGCGCTGCCACTCGGCGCGCAGCTTGGCGGCCGGGGTGTTGCGCGACTTCGCGGTGGTCTCGATGTGTGCGTTGATCTCCGCGTCGCTGACCGCGATGTTCTCCTTGTCGGCGATCGCCTCGAGGAGCAGCTGGCCGCGCACCTCGTCGGCGCCAGCGGGGCGCATCTTCTCGCGCAGGTCGTCGGACAGGCTCGCGTTGCCGCGCTCCGGCTTCATGCCGAGCATCTGGCGGAGGCGCTGGTACTGCATCTCGACCGCGCGCTCGACGAGCGACGACGCGACCGGGATCTGATTCTTCTTGATCAGCTCGCGCAGCACGCCCTCGCGCGCCTCGCGATCGATGACCTCGCGCTCCTTGTCCTCGAGCTCCTTGCGCAGCGCGGCCTTGAGCCCGTCGAGGGTCTCGGCCTTGCCGGTGTCCTTCGCGAACTCGTCGTCGAGGACGGGGACGTCCTTGCTGCGGACCTCGAGCACGGTGATGGTCAGGTTCGCCTTGCGGCCGCGGATCGACTCGTCCTTGTGATCCTCGGGAACGGTGATCTCGATCGCCTTGTCCTTGGTGTCGATCGCGATCCCCATCAGCGCGTCGCGCATACCAGGCAGCGGCTCACGCTCGGGATCGTCGAGATCGACCGCGAACTGCGGCTGGTTGATCTGGTGCTCGCCGATCGTGCCGGTCACGCTGAGACCGACGATGTCGCCGGGCGCGGTGACGTCACGGCCCTCGATCGGCCGGAGCTCGGTGTGCTCGCGAACGAGCGCCGTGAGCGACTCGGCGACGGCCTCGTCCTTGATGTCGAGCTTGCGGCGCTCGATCGACAGGCCCTTGTAGTCCTGAGGAACGACCTCGCCGCGGATCTCGATGATCGCGGAGAACTTGAACGGCTGACCCTTCTTGATCGGGTCGGCCTCCTCGACGCGGGGCTCGGCGACGGCCGCGAGCTTGTGCTCCTCGGACGCCTGGAAGAACGACTCGCGCACGAGCGCGTAGGCGACCTCGGCGTTGACGCGCTGGCCGTAGACCTGCTCGAGGACGGGCCGCGGGACCTTGCCCTTGCGGAAGCCCTTGAGGGCGACACCCTTGCCGAGGTCCTTGTAGGCCTCGCCGAGCTTTACCGAGACCGTCTCCCACGGGATCTCGACGAACATCTTCTTCTCGACCGGCGAAACGTCTTCGATGCGTACCTGCATGGCGGGCGATGGCGTACCACAGCCCCGCCGGAAACGTTAGCGCCGGAGCCGGTACGTGGGCTCGTTGCCGTGGGGGCTCCCCGGCTCGATCAGGTCGAGCCCGAAGCTCTCGAGCTTGCGGGTCAGCTCCTCCATGAAGGTCACCGCGTCGGCGATGTCGAGCATGCTGCCGATCGAGCTCGCGGTCAGCTCGGTCTCGCCGAGGGCATTGAGGATCCGGCGCTCTCCGGAGTCGATCTGGAAGTCCTGCGGCACCACGCGGTCGACCAGCCAGCCGAGGCGCGACGAGACCTGCGGAGCGAGCCCGAGCCGCACCACCGCGGACTGCGCGCCGGAACCCGACTGATACCCGAGGGCGGTACGGGCGTTCGGCGACATCGGCGGCGGACGGGTGGCCCCCCGGCGCCGCGGCATCGGCGTCTTGCGGAGCTCGGGGTTGCTCGGTGCGGCGCTCGGCGCCGGAGCCGGAACGTGATGCGCGGCGACCTGCACCTGGGGAACATAGGTCGCAGCCTGCGCCTGTGGGACCCGCGCCGCGCCGGCGGGAGCGACGAAGTCGACCTGCGGCTGCATGTGATGGTCGGT
>JANOPP010000079.1:0-5400 GCA_031421915.1 Myxococcales bacterium | reverse complement strand
CTGGTCGTCCTCGAACCGCGCGAGCTGCTCGATCGGATCGGTGAGCTCGCCAAACGCGTTCGCGAGCTCGAGGCCGCCGACGTAGGCCTCGAATCGCAGGGCCGTCAGGGGCTCGCCCGGCTTCGACATCGCGAGGGCGGCGAGCGGAACCGGCCAGTCCTCGAGGATCAGCGGGCGATCGAGCGCGGCGATCGCGGGCTCGACGCGCGCGAGGAACGCGGTGAAGAACGCGTCGTCCCAGGCGAGGCCGTCCGCGACCTCGATCCCAGCGCGGCGCACCGCAGCCACGAGGTCCGTCGCTGGCTCGTCGCCGATCACGTCGACGCCGCCCCACTTCCGCATCGCGTCGCGCACCGTCATCCGCGGCCAGGGCGGAGCCACGCTGATCGCGCGATGACCGGAGGACGCGAGCGCCTGCCCCGTGACCGCGGTGACGACGTGCGCGACCAGCTCCTCGGTGTCGCGAATGATCGCCTCGAGGTCGGCGTAGCCGCGATACCACTCGACCATCGTGAACTCGCTGGCGTGGTGCGGACCGCGCTCACCGGCGCGGAAGCACTTGCAGACCTGATAGATCCGCTCGAACCCGCCCGCGAGCAGGCGCTTCATCTGGTACTCGGGCGACGTGATCAGGAAGCCTGGCCCGGCGGCGACGGCATCGAGATGGATCTCGAGGCCAGGGCTCGGCACGAGCAGCGGCGTCTCGACCTCGAGGAAGTCGCGCTCGGCGAAGAACCCGCGCAACGCCGCCAGTGCCTTGGCGCGCGAGGCCATCGCGGCCATCCGCAACCCGGGAAGCCGCGCGACCTCGGAGCCAGGACCGGGATAATCCTCCCCGGAGAACGCACGCACGACCACGTCACCGTCGACGAGGTCACCTGCGCGCCACGCCGGCGGTGCCGCGACGCGGGCATCGCCACGCTCGCCACGGACCACTGCGAACCCGCCATCGACTGCGAGCACTCGCCCGAGTCGACGAGGGGTCACGCGGTCTTCGCGACGCGCTCGACGTACTCGTGCGTGCGCGTATCGATCTTGATCATGTCGCCGACGCGAATGAACAGCGGGACCATGACCTCGGCGCCGGTCTCGACCGTCGCGGGCTTCTGGACGTTACCGCTGGTGTCACCGCGCACGCCGGGCTCCGAGGCCGTGACCTCGAGGAACACGAACGTGGGGAGCGTGACGTCGATCGCGCGCTCGTTGAAGAACAGGACCGTGCACGGCAGGTTGTCCTTGAGGAGGTCCGCGGCCTTGCCGACCATCTCGGCGCTGACCGAGACCTGCTCGTAGTTGGTCTGATCCATGAGCACGAGGTCGCCGCCCTCCTTGTAGAGGAACTGCATCTCGCGCTGATCTACGTTCGCGGGCTCGAGCTTCTCGCCCGAGCGGATGTTCATCTCCTTGGTCTTGCCGTTGAGGAGGTTCTTGAACACCGTGCGCGTGAACGCCGCGCCCTTGCCGGGCTTCACGAACTGGAACTCGATGACGGTCCAGGGGTTCCCGTCCATCAGTACCTTGAGGCCCTTGCGGATATCGGACGTGTCGTACATGGAGCGGCACGTTTACCCCGCTGCCTCCGGGCCTGTCAAACCTTGCCGACGGGACCTCTGTGAGGGATAAGGTCCTCGCAGTGGACGCGACCGCGCACTACCGAAACCTCGTCGAGCTGGGGCGTGCCGAGTTCCTCGCCTCCGCCGCTCCCGCTGCGCTCGTGCGCTACCGCAGTGGCCGCGGAGACCTCGCCGAGGCGGCGACCACGCTGACTCTCGATCAGGACGCGGCCGAGCTGGTCGAGGAGACCCTGCCCCACGGCAAGGACTACCCGGTGGTCGAGGAGACCGACCTCGAGATCTATCCACTGACCAAGAAGCCGGGGGCCTCGTTCCCCGATCGGATCACGATCGGTCGGACCCCGAACAACGACATCGTGATCGTCGATCACTCGGTCTCGCGGTTTCACGCGTACCTCCGCAAGGACGGCCCGGCCTGGGTCGTTGCCGATGCCGGGTCGAAGAACGGCAGCTGGCTCGGCACGTCGACGCTCGAGGCGCGCAAGGAGAAGAAGCTCACGTCGAAGAGCATCGTGCGAATCGGTGATGTCGATCTGACGTTCTTCCTCTCGCCCGATCTGTTCGCGGCGCTCGGAGGCTCGCGATGACCGTCGGTGACTGGGATCGTCGCCAGCTGTGTCCCGACGGCGCCTGCATCGGCGTGATCGGGACCGACGGGCTGTGCAAGACGTGCGGCCGTGCGGCGCAGGGCTGGGGCGACGAGCGCAAGCGTGGCCTCGAAGCCGTCGCGGAGGACGAGGACCTCGATGAAGACGAGGACTACGACGACGAGGATGACGAGGATGACGAGGATCACGAGGACGGCGACGGCCATGACGACGGCGATGTCGATGACGACACCATCGATCCGATCTCACCCTCCGCGCCCGCGGCACTCGGTGTGCTCGCCGAGTGGGCCGATCGCCAGCTCTGCGTCGACGGGGCCTGCATTGGCCTGATCGGCGACGACGGCCGATGCAAGGTCTGCGACAAGCCTGGCTCGAAGGCAAAGCCCGGAGCCGCGAAGGCCGCTGCCACGACGGCCGCTGGCCGCGAGCGCGACGACGCGGCGCTCGAGCAAGCTGCGCGCGAGATGGCCGGCTCCGCGGAGCCTGGCGAAGTCGAGTCGATCGCACCCGTGGTCGCCCTGGCGGGCGGGATCGAGGTCGAGGATCTCGAGGTACGCAAGCTGTGCCCAGACGGTGGCTGCATCGGTGTGATCGGCGCCGATGGCCGCTGCAAGGTCTGCGGGAAGGAGGCCGCGTGACGACGCGCGCCACGGTCGTCGGAGCCGGTGGGCTCGGTGGACCGATCAGCTTCGCGCTCGCGCGCGCAGGCATCGAGCTGACGATCGTCGACCCCGACGTCGTCGAGCTGTCGAACCTGCATCGCCAGCTCCTGTTCACCGCGGTCGACATCGGCGCCGCGAAGGCCTCGGGTCGCGCCGGCTCGATCGTCGCGCGCGGCGGTGCGGCGCGCGGGCGCGTGACGCGCTGGACGCCGAGTAATGCCGACGAGCTCAGCGCCGACGCCGACCTGATCGTCGACGCGAGCGACGATCCGGTGACCAAGTTCGCGGTCACCGACTGGGCCGTCGCGAACGGGCGCCACTACGTGATCTCCGCGGCTCTACGCTACGGCGGCAACGTGATGGCCGGTGCGCCAGGGGGCGCCTGCTATCGCTGCCTGTTCGAGGATCCGGCCGAGGTCCCTTCGTGCGCGGATGCCGGAGTACTCGGCCCGGTCGTCGGTGCGATCGGTGGTGTCGCCGCGGCGGTCGCGCTCGGCCTCGTGCAGGGCGATCGCAGCTACGCTGGTGCGCTGCTCGCGTTCGACGATCTACGCAAAGTCGCCGAGCCTCGCGTCGTCCGGTTTGCGCCGCGCGAGGGATGTCTTGCGTGCGCGCGTGCCCCGATCTCTCCATTCGTGACGCAGCACGTGCGCGTCGCAGAAGGCGCCTGATGCCCACCATTCGAGTCCCCAGCCCACTGCGAACGTTCACCAAGGGCGCCTCCGACGTGGAGATCACGGCGACCACGGTCCGCGACGCGCTCGCGGAGCTCGAGCGCCTGCATCCCGGCATCGGCGCGCGGCTGATGACCGACGGCGTCGTGAAGCCGTTCATCCGCATCTACGTCGGCTCCGACGACATCGGCGAGCTCGGCGGTCTCGACGCGACGGTCTCCGAGCGCGACGAGATCTCGATCATCCCGGCGATCGCAGGTGGCTAGCGGTGCGTGACGAGCAGGTCCGCCGCTACGCGCGGCACATCCTCCTGCCCGACGTCGGCGGCCTCGGCCAGACCGCGCTGATGGTGGCCACGGCGCGGATCGAGCTGCGCGAGAGCGAGCCCGAGGCAGAGCTCCTCGCCGCGACCTACCTCGCCGCGGGTGGCGTCGGCGCGGTTGTCCTGACCGGCGCCAACGACGCGCAGCGCGCGACCGTCGCGACGCACGGTCCCGATACCAAGCTCCTCTCCACGGGCGACGGCAAGGAGGTCCGGCTGACGGGAACGCCGCCGTGGTGGCCCGCGGCCGAGAACGACTCGACGGCGCTCGCGTCGTGGCGCGGCTCGATCGCGGCGGTGCGCTGGATGGCCGAGACCGTCGCGAAGCGATGACGCCGACCGCGACGCCCCCGAGCGCCTCGACCGCACCACCCGCGATCGCGATTCCCGAGGACGTTCGCTCCTCGATCTATGACCACGCGCTGGAGCAGTTTCCCGCCGAGTGTTGTGGCTACCTGACGGGCGCGACCGATGGTGACCGCGTCGATGCGGCGGTCGCGTGCCGCAACGCGCAGCCCGACGGCGACCACCCGCTCGCACCGGAGCGCGGCGCCGAGACCGGCTTCGTGATCGCGGGGGCAGAGCTGCTCGCGTTCGCGCGCTCGTTTGACTCCGCGCGACCCGCACGCATCGTCTACCACTCGCACACGAATGGCCGTGCATACTTCTCCGATGTCGATCGCGCGATGGCCGACGGCCCCGCGTACCCGGTTCAGCACCTGGTGATCGGCGTCGCGAGCGGGGTCGCGGGGAGCCTCGTGACCGAGGTCGCGCAGTTCGCATGGAGCGAGACCGAGCGCGCCTATGTCGAGATCGCGCGGTGGGAGCCGTGAAGCTCGGCATCGTCCTGTCGACGCGCCGCGATCTCGCGACCGCCGTCGGGCTCGCGCACGCCGCTCGTCGCGCGCGCCACGACGTCGCGATGTTCGTGATGGATGCCGGCTGCAACGCGCTGGCCGAAGATCAAGCAGCCGCTGCCGCGCTCGTCGACGATGACTGCGCGATCACCGTGTGCTCGAACTCCGCGGCCGGGCTCGAGCTCGTCGATGGCATCGAGCGCGGCAGCCAGGACGATCATGCGGCCGTGCTCGCCACCTGTGATCGGGTGGTCGCACTGACATGACGATCCTCGTCGTGATCCAGACGGTCGATCCGCACCGCCAGGCCGAAGGGCTACGCGCGGCGCTCGGCATCACGCTGCGCGGCGCACGCGTCGAGGTCGTGATCGGCGAGCCACTCTTGACGCCGCTCGCGCAGCGTTCGGCCGCGACGCTGGTCTCGTTCGGGCACGTCGTGGGGGCGGATCTCCCGGAGGCGCTGCAGCGTGCCGACGTCGTCGAGGTCTGGACGTGAGGCGGCTCCTCCACCTCGTGCGCGGTGAGGCGATTCCTCCGGTTCTGGCCGAACGCGACTGGGTGGTGTATCTCCATCCGACGACCTCCTCTGGCCCGCTCCTCGCGAACCGCGGCGAGCCGCCGCTCCCCGCCGGCCCCATCGACCATGACCAGCTCGTCACCCTCATCGCCGCCGCCGACCTCGTCATCACCTGGTGACCTCGAC
>JANOPP010000078.1:0-2622 GCA_031421915.1 Myxococcales bacterium | reverse complement strand
GAGGCACCACGCGTCGTTCGCGAATACGCCCGGTGCTTGGGTCACGGTCAGGGTTGACGAGAATTTCTCGTGCATCGACTCGTAGGCGATCGTCGTCGTCGCGCCGCGGCCGTTGTTGATCGCGGTCATCGTGCGCGGCGGTCCCGAGACGTTTTCCCGCCGCCGCCTGAGCACGCCCGCATCGTAGTAGAGGTTGTCGAGGATGCCGTTGCCGTCGATGTCCACGAGATCGCTCTCGACCTTCCACCAGTAGGGATCGGCATGACCGGCGGTCGTGGTGTCGAACGCTGCGGTGTTGCGGCGGAGGCCGTCGGTGGGTGCGGACAGCGTGTGCGGATACGGATTACTCGTCGACGAGAACTGACCGCCACCGTTCCAGTAGACCGTGGCCGACACATCGTCGACCTTGACTACATCGAGGCGACCATCCTCGTCGAGATCGATCGTGCGAAGCCTCGCTGTCGCGGTACCGGCCTGCCCGCTAGGCGTGTGCTTCGCGTCGTTGCCCGGGCGGACCGACGGGGGAGTGTTGATCTCACCCGCGAGCAGCGGCGCGGTCGAGAACGAGCGCTGTTGCGTTCCGTCGTTGAGCGTGACGTTGGCGTAGGGAAGCGTGCCCGGGACGGCGATCCACTGGTCCATGAGGCCGTCGCCGTTCAGATCGACGAGGCCGCGCGAGTTCTCCATGATCGGTGCGCCGAGGTTGGTGTAGCCGGCGAACGCGTTCGCGTCGTAGTCGTCGGGGCCGCCGCCGTTGCCGCGGGTCGGGAAGAAGTAGCGCCGCGGGTGGAACCCGCCGCTGCCATCGCCCAGCCACACGTACCAGCCATGCGGGCTTCCCCCGTTCGAAGTTTCTTCGCCGTGGACCAGCGCGTCGAGGATGCCATCGCCGTCCACGTCGAGGACGGAATGGTCCTTGGAGATCATGGTCGGGCCGTTTAGACTCGAATCTCCGGTCTCTGACTCGAGCGGGATCGGCTGGTACTTCACCGTCGGCGTCGTCGCGAACACGCCGTTGCCGCGATTCCAGTAGATGAACCACGGGTAGAGCCCCTGGCACCGCGTGTACGGCGCCCGGTGTGGAGTGGCAGCCGGTGTCCCGGTCCCCGACGGGCGCGCGAGGAGGTCGAAGCAGTTCGCGCTGGCGGGGCCGGTCAAGGCCGAGTTCACCAACCCCCAGTTCCACGTGCAGAGGCCGCCGTCGCACGTGCGTGCTCCGTCGAGATCTCGACCCACGTCCTTGCATCGGTCCATCTGCCCGGGACATGCCGGCCACGCCCCCATCGCGGGGATCCCCGACATGCTCGGCTCGCCGGCGTCGTACCCAGGTCCCACGCTGCTGCTGCCGCGCTCGATATCGTAGACGCTGATGTTGCCGTGGACCGCCGCGACCAGCTCGGGGCGCGCGTCGTTGTCCATGTCGATCCATCGGTACGCCAGGTACGTCCGGTAGTAGCCACCCGACTGCCCGGCGCCGGGATGGCACTCGGTTCCGCCGTTGGAGCAGTACTGGTTGCCGTTGCTGTTCAGCGTGCAGGTGCCGGGCATGTGGCACCCCGACGTATTGTTCGAGTTCTGGAACGTCGTAACCTGACCGTTCAAGGCGCAGTATTCGTAGTTCTGGCTGCCACGCAGGGCGGAGGCACCGCCCGCAGCTCCTCCGGCCATCGGAGACGTTCCACGCCACTTCAAACGCGGCAACGAGATCGCCGCGATCGCCGCGAACGACACGTTGCCGGAGGCATCGGGTCCCTGGTTGCGCTGCCACCATGCCTTGCAGTCGGTGATCACCCCAGGACCCGAGTGCTCGTTGGTGAGCCGGTCAATCAGGCCATCGCCATCGACGTCGATGAGCATGGCTTCGACGGTCGGCCATCGATCATCGAACGGTCGGCGGTATCCCCAGCTCAGGGCATTCTTCCCGTCGATACTGGGGCTGGAGACGGGGGCCTGGTAGCCGGTCCACGGCGTCGTCGGCGGGTTGGCCTGCGTCGTGAGCATCGGGACGCCGCCATACGTGAACTCCACCAGCGGCAGATCGACGCGCGCGGCGTTCGTTCCCCACGCGCTCTCCTGGATCGACGTCAGCGAGCGATACGGCGCATGGTGCCGGGTGCAGCCCTCGGTCAGCGCGTCGTACCCGAGGGTGATCACGCGCGTGTGCTCGGGCGCGCCCGGCTGGCCGATCGGAAACGCGGTCGACGTGATCGTCAAGAGCTTGCTCGCGCCCGTGACAACGACGTTGCCGGTCCGGTAGTCGCGGAACGAGCCTGGATAGACCGCCCCCGCGCATCGCGGCGACTCGGTCCAGCCGAACGCGACGCTCGCGAACGGTTGTGTGATGCCCGCGCTCGCGTTGTAGCCCCAGCTGATGGTCGTGATCCGGCACTCGCCGGGCTCGAGGCCGTTCGCGTAGGTGAACCAGACCTCGCTGCCGAACGGGTCCGACATCGTCGTGAGAGGTGCGTTCTGCGCCGAGATTCCCGTGCAGCCGATCGTCCGCGCGGACTCGCCGAACTTCAGCTCGGTCCCGTCGGTGCGGCGGACGCGCCAGTAGAATCCTTGGTTCGCATTCATCCGCTCGAACCGGGAGTAGCTGGTGTCGTTTTGCCCGCGGTAGAT
>JANOPP010000077.1:0-5720 GCA_031421915.1 Myxococcales bacterium | reverse complement strand
AGGACGTTGCAGAACACCGGACCCTCGCGCAGCACGAACGTGTTCGTGCGCATGTCGAGAATGTAGGTGCCGGTGATGTCCGAGGGGAGGAGGTCCGGCGTGAACTGCACGCGGCGGAAGTTGCAGCCAAGCGTCGACGAGAACGCCTTGACCAGGGTGGTCTTCGCGACGCCGGGGAAGCCCTCGATCAGGACGTGACCGCGCGCGAGGAGCGCGACGAGCAGGGCCTCGGTGATCGCCGGAGCACCGATGAAGGCGCGACCGACCTCGTCGGAGACCAGCTTCGCGAGCTGGTTGACGCGGGCGAGCTTGTCAGGGGAGAGCGTGGAGTGCATCGCGACTTCTGTTCTAGACTTCCAAGAGCTCGGGGAAGTCGGAGCCGAGAGTACGACACAGCTCGACCACGTCCCGGTACAGGGTGTCGAATTCGCGTCGCGCGAGGTGCCCGGCGCTCCACGGCGCAGCCGCCTGACCGCGGCTCGGCAGCGCACGCAGGCGACGATAGACCCGGGTGAGCGCGACCGCGGCGGTGATGCCCTTTGCCTTGGATAGCTCCGCGACGAGCTGCGACTCGGGCACGGTGTAGAGCGGCTCGCTCTTGTGGGTGAGCTCGGCGAGCAGGCGCTGGACGTGGTCGCGCAGGATGCAGGCGAGGACGAGGTTCGAGCCGCTGTTGGCGTCGGCGCTGGTGACGAGCGCGTGCGGTTCGTCGCGGCGGGCAGGGCGGTTGAAGCGGAGCCACGCACCATCGATCTGCGGACCGCGGCGGACGGGCAGCGCGATCAGTGCGAGGAGGAACAGCGCGGCCGCGAGCAGCGCCGCGAGCGTCTTCATCGCGGCGGGGGTGAGTAGCCACTCGCGCGCCTTGTACAGCCAGTCGTTGAACGCGGAGATCGAGCGTCCGAGGTTGTCGGCGTTCGCGTCGTCGATGTACGGCGGCGGCTCGCCGTACATGTCGCGGTTACCGCGGAGCAGCACGATGTTGCGCGCCCGCCGGTTGCCGCGATCGAGCCAGTTGAAGATGTTGCTCGTGAGCTGGACGTTGCCGGGGAACTGCAGCATCCGGTTGATGAAGATGCTCGGATCGCTGACGGCGACGTACTTGCCGAAGCCGCGCTCGCCGGCGACCACGACGGCCCCGTCATCGAGGCCCACGATCGTCGTGGCACCTTCGATCCGGGTCATCACCGCGGGGTGGTTCGTGACGACGTCGCCGACCTCGCGCGCCAGCGGGTGATCGCCACGCGCGTTCGCGATCGGCGCGTACATCCGGCCCTCGTAGAACCGGCTCGATCGCGCCTGCTCGACCTCGATGCGGAGGAGACCCATCGCCTGCATCGCTTCCTTGCCGTCGCCGAAGTCGTCCGCGATCACCACGTTGCCGCCGGCCTGCACATAGGCCGCGAGCTTGGCCGGGTCGACGCGCTGGAGCGGGAACACGAGGAACAGGATGTCCTTGGCCTCGAGCGTGTCCCACTCGAGCGACTCGCGGATGTCGACGGAGAACCCCATGCCCTCGGCGAGGCCGACGAAGCTCGCGAGCCCGTTCCAGCCCTGGCTGTACGGATCGTACTCGGCGGACGGCGGCGGCGTCGTCGTTGCCGGTGCCTGGGCGTGCGCGGGCAGCATCGCGAGGCCGAGCACGGCCGCGATCGGGAGGACGCGCTTCACATCATCTCCTTGCGCAGCGCGATCGCAGCGATCCGCAGGCTCGACAGCGCCGTTGCGAGCGGCGCGGAGCCGCGGTCGTCCTTGACCGCGAGGAGCGCGTAGTACCCCTGCGAGACGGAGTGCACGACGATGTCGAGGTCGGTGTGCTGCGCGATGAAATACTCCGGCCCGCCGAAGTGCCAGGTTCCGAAGGCGGAGTGCAGCTGGTTGAGGACGATGCCGTACTGCGCGGTGAGGCAGGCCCACTCGTGCTGGTCGTAGGTCGCGAAGCCGTCGACCATCTCGCCTTCGGAGTCGGCGAAGGCACCGCCGATCGCCCCGGGCGTCGACTCGACCGCGAGCTTCATGATGTCGCCGAAGGCGGTCACGTCGGCTCCTCGCCGAGCCTCGCGGCCGTCGCCGGGTCGATCTCGACCTTGATCCCGTTCGCCTTGATGAGCTGTGCGACCCACGCGAAGAACTGGGCGCGACGGAGCTCGGGGAACATGTCCTTGGCCAGCTGCTCGCGCGTCGATTCGTAGGGCGGCAGACCGCCGGTCCACAACAGGACATCCCAGCCGCGCTTGGTGCGCGCGGGCCGCGAGATCCGGCCGACCTCGGAGATCGAGAACAAGGCGTCGAGGTACGGCTGCTCGTAGCCGGGCCCGTTCGGGATCTGCTGGACGTGCTGGCTCTGGGTCTTGATCGTCGTGCCGGCGATCGCGCGAGCGGCGGCAGCCTCGAGGTGGGAGGGCAAGAGGCCGGTCTCGTTCTCGAGCTCCGCGACGATCTTGTCGGCGACCTCCTTCGCGGCAGCGTCGACCTCGGGCGGTGCGTCCGCCGGGACGATCGCACGGACATAGGTCGACGCGCGGAGGTCGGGGCGATGCAGGCGCCACGCGTTCTTGTCGAGCATCTTGTCGAGGACGGGGCCGAGGTCCGCGGGCTTCTGATAGCGCGCCTCGAACTCGGTCTCGATCAGCTCGTTGACCATGGCGGTGCGGGTCGCCTGCAGGACATCGGCATCGGCGCCAAATCCACGCTTCTCCGCGGCCTGCGCGAGTAGCTCGAAGGCGATGCATTGATCGAGCGCCGTCGCGCGATCCTTGGCGCCCGCGCCCTGTTCGGTCACGCACGAGCCCCACACCGGACGTCCGTTGACCTGGGCGACGACGACGTCGGCCTCGCTCGCGCGCGGCGCGACGATCGACGCGGTCGGTCCACTCGGGACCGGCGTCGGCGATGGCGAGCCACCACAGGCGGCCGCGATCGAAGCGAGGGCGAGGGCGAACCGGGACATGATCAGTCGCGCTGGACCAGAGCGAGTCGCGCCATCTCCTTACCGACCGAGATCACGGCCACGCCGATCAGCATCACGAGCAGCGCCGCGACGTACTCGCGCCGTGCGAGGTAGTCGAGCGTCTCCTTGAAGAAGAACAAGCTTCCACCGATCAAGGCGACCGCGAGGGCTTCGAAGAAGTAACGGCGCATGGATCACCCTTTGACGTTGCGGAGCAGGATCAACGTCCCCATCGCTGCGAGAGCGATCGCGACGGCGAAGTAGAAGCGGGCGCGCGGCTTGCCGGTCTTGGCATCCGCGCGGGTCTGTGCGAGCCCGACCACGAGGTCGCGATCGCCGGTGCGGTGAGGTCGGAGCACGCCGAGAAACGCGTAGTGATAGATGCCGAGCCAGAGCACGATCGCGCCGACGGTCAGGACCGTCGTCATGAGGGCGATCCGGCCCGGGTACATCTCGCCGAGGTACTCCTCGATCGCGGAGTCGAAGTTCACCCACGCGATCAGGACCGTCGGGATCACGAGCGACATCCCGGTCAGCATCCAGTACACGCGTTCGCGGCGGCGCCAGCGCTCGGCGGGGCCGACCTGCGCCGAGGACAGGCCGCGAATCGAGCGCGGCTGTGGAGGTTCGTGGAACGTGGTGAAGAACGAGACCGAGAACAGATAGGCGACCACGCCGATCGCGACGAGGCCGAACCGGATCGGGCCATAGACATGCGACGACGCCATCGTCGGTGTCACGGCGATCGGGACGAGCAGGGCAGCGGGGAACAGCCCGAGCAAGATGCCCTCGCTGCGTCGGGCGAGACCGAGCAGCAGCATCCCGAGCGGCAGCGCGGCGGCGAGGATCCGACCCGTGCCATGCAGCGCGCCGACGAAGATCGCCGGCAGGATCACGATCGAGACCCAGACGTTGGTGCCGAGCGTGAACGCAACGACGTCGGCGAAGGTCCGCCAGCGTCGCTCCGTCTTGGGTGCTGGGGTCGGCTCGGCCACCGCCCGCGACTGTACAACGCCGGACCGCACCACGCCCGCGAACTCGGGCATGATGCCGGTGATGGCCGTCGGCTTCTTCGACACGTTCTTCGATAGCGACTATCGGCAGCGCAGCGACATCAACGCGGTCCGGGACGATGCCGCCGAGGCGCGCCACATGGTGGCGGAGACGTCGGCGTTTCTCGGCCAGCGGATCCAGGAGCTGCAGCAGCAGGTCCGCGATCTCACGGTGCTGTCGTCGGTGATGGCGCGCATGCTGATCGAGTCCGGCGCCGTCGACGAGAAGGTCCTGCGCTACCGCGTCGAGGCCGAGCTCGAGGCGGTGATCGAGAGCATGAAGCCCAAGCCGTACCTCAGCACGGCCGAGGTCCAGCCCGCCGAGGAGCAGCCTCCGGCGACGCCGACCGTGTGCGCGCGGTGCGCGAAGACCGTCCCCGCGCACCAGACGGTGATCACCGCTGAAGGCACGCTGTGCGACAGCTGCGGTTCGAGCGCCACACGATGAGCAAGGTCGTCGTGACGATCGACGGTCCCGCCGGGGCGGGGAAGTCGAGCGTCGCCAAGCTGCTCGCGCGTCGCCTTGCCTACCGCCTGCTCGACACGGGGGCGATCTATCGCGCGGTCGCGCTGACCGCACAGCGCGCGGGCACCGCGTGGAGCGACGGCGCCGCGTGCGGTGCGATCGCGCGCGAGCTGGCGATCACGTTCGACTTCGTGGGCGACAAGAACCACGTGTACCTCGCAGGCGAGGACGTCACGACCGCGATCCGGTCGCCCGATATCTCGCAGGGGGCGTCGCAGGTCTCCGCGCATGCCGAGGTGCGCGCGGGGCTGCTCGAGCTGCAGCGCCGACTCGGTGCGGGCGGTGGCGTGGTGGTCGAGGGCCGCGATACGGGGACCGTCGTGTTCCCGGCCGCGGAGGCGAAGTTCTTCCTGACGGCGAGCGAGGAGCAGCGTGCTCGGCGCCGGGTGGACGAGCTGGTGGCGGCCGGAAAACCGGTCGATTTCGACGTCACCCTGGCCGAGATCCGGGAGCGCGATCAGCGCGATGCCAGCCGCGATGTCGCCCCGATGATCCCCGCCGCGGACGCCGTGATCGTCGACAGCTCGACCCAAACCCTCGAAGAGGTTGTGGATTCACTGGCGGCCCAGGTCGCGTCGCGATCGCCCCGTGTATAGAGGTGGCGGAATGCCCCATGAGGGCGAGTACGGAAAACCGCGGATCTCTACGCCGCGGTTGACAATTCCGGTCGCGAACGGTACCAACTCGCCCCTGCGTCGAGGGCTGCTTCGGCAGTAAATCCAACTCGGCGCTACGTGGAGATCTGCTTGAACACTGTTACCCAAGATACAGGCGAAGAAGACTTCGCAGCGCTCCTGGCCGAGAGCTTTGGCCAGGACAGCGTCAAGGAGGGTGAAATCCTCCGCGGCACCGTGATCACGGTTGGTAAGGACTACGCGATCGTCGATGTCGGCTACAAGAGTGAGGGCCAGGTGCCCCTCGAGGAGTTCCGCCTCGCGGATGGCTCCATCGGGGTGAAGCCGGGAGACGTCGTCGACGTCCTCCTCGAGTCCCGCGAGAACGATGTCGGAATGATCGTCCTCTCCAAGGAGAAGGCGGATCGTTTCAAGGTGTGGGACGAGATCAGCGCCGCGTGCGAGCGCGACGAGCTGATCGAGGGCGTCATCACCGCGCGCGTGAAGGGTGGCCTCTCGGTCACGATCCGCGGCGGCGTGAAGGCGTTCCTCCCGGGGTCGCAGGTCGACCTCCGGCC
>JANOPP010000076.1:0-2139 GCA_031421915.1 Myxococcales bacterium | reverse complement strand
GCGATCTGCCCATCCGCGCCACGTAAAACGAGCTGCTCGGCACCTAGATCGGCCGACAGGGTCGTTCCCGTCGCGGCGATGACGTCAACACGTACGGGACGCGCGGCGTTCTCGTCGAGGTAGTACAGGATCGAGAGCGGAGCATCGCCGAGCTTCGCAGCGTACTCGACGAGCCTCGCCTCCTGGTCGGTGACGCGCGATTCGAGGTAGACGTGACACGCGTCGGGTGCGGTCCACTCGAACTCGCGCTCGTAGCGATCGATCACCGACACGCCTTCTTCGGTATTTCCCACGTCGAGCGGCGCGGCGCACGCGGCCGGGAGCACAGCACACAGTAGAAGTCGGAGCGAGATCATTTGCGTCTCCTAGAGAGCAGAATTGGAGCCATGGCGAAGATGACGAGAATGCTGGCCGCACCAGCACCAGGGCCCGACATGCAGCCACCACAACCGGTGGGCCGAATAGCTGGATCACAGTCGCCGTCGTGTTGGGAGTAGATCGCACAGACGCCACGCCACTCGTCCTCTTCCGGATCCCGCTTGAGAGTCTCACCGGGCTCGATGAAGTTGAACATGGTGGCTTGCTTGAGCCCACGATCGAGCTGCACGAGCGGATAGCAGTGCGGAGTCACTGTCCCATCACCCGCTGGCAGAGGATCGCTCGCGCGGTCGGTGTGACAGACATGACCGAGACCGAGGTAGTGCCCGATCTCGTGGCTCAGCACGCTCTCGAGATCGAGCTCTCCTTCGCGCGTTCCGAACGTGAAGTCGATCCCGTTGAGTGCGATATCGACATCCAGGATCTCGCCGTCGCGTGGATCACCTGGTTTGTCGATGAAGAACAGCGTCGTGACCGCGGCCGCCTGAGGGGCCGCACAGACATCGCGATCCGCATTTGCCGCCTCGGCACAGAACGCAGCATCGCGCCACAGGATCACGTTCTCGCCGTCATATGCGACGTCGGTAGCTGCAGCTTCGCTGCGATCGAGCTGCGCATCGAGACGCGCGCAGCTCGACGTCGATGCGCGCCACGCCATCAGCGACCGATCCAGCGCGGCAGACAAGGTCGCGTGATCGATCGTGTCGTGTGCCTCGCCGGCGAGCCGGATATTACGGCACGCCTTCCCCCACGCCAGCGCGGTTCCGGTCGACGTCCGGTTCTGGACGTACGCGTCAGCGCTTGGCATCGCACTCGCTGTCGCGAGCACCGCGAGGAGCAGCGGGACCGCTCTCATTTCGCACGCTCCGCGCCAGCGAGCTGGCCGATCACGTAGTCGAGCTCCGCCGCGCGCGGCGCGCTGGCACGTGGCGGGATCCAGCGAATGCGATCCACACCGTCTCGACTGCGCATCACGTCGAGCTTTCCTTGCGCAAGGCCGGTGACGACGAGCTCGTTGCCCATGCGCTTCCGGAGGAACAGCAAGCTGCGATCGTTGACCGCGAACTCCGCGCTGCCGATCGTCTTCATCGTCACGCCGTTGACCGTGCCGCCGTCGGCCGAGATCGTGAGCTCCTTCGCGGAGCCGCCCTTGATGGTGCGCTCGACGAGGACCGTGACACGAGTGACGATTCGTTCACCCTCCCAGGCCGAGCTCCTCCCCGTGACCCTGCCGACGACGATCGCGTCGCTCTTCTCGGCGAGTACCGCAGAGTCATACAGCACGATCACCGTTGCCTGAACACTCGGGACCGCACACATCAAGGTTGCTAGAAGCACGATGGTCCATCTGGTCATGGGGATCCTTCTTGCCGCCGACGGCGGCGAAACATGGGGAGGAAGAACACACCGCCCGCGAGAGTGAAGAGCGAGCTGGCACCACTGGTGCTGCAACCCGCATCGGGGATGGGTGCGGGCGGCATGCACACGGCAGCGCCATCGATGTATTCACACGTATCGCCGGTGGCGCACGTCGTGTCGTCGCCGAGCCGGCAGGTCGCTCGGCATGCGGTAGGATGATCGAGATCTCCGCGACACGGTCCGACTGCGCAGCGCCCGTCGTCGACGCAGCTCGCGCCGACCTCGCCGAGGCAGACGCCGGTGATGCACAGCTGATCGTCGCCGCAGTTGTCGTCGCTCGAGCACTCGGCTCGGACGGTGACCTCGCGATCGTCTGTCGCGATGTTACCCGCAGGGTCGCGG
>JANOPP010000075.1:0-4322 GCA_031421915.1 Myxococcales bacterium | reverse complement strand
GCGGAGCCTGCGGGAAGCAGTGCACGGGCGCGGACACCTGCGCGGAGGGAGAGTGCGTCGACCCCCACGGCTGCTCGGACGCCGCACCGTGGTGCGACTGCATGCAGGAATGCGGCGCAGTGTTTTTTTGCAGGAAACGGGTGGAGCTCGACAACTGCGTCGACGAGCCCCCGCCGTGAACGTGTGCGTGCGATGCTGGGATGGTGACGATCCCGCCGCGTCCAACACCCAGCGCCCGGCGCGTGCGCGCCGTCGCCTGGGATGCGATCGATCGCGCCACGGCGTAGCGGCCATGCTGGTCCGCCGCCGTTCTCCCAGCGACGCACTCGAGCCGTGGCCGGCCCGCGGGCCACCGGAGTCGGTCGACTCGGCACGCTGGCTCGACGACGAGCCGTCTGCGCCGGACGACGACGCCACCCAACCAGCGAACTTCGGATAGATCGTGGGCTGCACCGCGATGCGACGCGTGCGGATGGTCTTGAACAACGTGTCCAAGGACCCGGTTCGCGTGCTCCGGATCCGCCCCGAGGCCTTCCGCTACGCGACCAGCACGCTGGTCGTCGCGGCATCCGGCGCGGATCCGATCTGGTCGCCGGATCCTCGGCCGCACGGCTACCTGATCGGTGAGGACGACTTCGCACGCATCGAGCCCGGCGCAAGAATCGACATCGAGCAGAGCTTCACCATCGATCCGATGGTCCGGGGTAGCGGCACGAGCACGGCGCGCGCGCCCGGCTGCGCGCGGGGCGCCGTCGCGACGGGGACGTGGACGCTCGCGAACGCGTCGACGTCGTTTCCCGGTGGCGTGAGCACGCTCGCCGGCGTGACGAAGCCGCTGTTCGATGGTCGAGAAATGCCCGAGCTGTGGACGGGCAAGCTGGTGTGCCGCGTGCAGTGGACCGTCCCCGACTGATCCGCGTGTTGGTGACCGCGTCGACGACGAGGGTCGATCGGATCTCGTACATCGGCGCCGTGGTCGTCGCGGATTCGTCGGGGAACGCGATCATGGCGTGGCGCGCCGCCGACGATGTCGCCATTCGCTGCTTCGACGCGAGTACGCGCATGTGGAGCGCGCGCGTCGAGATCGACACCGACGCGCCCGGCCAGCTCGAAGTGTCCGTGATCTACGCGAGCCCGACCACCTGGCCGCTCGTGCGTGAGCGGCCGCCATCGTCGCTCTCGTTCAGCGAACGCTCGGCAGCAGCACCGGCCGACACGTCGACTGCAACGTGACCGCGATCGACGACCACGTGGTCAGGCCTCTGCCGCGCGCGGGGCGTCGGGGAAGAAGCGTCGCTTACCCCACAGCGCCACGTTCACGAGGCCGATGAGGACAGGAACCTCGACGAGCGGGCCGATGACGGCAGCGAACGCCGCGCCGCTGTGGATGCCGAAGCTCGCGATCGCGACCGCGATGGCGAGCTCGAAGTTGTTGGACGCCGCAGTGAACGAGAGCGTGGCGGTCTGCCGGTAGTTGGCCCCCACGCGCCGGCTCATGAAGAACGAGAGCGCGAACCTCAGCACGAAGTACACCAGCAGCGGGGCGGCGATGCGCAGCACGTCGAGCGGGAGCTCGACGATCGTCTCGCCCTTGAGCGAGAACATGACGACAATCGTGAACAGCAGCGATGCCAGCGTGATCGGTCCGATCCGTGGCACGAAGTGGGTTTCGTACCACTCGCGCCCCTTCGCCTGCACGAGCACGCGCCGGCTGAGGAAGCCCGCGGCGAACGGCACGCCGAGGTAGATCGCTACGCTGGTCGCGATCTCTGCGATCGAGATGTCGACGACGACCCCTTTGAGTCCGAGCCAGGTCGGCAGCAGCGTCGCGAAGAAGTACGCGTAGACGGGGAAGAACAGCACCTGGAAGAGGGAGTTGAACGCGACCAGCCCGGCGCAGTACTCGGCGTCGCCCTTCGCCAAGTCGTTCCTCACCAGCACCATCGCGATGCACGGCGAGATCCCGACCAGGATGAGGCCGACCATGTAGTCGGGCTTGTCGGGCAGCATCGTCACCGCGAGGGCGAACATCAACGACGGCGCGATGACCCAGTTGAAGAACACCGAGAGCCCGAACACGCGTCGGTTGCGGAAGATCTTGCCCAGCTCCTCGTAGCGGACCTTCGCGAGCGGCGGGTACATCATCAAGATCAGCCCCGCCGCGATCGGGATCGACGTGGTGCCCACGCTCATCCGGTCGAGCGCCGCCGTGAAGCCGGGCGCGAGGAAGCCGAGCGCGACCCCCAGGCCCATGGCGAGGAAGATCCACAGCGTCAGGTATCGATCCAGGAAGGAGAGCTTGCCGAGCAGCCCGGTGTTGGCGTGGGTCATGATCGTTCGGTGCCTCGACGTCCGTCACAGCCCGGCCACGAGCGCGGCGAGCCGGCGCAGGGTCCGGGGTTCGATGCAGTAACAGACCCGCGGTCCGTCGATTTCGCCGCGGATGAGGCCCGCGTGCTTGAGCACCTTGAGGTGCTGCGAGACGGTCGACTGCGCCAGCGGGAGCTCGTCGACGATGTCGCCGCACACGCACGCGGTCTTGCGCAGGAGGATCCGGATGATCTGGACGCGCGCGGGATGGGCGATCGCCTTGGCCAGGGCCGCCAGCTCCTCGTCCGCCTCCTTGCCCTCGACGGGCCGGAGATCGGGCTCGTCGTTCGGCGCAGGACAGCAGTCGGAACGGCTCTCATCGTTCATCGTCGATATACGATATAGCCTTGCAGGCGCGGCGTCAAGCCGGTCTAGGTCGTCGCGAAGTACTTCTTCTCGAGCGCTGCGAGCTTGGTGGCGAGCTCGGAATTCTGCTGCACCAGCGCACGCAGGCGAGGCCCTGCAACCGGATCAGGTCTGCCCCGGCGCGGACCCGAGCTATGTCGACGCCTGTGAGGCGATGAACTGACGGCCGCACGACCTGGTTCGATGACGACGTAGCGCTCGATCAAACTGCCCCCGTCCTGGCAGTCCGCGGCGAGCCAGTGCCGCGGAGGCGCCCAGATGCAGCTCGCTAGGAGCAAGGTTCGTCGATCATGAACGGTGCCGCCGACAGGGCGAGGACCGCCGGCGTGTCACCGAGGACCAACGGCATGCCGCAGGCGTCGTGGAACGCTGCCGCATAGGCGGTGGCATCGCTCATCGACAAGATGTCCGGCAGGCCCGGGACCACGATTTCGTAGCGCTCACCGACGCGCAGCACCGGACCATGGACGTCGGCGTCGATGGACACCGACAGGCCGCCGGTCAGCTCGTCCGCGACGCCAACAGTCAGGCAAGGGATTGCGCCCGCGGCAATTTCCTCGGCGGTTGCGAGTTCGTCGCACGCCGTTCCGCCGGCCACGAGTGCGCCGGCATCGTCGCGGATCTCGAGCTTGCGGAGGTTGGCCGGCGAGCGGTCGTACTTGTTCGAGAACCGCAGCGACATCTCGTCGCACGCCGAGATGGTCAGGTTGTCGCTTGGAAACAAGGAGTCGGGAACGATGCGAAACTGCGGGGTCTCGAACACGTGGACCGCACGTCCGTCGAGGGTGCCACCGGCCGCCGAGCGCACGTGCTGGGGCGCGGCTCCTTCGGTAAAGACGAGGCGATACGTCGAGCCGGAGCACATCGCGACGTCGTGATCGGCGAAGAGCTCCGGGGGGAACCCGCTGCTGTTGAAACCATCGGACCAACCGACAGAGTCGATGAGGCCGCGGCCCTCGGCACACGACTCGGTGCCCGCCCGGATCGCGCCGCCGAGATCCGCGAGGCGAAGATCGAGCACGCCCAGCTCTTCGTCCCAAAGCAAGCCGCCTCGGGCGACCAACGCCTGGAGGGCCCAGGTAGCTGGCGGCGAAGCCGGCAGCGGTGGCACCGCCTCACCGAGCGGCGGCGCGCAGCCGGTTCGCACCGCCTCGGCGCACTCCGGCGCGTCCGCGCCGGCGGCATCGCAGGTGCACAGCCACGCGCTCGACAGGTTGGAATCGCGATCGGGGCGCGGGATCGCCGAGATGCCGGGCTGCGTCAGTGGATCGCAGGGCGCAGCGCCCCCGAGCGCGGGGTCGCAACACTCGTCCGCCTCCATGCCGTCCTGCGCAACGTCGCATTGGCTCAAGCGATCGCCCGCAGCGCCGTGATCGAAGTCGACGTCGGCGACGTAGCAGGCACCCGCGGCGCGGTCATCGAAGCGACGGTCGATGCAGTAGCCGGTGCTGCCCGTGGTGTCGGGGGTGGCGCGGCAGTCTGCCGTCCACGGCGCACGGCAGGTGCCGCCGGCACAGTCGGCCCCGGCCGCGCAGGCGTGCCCATTGGAGTCGACCCCGATGCACTGCCAGCCGTCGTCGCACTCG
>JANOPP010000074.1:0-3376 GCA_031421915.1 Myxococcales bacterium | reverse complement strand
CCGCGCAGGTCGAATCCGTCGCGCTCACGCTGCGCCCACTCGAAGAGCGCGAGGACATCCCGGATGACATGTACGACAAGATCCGGCGCATGGTCCGCGAGCTTCAGAGGATCGCGGACGGCATCAGGCGGGACGCATGAGCACGACGCGAGGCGCGCAACAGCCCGCGCGGACCATGCGCGATGCCGCGCCCGACATGCTCGCGGCGCTGGAATTCGCCGAACTCAACGCGGAACTAGCGCCCGACCCGAGGATGGACGGCTTGGCTGATTGCTACCTCGTAACCATCGACGACTTGAACGCGATCCGCGCGGCCATCAACAAGGCGAGGGGGCGGCAGTGAAGGCGTACCGCGATTCCACCAAGTGCTGGAAGGTTCAGAGCCTCAGCCCGTTCACGGCCCAATGGGAAACAATCTACGAGGAGCGGTCGAGGCCTGCGGCGGTCGCTCTCCAGAAGGCATGGAGAGCGAGCACGGGGCTTGACACTCGGCTCATCTCGCCGATGCTGGAAGGATGCGCCGAGATCCGGCATCGCGTGGCCATGGCTCGCGAGGTTGGCGCATGACCTGCCTGCGAGGTTCGTGCGATGCCGGGACGCCTTGCGACTGCCCCCCGTGGTACGCGCATCCGGTCCACGCAGGCGAGGAGATCCGGCATGCGGGATGCGCGGGCCGATGCTGCGAGGCCGACGCCGGGCCCGTCCGGCGCCTTGAATGGCCGGAGGATTCTGCCAACTGCGAGGGATGCAAGGGGCCGCTGTGCGAGCCCCCGAAGCTGATGGATTTCGACCGTTCCGAAAGCTGCGAGACCCATTCATGAAGCCGCGCCGCGTCCACGTCCGAAACTGCGAGGATTGCAACAGGCCGAGGATCGCGCTCAAGTCGGGCGCGGGATACGTTTGCCCGATGTCGCACGGCAAGATCGTCCAGGCTGAACCAGAGCAGGCCGAGCTTGCAATGGAGGCAACGCTCTTCGACTGAAGTAGGCTCCAACCTTTCGCCCCGGCCCACCGTATCGCGTGCAATTCGTCTCTGCGCGCGCGAAGGCAGGCCGGGGCGATTCTCTTTTCAGGTTGACAGCCATTGAATGGCGGTTTACATTGCCCCCCATGAGCGAGAGCACCAACAGAAAGCGCCCGGCGGTTGTCGGTGCCAGGGCAACAGGGGCAGAACGACGCCGATGGGCCAGAGCTGCCAAGCGGGCGCGGAAAAGCCTCTCCGGCTGGCTCCGCGACCTCGCCAACGCGAGCGCAGCATGACGACCTGGGACACGCCGCCCGGCGACGGACCCGAGCACGACCCGCCCGGAGGATGCGAGCACGAGGCCGAGGCGCTGCATGGCGTGGTTTTCTGCAAGCTATGCAGGAAAACGCTCAACAGCTCGCGAGCCAAGCGGCTCACGCAGCTCGAACGCGCAACGCTGCTCGGCCACGAGTACGGCGTGAGAACGCAACTCGTGCTCGGGCTGCTGGAATGGTGCGAGAGCGCGAGAGCGCCGGGGGATTTCCTCTGCGCAGTTCTGAGCAACGACCTGAAGGATGCAGTCTCACGCGCGGACTACGACAGCATCAAGGCGATCAAGGGGATCGTCGTGCTGCTGAACAACAAGTTCCCGGCGACATGCTGGGGCTCGCCGGACGCGCTGGCGACATGGAAGGGCGGTTACACGACCGGCCCACGAGGCATCGAGCCGTTGCTGGCGATGCGGCTGGCCGCAGCGATTGACGACGACACGCAAACCAACGACGACGCGCGAGAGCGCAAGGAGACCTAGATGCCGAAGTCCAGTGGCGGAAGCTACGAAGATCAGTTGAAGGCGAAGCACGCGAGCGCGGCGGCCGAGACGTGGGCGCTCGCGAAGGCGAAGGAGCTTCGCGGCGACGCTGCGGGCCAACTCGGCGGATCCGCTGGCGCGGGGCTCGCCACGCTGACCAAGCTGCTCGCGGTCCCTCGCAAGCGTGCGCCGAACGCGCCGAAGCCCGCTGCCGCGATGCCCGGCAAGCAGTAGAACGACCTTCGTTGGCGGTCGGGACACGAGCGGTGCATGCCAAGCTCCCTCCTGTCATTCACCGAGCGCCCCGGCCGCCAGCGATTCATCTTCGGCCACTCGGCGTTCCACGCCCATGTGTCTGGTGGCCGCACGACGACACACGCTCCGCCTCTAGGCGGTGCGCCGCTGAAGTGCGACAACGCCGAGTGACCGATCTCTCTCAGGAAGGACGACGACATGCGACGAACACGAGCCAAGCTCCTGCGCAAGATGGCGCGAGCGCGGTACAACGAGATCCCCGAGCATGCCCGCAACAGCGCGCGCTTCGACCTGTTCCGCAGGATGTACCAAGCAGCGAAGCGCGCTTGGCAGAACCGAGACAGGACGTGAGGCGCACGGAGGGAATCTTCCCTGACATCCCAGCGAACGAGTACCACGAGGGCGCAGGCGCTCCGGGCCATTCGCTTTCATCCTCGCTCGCAGCCCGACTGCTGAGGCAGTCTCCGGCCCACGCATTCGCGTACTGCCCAACAGGCGGCGGCGTCGAGAGCGAATCGACAGATGGCATGGAGTTCGGCACGGCGGTCCACCAGTACGTCCTGGTCGGCGTCGAGGGGTTCCATGTCGTCGAGGCCAACGACTGGAGGACCAATGCGGCGAAGGCCGAGCGCGAGGCTGCGCACGGTGCCGGACTGATCCCAGTGCTCTCCGGCAAGATGGAGCGCATCCGCGTCATGGCAGCCGCCATCCGCAAGCAGATCGGCGCGTTCGAGGAGCAGCCCCGCCCGCTGTCCGATGGCATCCCAGAATCGACGCTCATCTGGTGCGAGAAAACGCAGCACGGCGACATCTGGTGCCGCGCGCGCCCCGACTGGCTCCGCAACGACCACTCGATGATGGAGGATCTCAAAACCAGCGCGAACGCGGAGCCGTCGTCATGGATCCGTCGCCAACTGTTCGGCATGGACTACGACCTGCAAGCAGCCTTCTACCAACGCGGGCTGAAGGCGCTGACGGGCAAGGATGCGCAGTGGCGGTTCGTCGTCGCCGAGACCGAGCAGCCGCATTCCGTGTCGGTTGTCGGCCTCGCGCCGTCCGCCATCGCTCATGCGAGCGACAAGGTGGAACAGTGCGTGCAAACCTGGGCCAAGTGCTGCAGGGCGGACAACTGGCCAGGATACCCGAGGCGCACGGCCTACGCGGAGCCGCCAGCATGGGAGGTCGCGCAGTGGACCGAGCAGATGGAGCGCGTCGATGAGTAAGCTCGATGCCGTCGTGACCACCGCACTCAAGGAGCAGTTCGTCGCGAACGGGCTCATGGACAAGAGCAAGAGCATGATCATGCTGACCGTGCAGGACCTCGCGTGCGATGGCGTCTACCTGCC
>JANOPP010000073.1:0-17628 GCA_031421915.1 Myxococcales bacterium | reverse complement strand
TCGCACGACCTCCGGCACGATCGACATGGCGCAGCGCATGGTCCGTGGACTCGCTCGCTCGATCCCGTGGGCCGCCCTGTCGGCCGAGGAGCGGCACGGCGCGCTCGTCCTGATCTACGAGCAGCTCGACGACACTGCGATCGTGGTCCTCCGCGATGCGGAGGGTCGCTCACTCGGCGATCCGGTGTTCGCGCCTCCGACGCGCGCGAGCACTCATGCGCCGATCGCTGCCGAGGCCCTGCTCGCCTTCGAGGCGGCATGGACCGTCGCGCTCCCCGGCCGCGGCTGGACGGCGGGCGAGCCGATCGTCATCACGGGCCAGGCCCCCCTCGTTCCGACGGCTCTCTCGGTGCCCGGTCCGGATGGCGCGGCGTGGACGCTCGCTATTGGCTTCTCGCTGCGCGGGCTGTGCAAGGAGCTCACCGCGACCGCGCCGGTTGGTGTGACGACGCGGCTCCTCGATGCTGGTGGGCGCACGCTGTGTGGGCCGAGCCTCGCCACGGTAGATCCGCTGACCGCGACCGCAGACGCGGTCAACGGCTGGCGGGTCGTTGCCGAGCAGCCACGCGATGTCGCGTTCGCGTCGATCCGGCGGATCCACCGGCAGACCGTGTTCTGGCTCCTCGTCGGCGTGCTCGCGGCGATCGTCGCAGGCGTCGTCCTGACGCGCGCGATCCGCCGGCCGCTGCGCAGACTCGCCGCCGGCGCCGACGCGCTCGCAAAGGGCGCGCTAGAGCATCGCGTCGAGGTCGACGGCAGCGACGAGTTCACCGGGCTCGCGACTGCCTTCAACCGGATGTCCGAGGAGATCGAACGCAAGACCACGGAGATTCGCGGCTGGAACGCCGACCTCCACGCGCGGGTCGATGCGCGGACCGCGGAGCTGCGCGACGCGCAGGACCAGCTGCTCCAGTCCCGCAAACTCGGCGCGGTCACCGCGCTCGGAGCCGGCATTGCCCACGAGATCAACAACCCCCTGATGGGCGTGCTCGGCATGACCCAGATCCTGCTGTCGCGGAAGGACCAGCTCGACGAGCGCACCGTACGCAACCTGACGACGATCGAGCGCGAGGCCCTGCGGGTGCGCAACATCGTCGAGCGGATGTCGTCGCTCGCACGCGACTCCGTGGGCGATGGTGTGCGGCTCGATGTGGCCCAGGTGGTAGACGCCGCGGCGAACGCCAACGCGAGCAAGCTTGCCGCGGCGCAGGTCGAGATCGAGCGCGTATTCGCAGCCGACCTGCCGCGCGTGTTTGGCAATGCTACGCAGCTCGAGCAGGCGCTGTCCCAGCTGATAGACAACTCGATCCGCGCGATGCCCACCGGTGGCCGGCTCAAGCTCGCGATCCGCGCGATCGAGGGCGAGCTCGTCACGATCGACGTTGTCGACACCGGGCGCGGCATCGCCCCCGAGCTACTCGAGAAGATCTTCGAGCCGTTCTTCACGACGAAGGACAACTGGAATGGCGTCGGGCTCGGCCTGACTCTCGCCCACCGCATCGTGGAGGTTCACCAGGGCCGGATCCGCGCATCGAGTCAGGTCGGTACAGGAACGACCATGACCGTCACGCTTCCTGTGGCCCGTCGGGGCGCGCACCTCCAGTAGGAGTCTCGATGAGCACCGCACGCATCTCGTTGCCTCGGCTCCAGCAGCTCGCACTTCTCGGCGAGCTCAGCGTCGGCGTCACCCACGAGACCCGCAACGCGCTGACGGCGATCGTCGGATTCACGCAGCTCGCCCGTCGTCGCAACGATCCGGAGTCCAATCGTCGACACCTCGAACTGATCGAGCGAGAGGCGATGCGCGCGGTCGAACTGCTCGAGCAGTTACTCTCGTTCTCGCGGACCGGCGCCGGCGAGCCCGAGCCCGTCGATCTTGCGAACGTGATCGCACAGGTCGTCAACGTGGCTGCTCCTCAGGTCGGCATGCGCCACATCACGATATCGACGTCGGTGCCGACGGATCTCCCGCGAGTGCTCGGCCACCGCGGCGAGCTGATCCAGGTGCTGCTCAACCTCCTCGTCAATGCCGGGCACGCAACCCCCGATGCGGGGCTGATCGATGTCGCGGTGACCCAGAGCGATCGCGCCATCGACGTCGTTGTCTCCGACTCGGGTGCTGGCGTTCCCGTAGAGTTGCGCGAACGGATCTTCGAACCGTTCTTCACGACGAAGCCCGCCGGTCAGGGCGTGGGCCTCGGCCTCTCGCTCGCGCGACGGATGGTGAGCGCCGCGGGCGGCTCTCTCCATTGCGACGCAGCCGCTTCGGGCGGTGCGCGGTTCGTGGTGCGCCTGCCGACGGAGACGGCCGCGTGACTAGGTACGTCCTCGGCGCATTGATCGCGATCGCAGTGATCGGCGGCCTCGGTTACGTCGTGTACTCGCGCTCGTTCGGCGACGCGGCTCCCACGAAGCCCGAGAGCACCGCGGTGCTGACGCCCGCGTCCGCTCCGCACGATCCCGATATTGTTCCTCTTCCTGCGTCGACTGTCGTCAAGATTACTGGACGCGTCGAGAAACGTGCCGGTGCACAGTGGGTCGAGTTGCAGGTCGGCGATCGCCTCACGGCGCTGGACACGATCCGCACGGCTGCGGATGCGAGCGCGACGCTCGACATCGGCGCCCTCGTCGAGGTCGACGACCTCACCGAGCTCACCGTCGGCGAGATCTCCGCCTCGCTCGCGCAGGTCGTACTGACCGAAGGTCGCGTGACGGCGACCACGACCGGCAGCACGACGATCCGGATCTCGACGCGCGATACCGACGCGGTCGCCGAGTCGGGCCGCGGTCGATTCGACGTCCTCAGCTCCGGTCGCGGCCAGGTCACGGTCGCGGCCACCGAGGGTGATGTCAAAGTGACGGCAAAGTACACGACCGTTGTGGTTCCTGCCGGCAAGCTGTCGATGGTCGCCGCTGGCGGTGCACCGACCGCACCGAGCACGATCCCGACGTCGCTGTTCCTCAAGGTCAACGCCGCTGCTCAAGCTCGCGATCGCGCCGAGCTCCGCGGCGAGACCACACCGGGCGCGGTCGTCAGCATCAACGGCGTGCGTGCTGCGGCGGACGAGCGCGGCATGTTCACAGGCGATGTTCCGCTGCGCACCGGCGCCAACACGATCATCGTCTCGGTCGAGGACGCGACGGGCCGCCGCCAACAGAAGGTCATCCAGCGTCACGTCGCGGTTGTCAGGCCGCCCCGCCTTGAGGCACAGGTCCAGTGGAAATAAAGGCACTCGCGGCCGCGCTCGTCGTCGCTGCCTCGGCGTCGCATGCTGCAGCGGACCGGGTCTCGAGCGGCCCTCTCGGCTTGCGCGGTCCTGACCTGATCGTTCTCGGTAAGGATACCGCGATCTCCGTCGAGCTGAAAGCGTTGGTGACGCCGGTCCGGCTCGTGTCCAACACGGGGTCGATCTCGTCACTGACCCGCCAGGGGGATGCCCTCCGGGCGACGTTCACGCCGCCCGCCGAGCGCTTCCCGCAGCTCGTGCTAATCGCGGCGGTCGATGACGCCGGCGCGATCGTCGACTGGATCGCGATCCCGATGTCAGGACGCGCGGCGGTTCGCGTCGACACGGCGCCCCGTGCGCGCGTGGTCGTTCGCGTCCAAGGGACTGAATTCGGACCGGTCGAAGCGTCGGCGCGCGGCATCGCCGAGGTTCCGATCGTCGTCCCGCCTGGCGTGACACAGGTGACGACGATCGCGACGACCGCTTCGGGTGCCGTGCGCGAGAAGCTCGCGCCGCTCGGTGCACGGGCGTACGGCAAGACGCTCGCTGTGTGCTCGCAGCGCGGCGAGCGCGTGTCCGTGCTCGCGACGACCGCCGCCGGCACCGCGAGCGAGCGAGCTCCGCAGCTCACGGCATCCAGTGGCGCGCTCGGTATCCCCGCTGCGGTCGGAGCAGGTGTGTTCACCGCGACGTTCGCACCGAACAGTCCCGCAGACGAGCTCGCGACCATCACGAGCGTGATCGACGGCGAGTCGCTCGCCGCTGCGAGCTGCGAGCTGCGGATCGCTGCCGAAGCGCCGACGGGCATCGAGGTCACACCGGACCGCAGCGAGTTCGTCGCCGGATCCGGTGCGATGAAGCTGACCATCGCGCTCCGCTATCCCGGGGCGCGCCGCCCGCTCCCGATCGACCAGATCGAGATCACCGCCCACGTCGGGACCGCACGCGCGACGCGCTCGAGCACAGGAGCCTGGACGGCGACCTGGCTCCTCCCCGATCGGTTTGCTGCGCGCACGAAGGCGCGCGCGCAGCTCCGCGTCAGGCTCCGTGGAGGTCTCAGTGTGGAGAGTGAGTTCGTGGTCCCACTGGTCGCCGCAGACCCTGCTGCGATCGAGATCATGGTGCCCGGGCCGCTGCGCGCGAACGGCGAGAGCACGGCGGTCGTTGGCGCGCGCGTCGTCGATCGCTGGGGCAACCTCGTCGGTGCACGACCACTGACCGCAACGAGCCGCGGCCAGATGACCGCGTTCGTCGCGACCACCGGCGACGCCCAAGCTCGGTACACGGCCCCGCACATGCGCACGGCCAGTGACGATGTGATCGAGATCCGCGAGCCGCAAAGCGGCATCGTCGGCCGCGCAACGCTCCGGCTCGTACCGCTGCCGCGCAGGTTGCAGCTGTCCGCGCGCGCCGGCTACGTCTCGAACCTCGGCACCATCTCGGCACCGCTGGTGACGGTGACTGCCGGTGCCCGCCTGCCCGTTCTCGACGAGGCCCTGGTGGCCGACGTGCTCACAGGTGGCTACACGGCGACGATCGAGTCGTCGGCAATGAGCGAGGCGGTCTCCCTGCGTCTCACCACGATCCCTGTCCTCGCGCGCGTCGCGTATCACGCAGCACGCGGGCGCTTCGATGTCTGGGGCGGCGCAGGCGCGGGCGTCGCGATCGCTCGCAGTCGCGTGACGTCGGCGAGCGCCGGGATCTCGAATGCCACGACGACGGCGCCGGCGGCGACCGTGTTCGCCGGTGCAGCGCGGCGAACGGGTCCCGGCTGGATCCTCATCGAGGGCGCATATCTGCATGCGACGATCGACGGTGCCATTGCCGGCCGCGTCGGCGGAGTCGTCGCGACCGCAGGGTTCGCACTCGATCTCTAGATTGGCGCTAGATCGCGGGCGGAGAAATCTCGCCCGGCGCGAGGCTACTACCGGTCACGTTGTCGACGACGCCACCGCCACCGCCACCACCGCCACCGCCCTTGCCGCCCTGTGTACCCGCGGCTCCGCCGTTGATCCCGTACGCACCAACGCCACCGGCACCGTCGCCCGATCCACCCGCTCCGCCGCCGCCGGGATCGGGTGCCTGGTCACCGTTCGTTCCGGCGCTGTTGGAGCTACCACCGCCACCCCCGCCGCCGCCGTTCGCCCAGATCCGAGCACCGCTGCCGATCACGATCTGAGCGCCGTGCAGGGCGATCATGCCGCCGGAGCCGCCGCCACCGCCGCCGGACTTGCTCCCCGTTGCGCCGCGGCCTCCCGCGCCGGTCGCGTTGATGCGGCCGTCGATCTGGAGGAGCAATCGGGCCGCGAGGTACACCGCGCCGCCCGAGCTCCCGCCGATGCCCGGGCTGCTGCCGGCACCGTTGCCGCCGCGGCATCCGCCGCGCACGAACGACGCCGTGACGATCGTCCCGAGACCGCCACCAACGGTGGACTGCCCTGCACCGCCACGACCACCGAGCGTCTGGAACGTTCCGCCAGCGCCGCCACCGCCGCCGCCGGAGTTGCCGGTCGCCGCCGAGCCCGGACTGCACGAACCCGTGTTCGCACCCGCGCCGGTGCTCCCGCCCACGACCGACGACACGTCGATCGTCGCACCCGACGGGATCGTGATGTTCTGCGTCGCGACGATCGCGAGCGGATTGCTGCCGGTGACGCGAACGGTGCCGCTCGCCGTGATGTTCGTGCCGGAGACGACGCACAGATCGGGCGCCCCCCCGCCACCAATGGAGAGCAAGAAGCCCGCCGTGCACATCGTCGTGTCGATCGTCCCGCTCAGCGTCAACTGCGCAATGGGTCCGGGCGGGGGGAGGCACACGAGAAAGGAGTTGTTCGGGCCGATGCACAGCGTCGGATCGACGTCGAACGTGACCGCGTCGAAGATGCCCGCGTCGGTGGGTGCGTCGATGACCATGGGCGCACCATCGGACGCGTCGATCGCCGCGCCGGTCGTCGCGGAGAATCCGCACCCGGCGAGTGCACACGCGAGCAATCCTTGTATGGCCCTCACCCGTCGATGGTACGTCAGAATTCGGACTGAAACCCGGCTGAAAACTTCGGACGGCCGGCCTCGGCCCCGTCGAGCGGGAACGCCAGGTCGAAGCGGAACAGCTCGCGCGAGGTCTGCGGCAGCAGCATGCGAAACCCGACGCCCGTATCGTGGTGGAGGCGGAGATCCTTCAGCGTGTCCGCCGCACCGCCGACCTCGTAGAACACGACGGCGCCGAGCCGCAGCACCCACAGGCTCGTCGGGATCGAGCGCGCCTCGATCTGCGTGCCGAACACGCGCTCGCCAAAGAACTGGTTGATCCGGAACGCGCGCAGGCCGTTATCGGAGCCGATCGTGTAGAAGCCTGGCGTGCGCTCGTTCCACCGCGTGGCGAGTGAGCTCTCCGCGACGACGCGGAAGTAGCCGAGGTTCGGCGTCACGATCCGTGTCGAGACCGAGGCGCCGTTGTCGAGGAACTCGCCATCCTGGTAGCGCGTCGAGTACCCGACACCGAGGCGGACCGAACCGTCGCGCGCGATCGGCAGCGTGTAGCCACCGCCGATGCCGCCGCGCTGGAAGTTCGCGTCGGAACCGAGAACCGTCAGGCCGACGCCATACGAGGCCTCGAGATCAGGGCCGAGGCGCAGGTCCTCCGCGAGGTCGTAGGTCTGGACATTGCGGCGCGTCCGGAACCGCGGCGTGAACAGAGAGTACGAGACGAACGGAACCGAGGTGACCTCCGACGGCGGAAGCACCCGCGCGATGAAGGGCTCGCGCTGCGCGACCGTGCCGGGGAAGGTGTCGAGGAGCCGCGGCTTCGTACTGTCGAGCGTGTGACCGAACGAGACCTGGTGTTTGACCTTGGTCCCGAACTGGCGCACCGCCGACGCGGTGACGCTCAACCGGCGCTGGCGGTAGATGAACGGGAGCTTCTCGTCATCAGGAGTCATCGCGGCGGTCTCGCGATCGAGGAGCACGCACGCGGCCCCCTCGGCACAGCCGACTTGACGCAGGCCGGTGCCGTCGAACCGGCGCTCGGTCGAGAACCGATGCGTGAAGCTCACCCCACCGCCCCACTTGCTCGACAGCTGCCACAGCGTCTTGCGCACGGACACCGTGCTCGAGCTGCCCTCGTAGTCGAGGTCGTCGAACAGCGCCGAGCGATTGACGATCGCGTTGACTCGCGCGCGCAGCTCGACGTACTTGCCGAGGAAGTTCTTGTCGATGATCAGGGGACCGGCTTCGATCTTGCCCTGATCCATCGTCAGCGCCGCCGCGACCACGAGCCGTCGCCCGAGGAAGTTGTTCTCCGACAGCGACATCGCGAGGTCGGTCAGCTCGCCCTCCTGGAACGTGTACTGCGTGTTGAGCCGCAGGCTCCAGATGTCGCGCGTGACAACGAGAACGTCGACCTTGCCGGGCTCCGCCGACACCACCGGCAGGACCACGATCACCGACGTGAAGAGCGGATCACGGAGGCGACGCGCGGTCTCCTCGATGCGCTCCTGGTTCCACACCTCACCGGGCGTCACGACGACCTCGCGGCGGAGCACCGTCTCCGTCGTGGTCACGTGGAAGAAGTTGAGCAGCTGCAAGATCCGCGACTTCTCCGCGAACACATCCTCGTTGTAGATGTGAATCTTGCCGATCACCTTGCCCCACGGTGACGGCTCGATCGTGTAGCCGCGCGCGGTCATCGCACGCCTCATGCTCGCGCGCTCGAGGCCGCCGAGCGTCGCGAGCCAGTCGCAGCTCGGATCGCGCGCGGCGCAGATCTGCTCGGCCTTCGCGCGATCGATCTTCGCGGTGCTCGGTGGCTTCGCGATCGGAGGCACCGGAATGGGCACCGCCGCGGGCTCGGGGACGGGCGTCGGCGTGGGCACTGGTAGCGGCGGCGCATTGGGATCCGCGGGCGTCGGATCCGCAGCAGGCGCGGGGACGGGCGACGGTGCGGGTGCAGGCGACGGTGTCGGCGCCGGCTGCGCGATCGCCAGGCGGGCGCCCGCGAGGACACCGCAAGCGATCGCAAGCCAGCGCACGTCTCATCGTACACGCGCGAGTTCAGGATGGGTGTGATCTGCCCGGCGTGTCGTGGCTATGCGCGGCGAGCCGACGTGACGCGCGGGTTCTTGCCGAGATCGCGCGTCAGCGTGATCTGCTCGAAGCCGGCGGCGGCGAGCCGTGCGCCCACGGCGTCCGCCTGATCGAAGCCGTGCTCGAGCACGATCGCCGCACCCGGCAACATGTGCTCCGCGGCCTGCGCGCAGATCCGATCGTAGAACGCGAGGCCGTCGGCACCGCCGTCGAGGGCGAGGCGCGGCTCGCGCTGCACTTCGGACGACAGGGTCGCGATCACGGCCGTCGCGATGTACGGCGGGTTCGACACGATCAGATCGAAGCGCTCGCCGGTGACCGGCCCGAACAGGTCGCCAACGCGGACCTCGACGCGATCGGCAAGGCCGTTGCGCTCCGCGTTCTTCCTCGCGATCGCGGCGGCCTCGGGCGACAGCTCGGTCGCGATCACGCGGGCCGCGGTCAGCTCCTTTGCGAGCGCGAGGGCGATCGCACCCGAGCCGGTGCACAGATCGAGGACCGTGCACGCGACGCTGCGATCGGGGAACGTGTCGCGCGCGACCTCGACCACGGTCTCGGTATCTGGACGCGGGACCAGGACGCTCGGGTCGACGGTCAACGGCAGTCCCCAGAACTCGTGCTCGCCAAGGAGGTAGGCGACGGGCTCGCCTGCGAGCCGGCGTTTGATCAGCGCCCGGTAGCCGGCGAGCTCGGCCTCGGCGAGCGGCTTATCGAAGCCCGTATAGAGCTGCATCCGCGTGCACTGAAGGACGTGCGCCAGCAGCAGCTGTGCTTCGAGCCGAGCCGAGCTGATGCCGGCTTCGGCGAAGCGCTGCGTCGTCCAGTCGAGGACAGCGAGCGTGGTCCAGGTGGCCAAGCGCGCATGTCACCACGAGACTCTGGTTTCATCAACCGCTGGACCGACGCGTCGCCCATCGATCGCGGTCACGCCCTCAGCCGAGAATCACGAGGTCGGCGTGGTTGATCCCGGTCGGTCCGGGAACGAACAGGGCACCGACCGCGGCGAGGGCCGTGCCCGCGTCGCAGCGATCGAGCGCGGCGTTCGGATCGATGCCAGCAGAAGTGATCGCAGACCACGTTGTTCCGTCGACGAAGGCACCGGCGGGTGCCGGGCGATCGGTCGGCGGCGGACCGTCGACGCCGTCGCTGCCGGCGACGAACGCCGAGCGCTGCGTACCGGCGAGCAGGCGCGCGAGCTCGAGTGCGAGCTGCTGCGAGCGACCACCGGAGCCGGGGTCGGCGGGGAGCTCGAGGGTCGGCTCGCCCCACGCGACCACGGGTTGCTGGTTCGCGACCAGGCGGACCGCTGCCGCGCGCACGCCGCCAACGAGCGGGGCGACCATCCTCGGCGCATCCACACCGCGAGCCGCCAGCGCGCTGGCAGCGGCGACCGCGAACGCACTCATCGGCGCGATCAGCCGCGCGCGATCCTGTCGCACGGCCTGGATTCCGTCGGGTGGACCTGCGAGCACCGCCGACACCGACCGCGGCGGGCTGAGCCCGTAGCGCCCGAGGATCTCGGCGGCCCTGCTGCGTAGCGCGCGATCATACGCACCGAGATCGACCGGCTGACCGGGCGTCTCGAGCCACGGCCCGACCGTGGGTCCCGAGCCGATCAGAGACAGGTCGTCGCCGATCACGTCACTGATCGCGAGCGTGAGAATCTTCGCCTTGGCGGCGACGACGATGCCGCCCGCTTTCGCGAGCGAGAGCGCGGAGCGCACGGTGTTGAGCTCGGCGATCGGCGCGCCCGCGGAGGTCAGCGCTCGCGTGATGGTGCGCAGCTCCTCGAACGTGACAGCGCCGCGTGTCGCCTCGACGAGCGCCGACGCGCCACCGGAGATCAACGCGATCACGACGTCGTCACGCTCGGCGGCCCCGACGATCAGCCATGCGAGCTCCAGGCCCGCCCGGCTGCGTTGGTCGATCTCGGGATGGGGACCGTCGAGCCGCTGCCAGCCATCGGGCAGCGACGGGTCGAGCACGGGCCCCGTATCACCTGCGGGCCCGGGCCCGGGCCCCAGATGGAGGGCCCGGGATTCATTCCCGGGCCCGGGGACAATCGCGAGGCCGGACTCCACGCCCCCTGCCCCGCGCGCCATCGCGAGCGCGGCCTTGCCGATCGCGAGCCCGAACCGGCGACGACCATCGAGCCACGCGGCGAGCTCGGGCTCGGCGAGTGCCTCGCGCACACGCGCGGCTGGATCACACGCGGCGACCGCCTCGGCGAACACCGCCTCGCACGTCGCACGATCGATCATGGCGCTCGCTCCGCGACGAGAGCTCCGTGCTCCGCGACGAGAGCTCCGTGCTCTGCGCATGGCGTGCGCCGCAGCAGAGAGCCGCAGAGACGCCGAGGCCGCAGAGAAGAAAAGGGGAACGCGCTTCGCGCCGACAGCACACGTGCCCGACCGAAACGTCTGCTCTGCGGCCTCGGCGTCTCTGCGGCTCTCCTCAGGCACACGCCCTGCCCCGAGCGCGACGTCCCCGAGCGCGATTGCCCCGAGCGCGACATCTCCGAGCGCGACGTCCCCGAGCGCGACGTCCCCGAGCGCGATTGCCCCGAGCGCGACATCTCCGAGCGCGATTGCCCCGAGCGCAGATGCCCGAGCACCCACGGCGTCACTGTCACAACGTCGCCAGCACGGCGTTGATCCGATCGATGCCCTCGACGAGACGATCGGCCGGAACCCCGGTGAAGCACAGGCGCGCGTGGCCACCGCAGATCGCACCGAACGCATTCCCCGGCGCGAGGAGAACGCCCGCGGCTGCGCACTTCTCGAGGATCGGCATGCAGTCGTCGCGCGACCACCGCCGAAAATCGACCCACAGGTACGCGCCGCCGGCCGGGACCTCGGTCGGCGCGACGAGCCGCGCCCGCGATCGGTCACGCGCGACGAGATAGCTCGCCCGTGCATCGGCGAGAAACGCCGCCCCGTTCGTGATCGCACCGAGCGCAGCGCGCTGCATCGCGACCGGCACGTTGTAGACCGAGTGGTTGACGAGCTTGCGCATCGTCGCGATCGCGCCGTCGGGGCCGAGCGCGTAGCCGACGCGAAGCCCCGCCTGGGCGTAACTCTTCGCGAACGAGAACACGGTGACGGTCCGCTCTGCCGCGCCCGGCAACGACGCGAGCGACGTGTGCTCGGCGTCGTAGCCGTAATCCTCGTAGACCTCGTCGGAGAGCAGCCACAGGTTCTTGCGCACCGCGAGCTCGGCGATCGCCGCGAGCTGGGACGCGGACAGCATCGCGCCGTCGGGATTGTTCGGTGTCGCGAGGTAGATCGCCGCGGTCCTCGGCGTGATCGCGTCCTCGATCGAGGCGCCGTACGGGACCTCGACTGGAACGACGCCGAAGCCAAGCGCGATGCCGCGAATCAGCGGCCAGTGCGGCGTCATCAGGATCAGCTCGTCGCCGGGATCGCACAACGCCTGCACCGCGCACGACAGCGCGTGTGTCGCGCCCACGGAGATCTGGATGCCCGAGGCCGTGACGCCGATCTTGTTCTTGGTCCACGCCTTCGCGGTGATCGCCTCGACCAGCGGTCCCCAGCCGCCCGGCGCACCGTAGGCATAGAGATCGGAGGCGGCGAGCTCGGCCCACGCGACCTCGTCGAGCCGCGACGGCGGCGAGAGGTGGGTATCGCCGATCTGCAGCGGGATCACGTCCCCCGGGAACCGGGCGAGGTGCTCGCGCAGGCGGGCAAAGATCGAGGCGGGGACCGCGGCGCCGGCCGTCGACACGTCGGGATAGCGCGACACCGGGCAGGACCTTAACACTGGTTGTCCTCGTGTTAGGTTCCCCGACGATGTCGTCGCCCGGGCATGCCCTCGCCACGGCGGATGTCGTCGCGCCGCGACGCCGGCCGCTCGGGTTCGAGCTCGCGCTCGTGGTGCTGATCTCGCTCGTGGTGCTGGTGCCGGGGATCTGGCGCTACTCGCTCGTCGATCCGTGGGAGACGCACTACGGCGAAGTCGCGCGAATGATGCTGCAGAACAATGACTGGGTGCACACCGAGTGGCCCCAGGACGGTGAGGGGTTTCGCAGCAAGCCGGTCCTCCAGTTCTGGCTGATGGCCGCGGGGATGCGCGCTGTCGGCGTCGGCGAGAACGGCGGCTACTCCGGCGAGATGGCCGACAGCGCGATGGTGATGGTCGGCATCCGCCTACCGTTCATCCTGTGCGCGGTCGCCGGGCTGACGTTGCTGTGGTGGATGCTCGCGCGTCTGATCAGTCGACGCATGGCGTGGCTCGGGTTGCTCGTCGTCGGATCGACACCGATCTTCTGCATGATCGCGCGCAACGCGATGCCCGACATGCCGATGGTGGCGTGCACGATCGGCGCACTCTCACTGTTCATGATGGCGGTCGAGGACGGCGAGCGCTCGATCGTCCCGATGTGGCACATGACGAAGCGGCGGATCCCGTTCGACGCACGCCACGTGGTGCTCGCACTCGCGGGTGCGTTCGTCGGGATCCAGGCGATCTACTACGCGTTCTACTTCTTCACCTCGCCGCAGCTCGCGCTGCGCGGGATGATCCCGAACCCCGCGCTGTGGCTCCCGGCGCTGATGGCGCTGGTGTTCGGCGGCCTGCATCGCGATGGCTGGCTGATCCTCCGCATTCCGTTCGTGCTGATCGGTGGCGTGATCGGGGCGATCGTCAACGAGCCGCTTGGCGCGCGGCAGCCAGGGCAGAGCCTGTGGCGCCACATCGTCGACAACACGCTGCGCCCGTGGGACCGACACGCGCCCGATCGCTACCTCGTGCGCGCGCTCGTCATGCCGGTCGTGTGGGCCCTCGGCCAGACGTGGAAGGACACCGCCGCCCCCGCCGAGCGCATCCTCCGCCTGGAGCCGCTCACGCAGATGCGTCAGGTCTACCTGATCGGCGCGTACTTCCTCCTCGGCGTCAGCGTGCTCGCGAAGGGCCCGCCCGGCTTGACCGTGGTCGGCGCGGTGATGGCACTGCACGTGATGCTGCTCGGCCGCTGGCGCGCGCTCTACGACGGCACGTTCGAGATCAAGCGCGGCCTGTTGATCATGTTCGTCACCGCCGTGCCGTGGCACGTCGCGATGTATCTCAAGGACGGGATCCGGTTCATCGACGAGTATCTGTTCACGCACGTGCTCAACCGGGCGGCCGTCGGCGTCGACAACTCCCCAGGCACGTTCGAGTACTACATGGACCAGCTCGGGCACGGCATGTGGCTCTGGGCCGCGCTGCTACCGGCCGCCGTCACCGCGGCCTTCCTGCGCGCACGCCTCGACACGCGCGAGGGCCGCGTCCGGTTCATGACGCTGCTGTGGGCGATCGTCTCGGTCGCGATCTTCTGCCTCGTGCAGACCAAGTTCCACCACTACATCCTTCCGGCGATCCCGCCGCTCGCCTTGCTCGTCGCGTTCACGCTCGACGACGTCGCCGGCGGCAAGCGCCTGCATCCCCTGTTCGCCGCGACCGGTGTCGGCATCGTGCTCCTCCTGTGCCGCGACCTCATGCACGAGCCCGAGCGCTGGATCGAGATGTTCGTGTTCCGCTACGACCGGCCGTGGCCCGCCGGTGAGCCGTGGTCCGTCGACCCATCGGATGGCTTCCTCGCGCTCGGACTCGCCGCCGCGATCGCCTTGCCCCTCCTGTCCACGCGCTTCGTCCGGATCGGTGTGCTCGCCGTCGGCGCCGTCGGACTCGCGATCTGCGTGTGGGCGCTTCAGGCGTACATGCCGCACGCCGGTACGCATTGGGGCATGCGCGATGCGATCCGGACCTACTACGAGCAGCGAACGATCTACGGCCAGAAGCTCGTCTACTTCGGCGCCAACCAGATGTACGACGACTGGCACGACGTGAAGGACAGCTGGCGGTTCGAGACGTTCGTGCCCGACACGCTGCACGAGGGACAGCCGATGACGATCCGCATCCAGGTCAACAAGCTCGAGGACGAGCGGATCATGGAGGGCGAGGCCGCGATGGTCGCGCACGTCAGCGCCATCGGCGATCACTCGGTGACGCTTTCGATCGAGCCCGGCGAGCTGGCGCGCATCGGGCCGCTCCTCGCAAAGGGCAAGCCGGGTGGCCGCCGGACTCGCCCACCCGTGCGATCGGTCGATGCCGACCGCCTGATCGCCTGGCAACTGTACTGGCGCGGTGAGAACTTCTGGTCCGGTGACGAGATCTACAGCTGGCTGCCCGAAATGAAGACAGCGTTCGTGAAGACCGACAACGTGGAGTTCAACAAGTACATCAACGATCGGACGCGAGCGCCGCTGGGGCGCCGCTACTTCATCGTCACCGAGGCGGGCCGGATCAGCGGCGCGCGCTCGATGCTGCCCAACCAGCGGGCACAGACCACGTTCGAGATCCTCGACACCTCGAGTAACAAGTTCTCGATTGCGGCATTCTGGCTGTGAAGATTCCGCCCAAGCTCCTCCGCTACGAGCTCGTGCTCGTCGTGCTCGTGTCGCTGCTCGTGCTCGCGCCAGGCATCGGTGGCTACTCGCTCGCCGACCCGTGGGAGACGCACTACGGCGAGGTCGCGCGGATGATGCTGCAGAACAACGACTGGGTGCACACCGAGTGGCCCGGGACGCTGAGCGGCAACTTCGACGAGAACGAGGGCTTTCGTAGCAAGCCCGTGCTGCAGTTCTGGATGATGGCGGCCGGCATGCGCGCGGTCGGCGTCGCCGCGGACGGGGGCTACTCCGGCGAGATGACCGACTCCGCACGGGTCATGATCGGGATCCGGATCCCGTTCATCCTGTCCGCGATCGCAGGCCTCGTCCTGATGTGGTCGATGCTCTCGCGCTTGATCGGCCGGCGCGCCGCGTGGCTCGGCCTGCTTGTCGTCGGCACGACGCCGATGTTCTGCATGATCGCGCGGACCGCGATGCCCGATATGCCGCTGTGCGCGTGCACGCTCGGTGCGGTCTCGCTGTTCATCCTCGCCGTCGAGGATGGCGATCGCCCGATCCTCCCGTTCGCGACGATCAAGGGCCGCGGGATCGATGCCCGCCACGTGGCGCTCGGGATCGCCGGCGGCATCGTCGTGATCCAGGCGATCTACTACCTCATCTACTTCATCGCGGCGCCACAGCTCGCGGTGCGCGGCAAGCTACCGACGCCGGCGCTGTGGCTCCCGGCGCTGATGTTCTTCCTGCTCGCGGGTCTGCACCACAAGCTCTGGCAGGGCATCCGGTTCCCGTTCTCGAAGCTGAAGAAGGATGGGAGGGCGCGCGACATCGCCGACCACCTGCTCGGCATGACGAAGCTGACGCAGATGCGTCAGGTCTATCTCCTCGGCTGCTACGCGTGCCTCGGCGTCAGCGTGCTCGCGAAGGGCCCTCCTGGCCTCACGATCGTCGGCGTCGTCGGCGTCCTGCACGTGATGATCCTCGGGCGCTGGCGCGAGCTGTGGAACGGCGGCTTCGAGCTCAAGCGCGGCCTGCTCCTGATGATCGCGATCTTCCTGCCGTGGCACCTCGCGATGTTCCTCAAGGACGGCCTCGGCTTCATCAACGAGTACCTGTTCCAGCACGTGCTCAACCGGGCCGGTGACGGCAGCGTCGACAAGTCGCTCGGGACGTTCGAGCACTACACGGATCAGATCGGCCACGGCATGTTCCTGTGGGCTGCCCTGTTGCCTGCCGCGATCGGCACGGCGTTCACGCGCGCGCGCCTCGAGACGCGGGAGGGACGCGTTCGGTTCATGGTCGTGTTGTGGGCGATCGTCGCAGTCGCGACGTTCTGCCTCGTGGCGACCAAGTTCCATCACTACATCCTCCCGGCGATCCCACCGCTCGCCCTGCTCGTCGCGCTGTTCCTCGACGATATCGCGGCCAAGCGGGCGCGCCTCCACCCGCTGTTCGCGGCGCTCGCAGCCGGCATCGTGCTCCTCCTGTGTCGCGACCTCATGCACGAGCCCGATCGCTGGGTCGAGATGTTCGTGTTCCGCTACGACCGGCCGTGGCCGGCGGGAGATCCATGGTTCAACGACCCGTCGGACGGGTTCCTTGCACTCGGCCTGATCGCGGTCGGCGGCGTGATCGCGCTCGCGACGAGGTTCGTGCGCATCGGCGTCGGCGCGATCGCGGCGGCCGGCCTCGCGATCTGTCTATGGGCGCTCCACGTGTACATGCCGATCGCCGGCACGCACTGGGGTATGGGCGACGCGGCGACGACCTACTACGAGCAGCGCTCGGTCCACGGCCAGCACCGGATCTACTTCGGTGCGCGGCAGCTCGCCGATGACTGGGCTGGAGCCGACGACACGGCGTCGTTCGAGACCAAGATTCCGTCGACGCTGATGATCGGTCAGGCGATGACGATCGAGATCCGGATCCAGAAGCCCGAGGATCCGAAGATCCAGCTCGAGCAGATGGTCCTCCTCGGTACGGTGACCGCGATCGACGATCACGAGGTCACCGTCACGCTCGCGGCCGGCGAGCGCGCCAAGCTCGCACCGTGGATCGAGAAGGGCAAGACCGAGAAGCGCAGCCCGCGGCGACCGCTGCGCGCGGTCAACGCCGATCGCTTGATCGCGTTCCAGCTCTACTGGCGTGGCGAGAATTTCTGGTCGGGCGAGGAGATCCTCGGCTTCCTCCCCGAGATGAAGACGGCGTTCCCGAACACGAACAACCTCGAGGTCATCAAGTTCTTCGCGGACCGCAGCCGGGCGCCGCTCGGCCGGCGCTACTACGTCATCGGAACCTCGGGCCAGCTCAGCGGGATCCGCTCGCTGATCCCGACGGAGCGAGGCCGCGCGAGCTTCGAGATCATCGACACGACCAGCAACAAGTTCTGGCTCGCGGTCTTCGATCTCTGACTCTCTGACGCACCGAGACGGCAACTCCACCCGCCAGTTCGTGCTGGCACGCCGGCTGCTCTACCTCCGGCATGCGCAGCGCCCTGACCGCTCTCCTCGCCGTGACCGCGTGCGCGACGCCTTCCGGGGACGCCGAGGTGGCTCCTGACAAGGAGGACCTGGCGACCCAGCTAGCCGACGGCAAGGCCGACGGCAGCCTCGACTGGTGCGACCGCTGGGGCTGGTACGAGGACGGTGAGTGCGACCAGTTCTGCCTCAAGCCCGACCGCGACTGTCAGAACGCGCCCCTCGGCGCCACGCCGCAGGGCTCGCCGACGCGCTACCCGATCGTCCTGGTCCACGGCTTCATGGGCTCGCGCACCTCGCCGCTCTGGAGCTTCTATCAGCTCGCCGACACGCTCCGCCGCGATGGCCACATCGTGATCGAGGCTGACCTCCCGCCGTTCGACGCACCAGCCGCACGCGCCCGGATCCTCCAGTCGCAGATCGCGCAGACGATCG
>JANOPP010000072.1:0-8456 GCA_031421915.1 Myxococcales bacterium | reverse complement strand
CTGCATTTCGGTCGCGACGCGCACCTGACCGATCTTGCCGAGCACGGCGCCTGCGCTGTCGCGCACTACACCTGCCGGCAGATCGAACACGAGCCACGGGGCAGGGAAGGTGGTCGACGCCCTGTCGCGACGCCAGCGCTTGAACAGCAGCACGGCGATTCCGGCCGAGACCAGTCCGATGCCTACCGGCACGAGCGCCCCCACCTCACCCATCGTGGCGAGCAGCGTGACGCCGGAGCCGATCGAGATGACTGCCAGCAAGACAGCGACAAACAGCGCCGTGCCCACCCAGCCGCCGCCGCGCTCGGCGATGCCGAGCTTGCCATCGTTGTCGACGAGGAGCGTTCCGTTGCACGACGCGATCAGCACGGCCGCAGCGTAGCACCGACGGAATCCAGTCGCGCCGGTCACGGGAGGCGCACGCCGGCGACAAGGTGGCGCCCGTGCCCCGCGCCAGGCGACTCCGACGACGGCGCAGCGTCCGGCCACGGCCGAGAAGGCGTCCAAGAAGGTCTCGAAGGCCGCGGCCAAGAAGGCCTCGAGGGCCAAGGCCAAGAAGGCGAAGCGCTCGGCTCGGAATAACCGTCGCCGCGAATGCGTTCGGCGACGCCGAACGTCGCCCTCTCGCGCGATGTGACAAACTCATCGGGTGACGCGCATCGGAGTGTTCCTGCTGGTCGCGGCGTGCGGAGCCAGTAACCGCGCACCCGATCCACCGCCACGCGATCTCGACGTCGCGACGCAGCCACATGCGACACCGTCGAAGCCGAGCGGAGAGGGCGCTGGATCCGCGGTCTCGCCGCCACCTGCAGCTCCGCCGGCTCCGGTCGCGAGCACACCGCCCGTCGCGCCGGTCGCGCCTTCGTCGGACCCAGATCCCGCGACGCTCGAGCGTCTCGCCTGGCCGGCGACGACGAAGTCGTTCGTGCTGAAGGGCTCGGCGCATGTCTATGCGGCGCCCGATCTGGATTCGGAGCCCCTCGGCAAGATCATCGTCGGGACGCGGCTCGCGATCGGCGAGAGTACGACTGGTAACAAGCGCTGCACGATGTGGCTCGCCGTCGCGCCGCGGGGCTGGCTGTGCGCACGCTACGTGAAGCCGAGCACGAAGACGCCCGAGGCCGTCGTCCAGCCGGAGGTTCCAGCGGGCAAGCTCCTGCCGCAGGACTACTACGGGATCAAGAAGGGTGCGAAGCGCTTCGCGACGGAGGAGGACGTCCGCGGCAACCACCCGCGTCCCGAGCCCAAGGTCCAGTCGACGTACATGATCACGAAGGAGAAGGAGACCCTCGACATCGACGGCGTGATCTATGCGCAGACGAGCGTCGGTCTGGTCGCTGCGTCGGATCTCTACAAGCACTGGCCGTCGACGTTCGCCGGCGTCGACCTCGTCAAGACACCGCCACCAGGCTGGCCGTTCGCATGGGTCTACGCGGCGAACAAGAAGATGGTGGTCGCGCGCGCGACCCCCGACAAGAAGGGCGCGGAGGCCGGGACGCTCGCCCATCGCGAGATCGTGCCGGTGCTCGAGGAGACCGCGGGATGGGTGCGCGTTGCCGACGGGACGTGGATCGATCGCGCGAGTGTCCGGATCGCCCGCAAGCGTCCGCGCCCGGCGGTCGATGGCGCCCACGCGCGATGGATCGATCTCGATCGCGACGAGCAGGTGATGATCGCGTACGACGGTGACGCACCGGTGTTCGCCACGCTGTTCTCGTCCGGCCGCCGCAAGAAGGACACGCCGCCCGCGCTCTATCGAATTCGCTCGAAGTCCGCAGTCACCAAGATGGCGGCCGAGGAGCGCGAGTCCTCGCACTACGAGGTCTCCGAGGTCCCGTGGGCGACACGGTTCCGCAGTGGCCTGTATTTCCATGCGGCGTACTGGCACGACGCGTTCGGCACCGCGAAGAGCCACGGCTGCGTGAACCTGTCGCCGCTCGACGCCAGGTGGGTCTACGACTGGACTGAGCCTGCCATGCCCATCGGATGGAACGAGCTCGAGGTCGCGGTCCCCGGCTCGATGGTCGTGCGCGTGCACGATGCGAAGGAGCCCGACCCGACGGTGTTCGACTACGACAAAGAGGCGATCGAGCGGGTGAAGATCCGCAAGAAGGAGAAGGAGCTCAAGAAGAAGCGTGAGGAGGCCGAGGCCGCTGCCGAGGCCGCCGCTGCGGCTGGCACCGCGCCGCCTGCTGTGCCGCCGGCACCCTGATCTGAGTCGGTGTCACCCGTCTCATGTCTCGCCCACGTAAGGGATGGGGGCGGGACCGAGATTTCGTGCGCAGAAATCTGCCGAGGCCCGTCTGAACGTTTAGACCCGATCGTGCGCTCGGTCGTCTCAGGCGGTGGCTTCGAACGTGGCCGGCCGAGCCGTGCCCTGACGCCGCAACCCCGCAGCAAGGTGAAGATCATGACCAAGCGTCCGTTCCTGTCCCTCGGTTTCGCGATGATCGTCGCGGGGTGCGCCTCGCCGTCGGTGGTCCCCCCGGCCGCCCCCAAGCAGGTCGTCGCGCCGCCACCACCGGCCGCCCAGGATATCGCCACCGCCGACACCGATGCGAACGCGCTGCAGTCCAAGGTGACCAAGGTGACGGTCTACTCCGACCGTGCGCGGGTCACGCGGCAGGCCACCGTCGAGGTCCCGACCGACGCGACGGTGTTCGCGTTCCGCAGCCTCCCGGGCTGGGTCGATGACGGGTCGGTGCAGGTCGCGACGAGCTCCGGCCGGATCGTCGACGTGCGCGTCGATCGCCGGTTCCTGTCCAAGGCAACCGACGCGAGCTGGCAGCGTGTCGAGAAGGAGCACGCCTCGCTCGCGAATCAGCTCGCGGCGCTGAATGACGAGATCGCGGTGCTCGACGCCCAGAAGGTCCAGATCGAATCGATCAAGGCGTTCTCGATCGCGAAGATCACGCAGGACACCGTGATCGGCAACGTCAGCGTCAAGAGCTACGACGACGTGCTCGGGTTCATCGGTGCCTCGCTGCGCGCGACTGCGAAGGCGCGGCGCGACGTCAAGCTCCAGCTCGACGAGCTGATGCCCAAGTACAACGCGAGCGCGCGAACGGTCGAGGATGCGAAGGGGCTGATGAAGCTCGAGGAGACAACCGTGCTCGTGACGTTGCAGGGCACGGCCGCGGGGCCCGCGACCGTCGAGCTGACGTACATGCTGCCGGGCATCACGTGGGAGCCCATGCACGAGCTGCGCGCGAGCACGACCGACGCGAAGAACGTCGAGGTCGTCTCCTTTGCGCAGGTCACGCAGACCAGCGGCGAGGACTGGGGCGGGGCGGCACTGTCGTTCTCGACCCAGTCGACGACGCAGAGCGTGGCCATCCCGGAGCTCGACGCGCTGACCCTCGGGGACACGCACGTCGCGACGCGGACGCGGACGAGCCAGGTGTCGTCGTTCACCCGTGCGCAGTCCGCCTACAAGAGTCAGAACATGATGTGGAACAAGGTCCGCCAGCGCTCCGACGAGCGCGAGCGCGAGAACTTCGAGCAGGTCTACCAGAGCAACATCAACTTCCTCGAGGTGGTGCAGGGCAGGACGGTCTCGATCTTCGAGACCCTCGCGAAGCGCGGGACGACCGCTCACTTCAAGGCGCAACGTGCGCAGAGCGTGCGCGGTGACGGCCACCCCGTTCGCCTGCTGATCGGTACCAGCGTCCTCGGGTCGACGCAGAAGATCGTCGCGGCACCGGAACAGAGTCTCTCCGCGGCGCGCACGCTCGCGATGACGAACGCCACGGGCCAGGCCCTGCTGCCCGGCAAGGTCGCGCTCTACCAGGACGGCACGTTCCTCGGCCTGACGGACATCGACTTCATTGCGAAGGGCGAGCGGTTCTCGCTGTTCCTCAGCGTCGCCGAGCAGCTCAAGATCTCTCGCCAGCTCGATCGCAAGCACAGCACGCTGATCCGCAAGACCCGCAACCAGATGCAGGTCATGTTCATCGTCACTGTCGAGAACCTCGCCGCCGAGGACGCGACGTTCACGCTCGCCGATCGCATCCCGGTGTCGGAGAACCGCGACATCCGGATCGACAAGGTGAGCATCACCCCCGGAACCAAGGCCGACTCGCAAGGACTCCTCCACTGGGACCTGACGCTCAAGCCCGGCGAGAAGCGCGAGTTCCGGATCGGCTATCAGGTCGAGTATCCCGCCGAGCTCGTGATCGAGACGAATCGTCGCCAGCAGCAGGAGAGGATGTCGCCGTCCCCGAGTGCGCCGTCCAAGGCCAGGATCGAGGATCAGATCAAGGCGCTGGAGGACTCGTTCTGATCTCGTCGGATCAGTGAAAGAAACCCGCGGCGCGGCTCCCTTCGCGCCCGCAGCGCCGGTTAGATCACGCAATGGGTCGACACTCGGTGGGTCTGGCGCTCGTCGCCTTCGTGATCGCGGGCTCCGCGGTCGCACAGTCGCAGACCCCGGCATCAACGCCTCCGGCATCAACGCCTCCGGCATCGACGCCTCCGGCATCGACGCCTCCGGCATCGACGCCTCCGGTGCCAACGCCAAGGGCGCCAACGCCACCTCCATCCACGCCGCCCCCGCCGCCATCGACGCCGACTCCTCCGGCATCGACGCCTCCGGCATCGACGCCGCCGGTGCCAACGCCAAGGGCGCCAACGCCACCTCCATCCACGCCGACCCCGCCGCCATCGACGCCGACTCCTCCGGCATCGACGCCGCCCGCATCGACGCCGCCCGCATCGCCGCCCGTCACCACGGTCCCGTTCGTCGCAAAGCCCATCACCTGCACCGAGGTCGGTACCTGCGACGTCGCGTGCAAGGACGGCACGGGCTCCCTGGAAGCCTGCGTCCGGTTCGGCGATCTCGCCCTCGCTGGACGCAAGCAAGAGCCCGATGCGCAGAAGGCGATGCGCGCGTACCGGTTCGCGTGTGCGCTCGACGAGGAGCTCCGGCCGGAGCGCGATCGCGTCGGTGTCGCCCAGGGCTGCCTCGCACTCTCGGAGCTGCTCGATCGCGGCTGGCTGTTCGAGGTCGAGAAGAATCCGCTGAAGGCGGCGACCGTTCTCGATCGCGCGATCTCGCTCGGACGCACCCGCTGCACCGACGCTGACGCGAGCGGATGCACCGCCGCCGCGAAGGCGATCCAGGGTCGCGACCGGAAGCTGCCGCCCGCCAAGGCGGACGTGCTCGGCCGCATCGCGCTCGCCGAGCGCGGCTGCACGAAGGGGCGCCAGCTCACCGCGTGCCAGCACCTCACGGAGACCGCGTGGTCGCTCGAGGCGATCGAGTCGTTCAAGGGCGAGGGTGCGAGGCTGCGCAACGTGGCGAACGCCGGGATGGCAGCCGCGTGCACGACCGACGAGGAGGTCATCGCCTGCACCAAGGTCGAGAGCCGCCTCGACGGCGCGCAGCGCGTCGCCGTTCGCAACGTGATCGAGAAGCGCTGCACGGCTGGCGACAAGACCGCGTGCGCTTCGATCCAGCTCGAGCAGATCTCCAAGCATCGCAAGGAGCCCGAGAAGATCACCGCCGCGGCGAAGCAGCTGATCGCCCTGTGCGTGGGCGAGGGACACCCGATGTGCGGCAGCATCGCGGAGGCGCTGATCAACCCCGATCGCGCGAAGCGCCTCAACATCACTGTCGAGCCGGTCGCCGGACTCGCGCTCGCCGCGCATCGTTGCGATCTCGGTGAGGTCGATGGCTGTCGGATCGCCGCGACCGCGCTCGGGGAGCCGCCGCCACGGTCGCTGATCTTTCCCCCGGGCACCAAGGCGGCGGGGACGCCAACCCTGCCAAACGCGCCCGCACCACCCCCCACGGGGTCCGCTGCGACGCCGCCCGCTGGCACCACGCCGCCGGCCGGAACGCCGCCTGTCGCGACGCCGCCTGTCGCGACGCCGCCAGGGGGAACGCCGCCCGTCGCGCCGCCGCCCGTGGCCCCTGCGCCAGCGACACCCAGCGTGCCGAAGGATCTGATCCGGGCGCGCGGGTTCTCCGATCGCGCGTGCTCGCTGACGCGTCCGGACGTGCCCTGCCGCGAGTGCAGAGCCGACGCGACCCTGCCGAGCTGTCAGCGGCGCGCCGCATACGCGGATCACGAGCAGTGCTACAGCGGCGGGGCTGGCGCGTGCGAGCGCGCATCGGAGCGCTTCACGCAGGGGCGCGGTGTCACGCGGTCGATCGAGCGCGCGGCCGACTACCTGCGTCGGGGCTGCGATGCTGCCGAGCGTGGTGCGTGCGTCGCGCTCGACGAGATGTGCGTTACCAACCCGGCGCTGCCGGCGACGCTGTGCCAGCAGGCGCTGATCCACAGCGATCTGTTCTACGAGGCCGAGTACCAGCTCGGTGCCGGTGGCGACGTCGATCTGATCGCAGGCGACCCAGCCGCACCGAGCGGGCCAAAGGCGCCTTCGCCGGTGACCATTGGCTCGGTGGTCGCAGCGGCGCCCACCTCGATCCAGCGCGGCAAGCTCGATGCGGATCTGGTCGTCAACGTCGTGCTCGATCGGTTGCGGCAAGCGGCGATCCAGCTCGTCGTCAACCAGCTGCTCACGGCGGAGCGCAAGGCGAAATATCGCTACCTGCGCGATCTGCTCGAGCAGGGCGCGAGCCTCATCGCCCAGCCGGGCACGCTGCGCCGCGAGAAGTTCCAGGACCTCGGGATGATCGTCGTCCGCGCGTTCGTCGCCGCGAACCTGATCGATGGGCTCTATCCGACGGGCGGCGCGTTGATGGCGTCCTCGCACATCGGTGCGACCGTGGCGCGCGGACAGCAGGATCTCGGCATCGCGGAGAAGGCGGCGCTGCCCGGCAAGGTGAAGGGCTACCTGATCGACGTCGCGTACTACTGGCTCGGCGAGACGCGCCTGTTCGGTCGTCCCACCGGCAACGCAGTTCGATCGCTCGAATGCCCGTGGCCGACGGGGCAGGGCGCGATCCTGTGCACCCAGCTCAGCGAGCGCGCGACCGCCGAGCGCGTGATCGGCGTCGACAAGATGCTGGACGGGCTGCGCCTGTGCAAGGCGCTCCGCGACGGCGGTTTCGATGACCTCCGCCGACTCATCGAGGCGTCGAGTCGCTCGCGCACGATCGCCGATTTCGGATCGACCGCGGGACTCACGCACGAGCAGTGGCGCGCGCGGCTCGTCGAGGGCACGCGTCGTAGGCTCGATGGCGTTCGCACGGGCCTCGTCGACATTCGCACGCTGGTGCGCCCCGGCGCGTTCGGGGAGAACGGTCTCGATCTTCCGACCCTCGGCGCGCGCGCACGCAATGCCCGCGAGGCGCTGAGCTCGCCGGCCGTCCGCCTCCTGATCGGCAACGAGAACTCGATGCACCTCATGCGCCTCACCGCGATGATCGACCGCGCATCGCGCGATGCCGAGGCAGATGACGATGACGGGAGCTCCGAAGACGCTGTCATGGTGCCCGTGGTGGCGACTCCGGCGAAGCCCGCGCCGGCCAAGGGCAAGAAGGCGCCGAAGGCGGAGGCCGGGAGCGCGATCGGAGACTCGATCGATGCGGACGCGCTGATCCTCGCGAAGCTGCGTCAGGACGCGACGATCGTGCTCGCGGGCTGGGCGACGCGCGAGATGGGCGAGCTCGGCAAGCGCATCGATCAGATCAATACCAAGGTCGATGCGGTGTATCCGATGGTCGATCGGCTCGAGGCAGCGGTCGCCGACATCGGGAGCCTGTTCGCACGGTTCCCGAACAGCGATGGCACCTCGTCGCTCGACGTCGGCAACCTGCCGCTCTACGCGACCCCGGATCTCGCGCGCGAGCTGCGCACCGCCTCGAAGGCGCTGGTCGCGCTCGACGATGGTCTGCGCTCGCTGTTCCCCGGCGAGGTCAACGCGCAGGTCCGGTTCTCGCGCTCTGCTACGGTTCGTCTCGTCGGCTTCCTCGATCTCATGGAGCGCGTCGCACGCTCGTCGAAGCTGACGCAGAAGACCGGGGACGTGATCGGTGCCCTCCGCATGCTGGGCACGTTCCAGCTCGGCGTGTTCGACGCGCCGCTCTACGACGTACTCGAGCCCGTGATCGATTCGATCAAGACGCACGAGCCGATGAACCTCGAGATGCTCTACGCCGTGATCGCGCACGTTCGCCTCGACACGCTGATCGGTGCGCTCCAGGGCGGCGGCAATCCCTGCAAGAACGACGGGTCGGTCGACTGCTGGACCACACGCCTCGTGCACGCACTCCAGGAGTCGGTCGAGCAGGACGGTGGCGGTGGTCTTCGTATCGACGGTGGCAAGTTCGCGCAGCGCCTCGCCCAGCATGGCGACGACTTCCGGCGCCAGCACAAGTGGCGTGGCTACCTCCATCTCACCGTTGGCGTCGGTGGTCTGTACTCCGATCCGCTGGGAGACTCGGGCGCCGCGCGACGCACCGTGCCGCTGATCAGCGTGCTGATAGGTGTCGGGCTCGCGAGCCCGACGTTCTTGCAGGGATTGCCGCCGCCCTGGAGCGCACCGAT
>JANOPP010000071.1:0-41584 GCA_031421915.1 Myxococcales bacterium | reverse complement strand
CCCCCAAAAGGAACCTCTTCGAGGAGCGCCGCAGGGTGGCGTCAGCGCTGTGAGCCGTGTGGGCAGGCGCGCACGCAGTAACGCGAAGCCGAACGGGTGCCACGCGCGCGCGGCTGTCCATCACGGGTCATCAGCGACGTCCCGCGTTCTCTGCGGACGTCCCGTGGATTCTTCATCCCGCGCGCCTTCGCCGGTGGTTGCTCGTGCCGCCGGTGGTTCACCCGTCGTCCCCCGCGCCTTCGCCAGTGGCGTGCTCGTGCCGCCGGTGGTTCGCCCGTCGTCCCGCGCGCCTTCGCCGGTGGATATCTCATATCGTCGGGGGTGGTCCGCGCGCCTTCGCAGTGGCGTGCTCGTGCCGCCGGTGGGTGGTCCGCTCGCCTTCGCCGGTGGTTCGCCCGTCGTCGCGCGCGCCTTCGCCAGTGGCGTGCTCGTGCCGCCGGTGGTTCGCCCGTCGTCCCGCGCGCCTTCGCCAGTGGCGTGCTCGTGCCGCCGGTGGGTCGGCCCATCCTCTCGCGCCCCGCCCGTCGTGGACCGACGTCCCGCGCCCCAGCGTCGTGCGATCCGCAGCGCGGCCTTACCGACGACGCTCGATCATCTCGATCGCGAGCGAGAGCGCACGCTGCATCGACACCGCGCGCGCGACACCCTTGCCGGCGATGTCGTAGGCCGTGCCGTGATCCGGCGACGTCCGCACGATCGGTAGACCGAGCGTCACGTTGACCGCCTCGTCGAAGTCGACGAGCTTGACCGGGATCAAACCCTGATCGTGATAGATGGCGACGAGCGCATCGTGCTTGCCGTGGAGCGCATCGCGAAAGGCGGCATCGGGGACGAGTGGGCCCGCGAGCGTCGCGGGCGGTAGTGGCGACAGCGCCGGCGCGATGATGTCTCGATCCTCGGTGCCGAGGAGGCCGCCCTCGCCTGCATGCGGATTCATACCGACGACACCGATCCGCGGTGCGCGAATTCCGAAGTCGCGGACGAGCGACTCCGCGAGCAGCTCGATCGTTCGGCGCAGGCTCTGCGTCGTCAGCGTGCGCGCAACCTCGGCCAGTGGCACATGCACCGTCGCCAGCGCGACCTTGAGCTTGGGCCCGGCAAACATCATCGCGACGTCCTTCGCGCCGAGCCGAGCGGCAAGCATCTCGGTGTGCCCGGGGAAGTCGAAGCCCGCGCGCTTGGCCCACGTCTTGGAGATCGGGGCCGTCACGATCGCGCCGAGCTCGCCGCGGGCTGCGGCCGCGACGGCGGCCTCGAGATAGCCGACCTGTGCCGCCCCCGTCGCCTCGTCGGGCGCCCCCGGCTCCGCGCGGCTACCGGCACCGTCGCCGACGATCGTGACGGCAGGCAAGTCCAGGCCCAGCGCTCGCGCCGCGCGCTCCAGGGGCTCGCGGTCGCCATAGACGATGCAGCGGGCTCGCCATTCAAGCGGAGCCGCAGCGAGGGTGGCAGCCACGATCTCGGGGCCGATTCCTGCCGGATCGCCGAGGGTGATGCCGACCCGCGTGACCGTTTCCACCTCGGCACGCTACCACCGCTTGCCGACGGGGCCGGATTCGTTCATCCATGAAGGATGCGCTTTGTGTGGCTGCTGGGGATCCTGGTCGGGTGTGCTGGCGCCGATGCGATGACCTCGCAGCAACCGGCGACGGCGCCTGTTGCGCCCGAGGCGAAGGACACGCTCGGGCTGCATCCGGGCGAGCAGATGGCGTTCGAGGTCCACCTCGCGGGCGTGCTCGCCGGCGAGGCGCAGCTCGCGGTCGGTCAGCCCGGTGAGGTGGATGGACGCAAGGTGATCGTCGTGAAGTCGCGCGCGTCGACGGCAGGCGCGGCAGCGCTGGTCAAGCAGATCAGCGACGAGGCGACCTCGGTGATCGATCTCGAGACCGGTCGGCCCATCTCGCTCGACTCGCTCATCATCAACAGCGGCAAGCGCACGACCGCGAGCGCGAAGTTCGCGGGCGGGATCGCCGAGGTCACGTATCAGCGGCCGGCGGATCCCGCGCCGAAGACGCAGAAGATCAACTTCGGGAACGTGATCGTCAACGATGCACACACCGCGATGGCGCAGCTCCGCGGCTGGAAGGGCACCAAGGGCGCCGTGCGGACGGTCTTCGTGATCGGTGGACGCCGCCTGTGGCGGGTCGATGTCACGTACGCCGGCGAGGAAGAGATCGGAACGGCGCTCGGCAATCGGCGCGCGATCTTGTTCGAGGGAAAATCGTATCGCGCGAAGTCGAACATGACGATCGAGTCCGACAAGCCGGCACGCACGTTCACGGTCTGGCTGTCCGACGATGCCGATCGAGTGCCCCTCAAGGTCACCGCCCAGACCGAGCTCGGCGCCATCGTGATGGAGCTGACGGACTACAGCCGCTAGTCGTCGCCCCAGCCGTCGGAGAGCCGGCGCGGGCGGGTAGCCAGCGGCAGCGCGGACTCGATCGTCCCGGAGGCCGAGCTGGAATCCTCGGCGGTCACCGGTCGTCGGCGCGTCGCCTCCTCGAGCGTGACGGTCAGCGTCTGCTCGCTCGTCTCGGTGATGGTCTCCGTGACCTTGGCGCTCCCGTCGTCGTGCGACACGGTGATCTCGGGATGGTCGTTGGAGTCTTCGCGCGCGACGGCAACCGGGACCGCCACGCGCTCGGGCGGGAGGTCCGCCTCCATCTCGAGCGAGATCTCGATCTCCGGCGGCTCGGTCCCCAGGCGCTTCGGAACGGGGGCCGGCGCGCTCGCAGTCTCGGGGGCTGGCACGGGCACCGACGGCAACACCAGCTGCTGCACCGCGAGCGGCGTCGGCGCGCGAGCGATCGCGACGAGGTTCGGATCGGTCGTGGCGCGCGCGATCTCGGAGTCGATCGGCGTCATGCGCGGGGGTGGAGGTGCTGCAACGCTGACGCCCGCGCGCATGATCGTCGCGAGACTGTCGAGGAGTGCCTCGCCGAGCTCGGGATCCTCCTCGCACAGCTCCTTGAAGTCGTCGTTGCGGATCGACACTGCACGGACGTCGGTGCGTGCGATCGCGAGCCCGTCGGTGGTCGGCGCCTGAGAGCCAGCGACCAGGGACTCCGGGTAGATGAACGAGCCGGGGCCGAGTGGCTCGCCGTGCTGGTTGACCTCGCCCTCGACGAGGATCCAGGCGACGCGATCGCCGAACGAATGGGCCGGGAGCTTGTCGCCGATCGCGTACTCGCGATCGACGGCGATCCGCATCGCGCGCAGCCGTTGCTGTGGGGAGACCTTCTCGGACCACAGGTCGCAGAGCGAGATCGTGAGGTCGTCGCGACGGCGCTGCGCGGCCGGGACCGGATTGTCGCCCGCCTCGAGGACGCGTACGACGACGGCAGTCGCGTTGTCGGCGCCACCGCGTTCGAGTGCGAGGTCGACGAGCTTCTGGGCTGCGCGCGCCGGCGACGGTTGCTTGATCAGGACCTCCCCGACCTCTGCTTCCTGGACGTACTCGCTGATGCCGTCACTGCACAGCATGAAGCGATCGCCGTCGGCGAGTGGAACGACGAAGGTCGAGACCTTGCACTCCTGGCCGATACCGAGCGCATTCGTGAGCATGCTGCGAAACCGCGCGCCATCGCCCGAGACGTCGACATCGATCCCGGCGGCGAGCAAGCGCTGGAGGAGTGTGTGGTCCTCGGTGAGCTGGGTCGAGATGCCATCGCGCACCATGTACGCGCGCGAGTCGCCCGCGTGCGCGAACACGAGCTCGCTACCGACGATCATGGCCGCGACGAGGGTCGTGCCCATACCGGACTTCGCGGTGTCGCGCTCGGCCTCGGCGATGATCGCCGCGTGGGCCGCGAGCACTCCGTCGCGCAGCCAGGTAAGGAGCTGCTTCTTCGCGATCGCGGTGCCGCGCGCGAGCCAGACATCGGCGACCTCGAGCGTCTCGGGATCCGCCCAGCGCTCGCGGATCGTCTTGATCGCGATCGCGCTCGCGACCTCACCTGCCGCATGGCCGCCCATGCCGTCGCACACGATGAGGAGCCCGAGATCGGAGTCGAAGAAGTGGGCGTCCTCGTTGTGCTCGCGCACGTTTCCCACGTGCGTTACCGCAGCGCCGACGATCGAGGCTCGCCCCGCCACGTCTCCGACTTTACATCAACCGCGCAGCTTGTAGCCGACGTTGCGGACAGTCTCGATCCACGAGCCCATTTCGCCGAGCTTGGCCCGCACGCGGCGGACGTGGATGTCGACCGTGCGAGTTCCTCCTGCGTAGCGGTAGCCCCACGCGCGCTCGAGGAGCGCCTCGCGGGTGAACACGCGGCCCCGGTGCTGCGCCAGATAGCGCAGCAGCTCGAACTCCTGGTGGGTCAACTCGATCCGGCGGCCCGCGATCCTGACCTCGTAGCCGGCGATGTCGATCACGAGGTCGTCGATCTTGAGGACCTCGTCGGACCCGAACGTCGCCGTCTTCCAGTCGAGCTGGCGCATCCGCGCGTAGAGCTCGGCCGGCACGATCGGCATCAGGACGAAGTCGTCAAAGCCGATCGAGAAGTCGAGCCCACCGAGGCGCGCGACCGTGACCGCGACCAGGATCGGGACCTCGACCAGCGGGCCGTCGTCGCGGAGGCGCTTGATCGTCTTCTGGGCGCGCGCGACGTCGTCCCCGGCCTCCACGACGACCACATTGGGCGGCCGGTTGGCCAGGGCCTCGAGGTCGAGGCCCCCGAGGTCGAAGCGCCCGAGGGTGGTCCGGCAGCCGAGCTCGGCAAGCAGGGTCGCAACCGCGCCCGGCTCCTGGGCCGCGTCGGGTTCCGCACAGATCACGACCGCACGCATCGAGGCAAAGTGATCCCTCGCTCTTGGCTGCGACACAAGCGCCTGTGGCCTCTCGCTCCCGCCCACCAGGTCCTACCCTTTCGGAGGGCGCAAAGGGTGATCGCGCCTATTGCCGGCCCCCTGGAACATGTAAGAATTGAGACCGGATGGAAGAGTTCCATTGCTCCTTCTGCGGAAAGCAGCGGCGCGAGGTGCGCAAGCTGATCAGCGGCCCGCGCGTATTCATCTGCGACCAGTGCGTGACGCTGTGTAACGACATCCTCGCCAAGGAGGAGGCGTCGGAGCGGCCCAAGTACCCGCCGCCGCGCGCCATTGTCGACGAGCTCGATCGTTACGTCGTCGGTCAGAAGGAGGCCAAGCGCGCCCTCTCCGTCGCCGTCTACAACCACTACAAGCGGATCGGGCTGCGGGGCAAGGCCGGGGATGTCGAGCTCCAGAAGGGCAACATCCTCATGATCGGGCCCACGGGCTCGGGCAAGACGCTGCTCGCCCAGACGCTCGCGAAGAAGCTCGATGTCCCGTTCGCGATCGCAGATGCGACCACCCTGACCGAGGCCGGCTACGTCGGCGAGGACGTCGAGAGCGTGGTCAAGGCGCTGTTCCGCGCCGCCGGTGGCGACGTCGAGAAGACGGCTCGCGGCATCATCTGCATCGACGAGATCGACAAGATCGCCCGCAAGGGCGGCTCGCCGTCCCCGACACGCGACGTGTCCGGCGAGGGCGTTCAGCAGGCGCTCCTCAAGATTCTCGAGGGCAAGACTGCGACGATCACGCCTGACGGCGCGCGTAATCGCCCGCAGCAGGAGCTGATCCAGATCGATACGACGGACATCCTGTTCATCTGCTGCGGCGCCTTCAACGGCCTCGAGGACATCGTCCGCCGCCGCACCGGCCAGCGGGGCCTCGGCTTTGGGGCCCAGGTCTCGACCGCCGAGGACGACAAGGACGCGCTGCGCCGCGAGGCCCGCACCGAGGATCTGATCAAGTTCGGCATGATCCCGGAGTTCATGGGACGCCTGCCGGTGATCGTCTCGTGTGACGCGCTCGACGTCGACGCGCTGACAGAGGTCCTGTGGAAGCCGCGCAACGCGCTCGCAAAGCAGTACCACCGCCTGTTCGAGCTCGAGGGCGTGAAGCTGAACTTCCGCCCAGACGCCCTGACCGCGATCGCCAAGGAGGCCGCGCGCCGCAACTCGGGTGCTCGCGGCCTTCGCGCCATCCTCGAGGAAGTCATGCTCGACGTGATGTACGAGATTCCGTCGCTGACGGGCGTCAAGGAGTGCGTGGTCACGCGCGACGTCGTCGAGAACCGGGCCCGGCCCGAGCTCGTGCTCGAGTCCAAGGCCGCTAGCTAGCAGCCGGCAAGGCCGCGTATGCTCCGCGCGTGGCGGAGCTCCGCAACGTCATCGTCTTCACGATCGGCGCCGTGCGCTATGCAGTCGAGCTGCGCTGGGTGCGCGAGGTCGTCAGCCTCGGCTTCGTAACCGGCGTGCCGACGGCGCCGACCGCACTCGCGGGCGTGTGCAACCTCCACGGAACGATCCTGCCGGTGATCGACGTCGGCGCCCTGCTCGATCAACCGCCCGGCCCGCCCGCACGCCAGGGTGACGGCGCGCTCGTGCTCGAGACCGAAGGCGTGATCTGCGCCCTGCGTGTCGACCAGGTCGATCACGTGGCGTCACTCCACGAGAATGCGGGCGCGATCGTCGATGCCGGCGGTCGCCCGCTGATCCTGCTCGATCCAGAGACCATCATCCGTCGTGCGCTCGAGCTGATCACGATCGCTTCCACCGTCGAGCCTGCCCTATGAGCGACGGCGAGCTCGACTTCGATCCCGACGAGCTCGCAATGCTGCGCGCGCTGTTCAAGACCGAGGCGCAGGACGCGCTCGAGACCGTCACCACGCGCGTGCTCGCCGGAGGCTCGGCGAATCCGACCGCGGATGCGTTGACCGAGATGATGCGCGTGACGCACACGCTCAAGGGTGCGGCGGGCACGGTCGGACTCAACACCATGGTCGATCTCTCGCACCGGCTCGAGAGCGCGCTCGCCGCATTCGGACGCGAGCCCTCGCCGTGGACGCCTGCAACGGCGGACCTGCTCGTCGAGGTGACGGATGCGTTGCGCGGCTATCTCGAGGTCGCGAGCGAGCCCGGCGGCGAGGCCGCCGCCGACAAGATCCGCGATCAGATCGATCAGATCGCGCGGCCGAACCGCCGCCCGATGTCGCTCCCTCCCCCGTTTGTCGAGCCACCGCCCGAGCCGGTGATCGAGCCGACGCCCGACGGTGCCCCGATCCCCGAGGCCAAGGCGTGGCTGCGCGTCGAGCCCGAGCGGATCGACGAGCTGATGTCGAGTGCCGGCGAGCTGCTGTTCGATCGCACCCGCATCGAGCGGCGCGTACAGCTCCTCCGCACCCTCTCCCGCGACCTCGCGCGAACGCGGCAGAACCTGCACGACGCGCTCGATACACCCACGGCGCCGAATCGCGCGGCACTCGGGAATGCGGAGAGCGAGCTCGCGGGTCAGGCCGCACTGCTCAGCCAGACCACCGCCGCGCTGCTCGACGAGATCGAGGCGCTGCGGCGTACGATCGGCGAGCTGCAGACGAGCCTGACCCGGATCCGCATGGGCCCGGCGCGCGATCTGATGACCCACGCGGCGAGAACGCTGCGGGCGTTGCGGCGCGCGACGGGCGTGCGCGTCGAGCTGCGGACGATCGGCGAGGAGACCGAGTTCGACAAGGCAGTCGCCGAGCAGCTCGTGGATCCGATCACGCAGCTCCTGCGCAACGCGGTCGCGCACGGCGTCGAGCCCCCCGAGGAGCGGGCGGCGAAGGGCAAGCCCGCGACCGCGACGGTGACGATCCGCGCCCGCCAGGACGGCAACCTCCTCGTGCTCGAGGTCTCCGACGACGGACGTGGCATCGACACCGCCGCGCTACGCGACCGACTTGTCTCGACGGGGCAGTGGAGTGCGACGCGCGGACAGCTCGCGAATGACGCCGAGATCCTCGACGCACTGCTCGGCTCGGGTGTGTCCGTGCGGGGCGATGCCGACGAGCTCGCAGGGCGCGGCATCGGCATCGGCCTCGTGCGCCAGACGGTTTCCAAGCTGGGCGGCGAGGTCAAGGTCACGTCGACCGCGGGGCGCGGCACGACGTTCTCCCTCCGCTTGCCGCTATCGACGGCGCTGGCGCAGGCGATGCTGTTCAAGGTCGGCGGTCAGGTCTACGCCATCCCGAACGTGCACGTGATCGACACGACGCTCGTCGATGCGTCGGCGACTACCGCGACCGTGCGCCACGAGCAACTGCCCGTGCTCAGGCTCGAGGGACTGCTCGGTCACGGCACGGCCACGGATCGCCGCCCCGGCGTCGTCGTCTCGTTCGCGGGCAAGAGCCTCGTGTGCACGGTCGACAAGATCGTCGGACCGCGCGAGATCATCATCAAGCCGCTCGGCCCCCTGCTCGCTCCGCTCACGCTGTACGCCGGCGCGACGATCAGCGGCTCCGGCAAGGTACAGCTCATCCTCGACCCCGCGCAGCTCGTGCGCCGTGCGTACCCCGATGCGCCGAGCGAAGCGATCAACGACGGCGGCTCTGCTCCGATGGTGCTCGCTGGCCGTGCCCTGGTCGTCGACGATTCGCGAGCGATTCGCGAGGCGATGACGAGCATGCTCGGCCGCGAGGGCTGGATCGTCGATGTCGCCGAGGACGGCGCCCGTGCGCTGCAGATGACGCGTCAGCTCCGCTACGACCTGATCGTCACCGACCTCGAGATGCCCGAGCTCGGCGGCTTCGACCTGATCGTCCACCTGCGCAAGGACGAGCGGTTCAAGACCACGCCCGTCATCATCATCACGTCGCGAGCAAATCCCGAGCACCGCCGCCGTGCACGCGATCTCGGAGTCCGAGCTCTCGTCGCCAAGCCGATCACGCGTCGCAAGCTGCTCGAGGCGCTCGCGACGCGCTGATCCTCACTGCAGCGCGAGGATCTCGAGCGTGAGGTTCCCGATGTTGTTGCCGTAGTAGGTGTCCTGGAAGAGCGCGGTGATCGTCGTCCCATCGCCCGTCCAGTCGACCTCGTAGACATGCGTGGCGTCATACGGGCCCCAGTTGGGCTGGGTGATCAGATCGTTGACGACGAGATCGTCGATGCCGAGGCCGATGTCCTCGCAGCAGCCGTTGTCCTTCGGGCTCGTGAAGTCGTACCAGTCAGCGTCGCCCTGGAACGCATCGATCACGTTCGTGATCGTTCCCGAGACCCGGAGCCTGTACACGACACCCGCCAGGAGCACGTGCTGCGAATCGACGGCCTGCGCGTTCGCGGTGTCGACCAGGAGCGTCTCGATGACCTGCCAGGTCGGAATCCGCGCGTCACGAGAAGCGTCGGGCTCGCTCCCCGGAGCGTCGGTGGTCGCAGCCTCGTCGGGAACGAGCGAGAACCCGCACCCGACCGTCAGCGCCAGAGCAGCTACCGCGAACAACCTCATCATCGATGAGCATCGACGATTCGGCGACGCCCGTGGAAACTATCTTGGACCCATCGTTGACGTGGGCTTTGACAGCGCCGGGGCGCCGTCGAAGTCGACGTCGACCGGCCCAGCCTCCAACCCGTTACAACCTCTGTGGAGAAGAACTAGTCGATGAGCGGGACCCCGGATCCAGAGGTCCACTTCAGAATCGGCACTAACACAACTAGTACATGCGCGAGTGCGAACAAGAATCTGGACGCGTCGGTTCCGTATCTACTAACAACGTTAGTACTACTTTCGCGAGGAGCACATCGAGACCGGGGGACAAGCGGGTCGGATCGAACTACGACCTACAGGTTCCTCATAGGTGAGATCTCAAGAACGGATCCCGACGAGGACTCGAGTGGGCGGCGGGAGATCCCCGGGGCGGGCTACCTGGCACCTCGTCGCGCGCATCCCGACGCAGAACCGATGCGCTCGCGGAGGCTCGGTACGGGGCGACGATCGCGTTCCGCAATGCTGCGCCGGATCGGTACGTCGGTGCGGCCCTCCGTCGTTGCGTGCGAGGACCGGCGGGGTCGGGTCGGCGGCCGAACACTGCCGGCGAGGTTCGTCCTCGCGCCGCTGCGCTGCGGTCGTGACCGGTGTTGGAGAACGCGAAACGAGCTGTGCGTTTGTGACCAGCCGCGCCAGAGGAAAGGCGCGCCTGCTCACAAGCCGTACAGCGCCGGCCTTGTCAGGGGCGCCTGGTGTGCGGAAGAGGGACAGTCTGGGTGGTGATCGGTGATCGCTGTTCAGTTCCAGCTGGAACTGAGAGCGCGGTTTCACCGACGAGGAATGTGTCGATTGTTGAGAAATCCCTTGACGAGATTCTCGGTGCGTTCGCGCAAGCCCGAGGAGGATGGCGTGTTTTCTCTGCGAGGAATCGATTCGCTGCGCGGTGCGTGACGTTCGTGGGCGTGTTCGAACGTCGCCGGGTGTGGTGCGGTTTGCGCGCGCAGAGCGCGAATCAGAGCCTCCGAAACCCAGGTGGTAGGAAGGTTGTGCGCGCGTAGGACTCGCGCGCGAGGAGCGCGGACCTACCGTTGGACGACGACGAGAACTGAAGGCCGATCAGTTCCAGCTGGAACTCCAGTTCGAGCATTCTCTGACAACGGAATCGTTGAACGAAGAACCCGCGCGGCGCGGGCGCCTCGAGCCGTCGCACGCTGGCCGACGCTCGCGACTCACGATCCGCCGTCCGGAGCCTTCTTCGAGCGACGCGCGCTCTACGTCGGGAGGCTTCGTGACGACACAGTGTTCTTGTGCCCGCCCCACCGCGGACACTGCTACCGGGGGGAGAGCGCTTTAACTAAGTGATCACCTATGACAGGTTCCTAGCGCCGCTTGCCCGTCCCTTTGCCCGCGGCCTTGCCGCCCTTGCGGCCCGCCGGCGCATCACCACCGCCCATCCCGCGGTGCGAGACACCGACGCGGAGCTTGCCGCCTGTCGAGGCAGCGCTCCGCGGAGCGGCACCACGCTCGGCGTGATCGCGCGCGGTGCGCTCGACCTCGCGCTGATCCGCTTTGCGCTGGCGCCGGCCACGGAGCGCGGCTCGTCGCGGCGATGCGTCTCGAGCCGAACGGACTCGGTGCTCGTGATCGCCAGCGTCCCGCGGTGGAGCGCCAAGGTGGCAGGCCGAGCACTGGATCCGGGCCATGGTAGAAGCGAGCATGAGCTTGCGCCTCACCTTCGCCGTCGCCATCGCCTCGACGTCCTGTACGAACGAAGAGCCGGCGTCGCCCCCGAGCTCCGCTGCGCTCGTCGGGAAATGCTTGTTCGCGGACGGCGCGGCCACGAGCATCACGCCGGGCGAAATCTTCCTCTACGTCTTCCACGATGCCGACGACCGGTACGGCGTGACCACCGGCGCCGCCATCGCCATCGACCCGTTGCTCGAGCGGCGAACGGTGCAGGGCGCCGAGCCGTACCTCCCGGCCCGACTCGTTCCACCGAACCGTCTCGAGTTCGGCAACTTCGATCGTGCGGGCGACGGACCCGCCGACCACTTCCTGAGCGTTGGGGATCGGAACGGCGAGATCGCCACGTCGATCGGGACGACCTACGACACCGACCGCGCGTACCCGCGCTGCGTATTCTGGGCGCACCCATGAACCGTAACAGTACGCAGCTCTCCGACGACGACAGCCGAACTTCCGAGTTCCTTGCCTGAGACGGAGCCTAGCGCCGCTTCTTCTTGCCCGCCGGCTTGCCGCCCTTGCGGCCCGCCGGCGCATCACCACCGCCCATCCCGCGGTGCGAGACGCCGAGGCGAAGCTTGCCGCCCGTCGACGCAGCACTCCGCGGTGCGGCACCACGCTCGGCGTGACCGCGCGCTGCGCGCTCGACCTCGCGGCCGACCTTCTTCTTGGTCACGATCCGCGCCTTCGCGGACGGCTCGAGCACCGGACGCGCCTTGTTCGCGCTCGAGGTCGCCAACAGCGTGAAGTCGATCCGACGGCGCGTGACCGACACGTTGTTGATCGCGACCTTCACGCGATCACCGAGGTTGATCGATCGACCGGTGCGAGTCCCGGCGAGGCGCATGTGCACCTCGTCGTACGACCACGGCTCGTCGCCGAGCGAGTCGAGCTTGATCAGACCCTCGACGAACGGCGAGTCGAGCTCGACGAACGCACCGAAGCTCGTTACCGCGGACACCGTGCCCTCGAACTCCTCACCGACCTGGTCGCGCATCAGGTAGCAGCGGTACATCGCGACGGCCTCGCGCTCTGCCTCCATCGCGCGCCGCTCGTTGCCGCTCGACGCGTGAGCGAGCTCCGTGAGCTGCTCGGTCTGCGGCGGGTTCTTGGTGTAGCCCTCGCCAGACGGCTGACCGTCGCGGTGCAGGTAGTACTTCAACAGCCGGTGCACGAGCAGATCCGGGTAGCGCCGGATCGGCGACGTGAAGTGGAGGTAGTCGCCGGAGGCGAGACCGAAGTGGCCGATCGGGACGGTGTCCCAGACGGCCTGCGTCAGCGTGCGCAGCACGAGGAACGTCAGCGCCTGCGCGCCCTCCTTCTCGTTGATCTGATCGAGCACGGCCTTCATGCCGAGCGGCGTGAGCGCGGCCTCGACGTCGACCTTGATCGCATATGCTCCGAGCAGCTCTGCGAGCTGCGCGACGCGCTCCATCTTGGGCGGAGCATGGACGCGCCACACGGTCGTGGCGCCGCGCTTGCGGAAGAAGCTACCGACCGCTTCGTTGGCGGCGATCATGAACTCCTCGACGAGCTCGTAGGCCTGCTTGACCGCGGGGTCGCCCTTGGACTTGACGACGTCGCGCACGAGGCGCGGATCGTCGGCGTCGAGAACGACTTTCGGCTCGGCGATCTCGAGCTCGAGAGCACCGCGCGCGCGGCGCTTGGTGCGCAGGATCCGCGCGAGCGCGTTCAGGCGCTCGAGCTCGCCGATCCATGGCCGATACTCCTCGCGACGGCCACGGAAGTCGCCTCCGAGGGCGGCCGCGACACCTGGATAGTCGAGCCGGCCCTTGCTCCGGATCACGGCGGCTGCGTAGCCGACGTCCACCAGCTCGCCGTCGTTACTGTAGTCGAGGCGCACGCACAGCGCGCAGCGATCGACCATCGGCAACAGCGAGCAGATGTTCGATGACAGCTGGTGCGGCAGCATCGGGATCACTCGGTCGGGCAGATACACGGAGACACCTCGGATCGAGGCCTCCTTGTCGAGGGCATCGCCCCACCGGACGTAGTGCGAGACGTCGGCGATCGCGACCCACACGCGCGGCCCGCCGTGCGGACCGTCCTCGATGCAAAGCGCGTCGTCGTGGTCGCGTGCGGTCTCGGGATCGATCGTCGCGAACCGCCGATCGCGGAGATCGATCCGGTTTGCGAGGTCGCTGGGCAGTACCTCCTGTGCGGTATGGACTGCCTGCTGCGTGGCGTCGTCGGGGAACTCGAGAGGGATCACGGCGCACGCGAGGATCTTCTCGATCTCGGTGCGCGGATCGTCGGGGTCGCCGAGGACCTTGAGCAGCTTGCCGGCGATCTCGCGGCGCACGGCATCCGGATAGCGGGTGATCTCGATGACGACCGCGTCGCCCGTCTTGCCCATCGGGGCGTCGTCGAGGTGGACGCGGCCGTAGTCGGCAGCGATCCGCGGATCGTCGGGCTCGAGGTACACGGCGCGGCCGACCTTGCGGAGAATGCCGGTGAGGCGCGCACGACCGCGAGCGATCACGTCGACGACGCGACCCTCGGTGCCACGCACGCCGGGCCAGGTCTCGAGCGCGACGCGATCGCCGTCAAGCGAGTTATTGCGGTACTTCGCGGGGACAAACACCGTCTCGCCCGCGGGAATCGCGACGAAGCCGTAACCGGCGGGATGCACGGTGATCCGACCGATGATCCGGGTGTCCTTCTCGACGATCTGGCCGCCTCCGGTCGGCTCGCCACTATGCGGCGTCTCGCCCGCGGTGTGCGTCTCGCCAGTCTCCGGATCGTAGACCGCGATCGGCTTGGACGGCACCTTGGGCGGCGGCGGTGCCATGCGCGCCGGCGGAGCGGCGTGCGACGGTGAACCACCACGCGAGGGAGGACCACCGCGCGATGGTGGACCACCGCGCGACGGCGGACCACCTCGCGTCGATGAACCCGACGACGACGGTAGGCCACCGCGCGTCGATGAACCCGACGACGACGGCAAGCCGCCGCGCGTCGGCGAACCGCCGCGCGTCTGACCATCCCGTGAGGACGGCGGACCGGAGCGCGCACCGCGACCGTCCTTCTTCCCCGCACCACCCCACGGCAGTGCGCCGCCGCGGTTCGCCGACTTCGGCAGTGGCCGCGGAGCCTTCTTGCTGCGCACCGGCTCCATGCCGGGCACGCTGGGCTCGTCGGGCGGATCGTATTCTTCGACGACCGGCTTGGGCTTGGGAGCCCGGCGATCGCTCGGGCGTCCCGAGGGTGCGAGTGCGAAGGCGCCGCCGGAGAGGATCTGGACGGTGCCTTCCTCGACGAGGCCGAACACGAGCTGGCGGAGGGCCGCGTACTCGTGCTTGCGCGCGCCGAGCTCGTCGGCGAGTGCAGTGAGCTTGATACCTGGTGTCACCAGGCGGGACAGGCTTTCAATTACAGCCTGTCGATCGAACGTAGTCATTCTGTTCCTTGCTTAGCGAAATGCGTGCAGATGCGCATCATCGCCGGCGACATAGATCGTGCCGTCGCGCCCGATCGCGGGAGTCGTATCGACGTCTCCTGCGAGAGGGAGCAACCACAAGAGCGTGCCATCCGGCGCGACCGCGTAGAGATGTTCATCCTCGGTTCCGATGAGGATCGTGTTGTTGGTCGCGATCCCGGGCGTGGCCGAGATCTTGTCCGCGGCGGCGACCTTCCACCGCACCTTGCCGTCAGGCGCGATCGCGTAGAGGCGCGCATCGTGACTGCCGACGTAGATCGTGCGATCGGCTCCGATCGCCACACCACCGCGGATCGCATCACCGGTGAGCGTCTTCCACGTCACGGTGCCGCCCGGGGCGATCGCGTAGAGCGCGTGATCGTCGCTGCCGACGTAGATCGTGCCGTCGCTGCCGATCGCCGGCGAGCCGTCGATGTCACCACCGGTGCGGACCTCCCAGCGCTTCGTGCCATCGGGTGCGATCGCGTAGAGCGCGTCGTCCTGGCTGCCCGCGTAGACGGTGCCGTCGGCTGCGACCGCCGGCGTCGATGCGACGTGCTCCGCGGTCGCGACCTTCCAGCGCAGCGTTCCGTCGGGCCACACGGCATGGATGCCGTCGCCGCCGACGTAGATCGTTCCGTCAGCGCCGATCGTCGGACCGCCATCGACATCGCAGCGCGACGACTCGGGGCCAAAGCCCTTTGGATCGCAGGCGCCCAGGCGGAGCTTCCACTTCTGCTTGCCATCAGACGTGACCGCGTAGAGGTGATCGTCGTCGGAGCCGATGAAGACCGTGCCGTCTTCAGCGACCGCCGGCGTGCTCCACGACCGATCGCCGGTCGCGAACTTCCACTTCTGCGTGCCGGTCGGCTCGAACGCGTAGAGCCCACCGTCGTGCGAGGCGACGTAGATGGTTCCGTCGGGACCGATCGTCGGCGAGCCCGCGACGACGCCGTTGACCGGGCTCTTCCACAGCTCCTTGGGCGCCTTCGCTGGTGCGGGACCGCCGCGCCGACCCGTGTGTCGCGCATCGCCGCCGAACATCGCGAACGGAGGCGCGCCGCGCACGGGCGTCGTCGCGACCGCAGCGTCACCTGCGACCGACGATGCATCGCCATCGAGAGGAGCCGCGAGCGGGCGCGGATCGACACAGACCGTCCGCTCGCAGACGCGCGGAGCACGACAGTCGGTGTCCTTGCCGCATCCGGCGGCCGTGGTCTGCGCGCCACTGCACGCGACCGAGGTCAACACCGCCGCCCCAACGAGACCACCCGTACCTAGTGACAGCAAACCGAACAATTCAAACTCGAAACCAAAACGATGGGCGGATCATACCAGGCGATGGGCGCAATGACCACGAGGATCGCGTGGGCCTACGCCTTCGGCAGATCATTCGAGAAGCGTTCCGCGAGCTTCTCGAAGTACCGCCGCGTCTCTTCGAGCACGACCGGATCCTGATCGGGATACATGCGGATGCCGTGCGCGCCGAATGGATCCGTCGTCACGGGACCGACCGGGAGACCACCAACGATGCCCGTTTGCTCGTGATAGAGCAGCGCGAGTACCTCTGCATGGTTCTCGGGAACAAGGAACGTGCGGCGCCCGAGGTCCGGTTTCCCGTCTTTGAATCCGTCGACCAGCTTGGCCATCTCGACTCCGCAATTCTAGCGCTCTGGGCGCGGCCTCGAAAGCCGTTTGTGTCCACGGATCTGCCGGTTTGGTTCGGCTCCCACACGGGCGCACCTGAGCGTGCAAAGCTCCCCGGAACGTGCTGGAGCTGTGGTTCGACTTCTCGTGCCCCTACGCCTATCTCGCGTCGCGGCAGGCGGCCAGCCTTGGCGTCGAGGTCGACTGGCGCCCGATGCTCCTCGGCGGCGTGTTCCGCGGGATCGGCGCCGGTGACGGGCCGATGGCCACCCTGTCGCCACAGAAGGCCGCTCACAACTACCGCGACATGCATCGCTGGGCGGAGATCTTTGGCCATCCGTTCCAGATGCCGTCTGCGCACCCGATGCGAACGGTCCGCGCGCTCCGTATCCTCCTCGGGCTTCCGCACTCCCGGTGGCCTGAAGCGATCGCCGCGATCTACACCGCCTACTGGGAACACGCCGAGGACATCACGAACGACGATGTGATCCGCACTGCGCTCGAGAGCGCCGGTACGAGCGCGGACGACATCGCGGCCGCGTTCGCGGGCGCCGACACCGATGCGATCAAGGACGAGCTCCGCCGCCGGACCGATGAAGCCATCAGCCTCGGGATCTTCGGTGCCCCCGCATGGATCCTCCGCCGCCCGACTGGGCCACTGCTGATCTGGGGACAGGATCGACTCGACTGGGTTCGCGCCGCACTCGCAGGCTGGGACCCGGACGCCGAGCCGCCGCCCGGTGGAGTGCGCTCGATCGCCGCCCCGCCTGCAGCGCCGGGCGCGACGCTCGACTTCTACTTCGATGTCGGAAGCCCGTTCGCGTACCTCGCATTGACGCAGCTCCCTGCGCTCGCGGCGCAGTCTGGCGTGACGCCGCGCCTCGTGCCGATCCTCCTCGGCGCGCTGTTCCGCGACATTCACCAGGCGAACGTCCCGTGGTTCGCGATGCCGCCCGCGAAGCAGCGCTACGTCAGCCTGGAGATGTCGCGCTGGGCGCGGTGGTGGGGCGAACCGTTCGAGCTGCCGAAGAAGTTCCCGCAGCGCACGATCATGGCGCAGCGGCTGTGCATCCTCGCCGCCGAAATCGACACCGCGACGGGCATCCGCCTCGCGACCGTGATTGCACGTGCGATGTGGGCCGAGCAGCAGGACCTCGAGGACCCGGAGGTCCTGCGGCGCCTGCTCGTCGCCGCGGAACTGCCACCCGAGTGGATCGAGCGCACGCAGGATCCGGCGATCAAGGCAGCGCTCGTCGCGAATACTGCGAGCGCGCATCCCGCGGGCGTGTTCGGCGTGCCGACGTTCGTCGTCAACGGCAGATATCTGATGTGGGGGCAGGATCGCTTCGATCTCGTCTCGCGCGCGCTCGCCGGCTGGGATCCCCGAGGCGAGTGATGCAGGTCGCGCTGACGTTCGTGTGCGTTGCCGGCCTCGCCGCGCTCCTGTACGCCGAGTATCGCGGCCATGCGCGGCTGCGGGTCGTGGGCAAGCTCGTCGCGTCGCTCGCGTTCGTGATGCTCGGGCTCGAGGCGTTCGCGATCCGTGGACCTGCGACCCAGAAGTTCGGCCTGGCGATCTTCCTCGGCCTCGTCTTCGGCGCGATCGGCGACGTGGCGCTCCTCGGTCACAGCAAGCGGGCGTTTCTCGCCGGCCTCGTCGCGTTCCTGATCGGGCACATCGGCTACGTCGTCGCGGTCGCGTTCGTCGAGGCTCCGCAGACGTGGATCGCGCAGGCCGGCATCTACGCCGCGCTGCCCGTGCTGGTCGGCGGCGTCGCCCTGGTCGTGCTGTGGCCGAGGCTCGGGACCATGAAGGTTCCCGTGATCCTGTACGTGATCACGATCGTGACGATGGTGATCGCCGCGCTCGCTGTCGGGCGTGGCACCGCGATCAGCGAACCGCACCGCTACCTGTTTGTCGCAGGCGCAGCGCTGTTCTTCGTCTCGGACCTCTCGGTCGCACGCAATCGGTTCGTCGCGCGAGAGTTCTCGAACCTGGCGTGGGGCCTGCCCGCGTACTTCGGCGGACAGCTCCTGATCGCCTGGTCCCTCGTCGGACTGCTGTAGTTACTTCTTCTTGCCGCGGTTCTGGCGCCGCTTCTTGTTACGCGCGAGGCCGCGCTTGTGCGCTGCCTTCTTCTTGGACTTCATCTTCCGGCCCTTGAGCCGGCGGACGACCTTGAACTTCGGGCGGTTCTTGACGTTGGACTTGCTGCGACGACCGGGTGCCATGCGTGGGGTTATCGGGCAGGTACACCACCGAGGGCAAGGGCACACGTTCCCAGAGATCGGTCCCGGTGCCTGTAACCAGGCAGGGCAGCCGGCGTATACCCCCGTGCGGCTAGATGGCCGAGCCCAGGGACCTCATGGCGCGATACTGCGACGGCGATGCGAGCGCGTTCCGCGAGCTCTATGCCGCGGTCGCACCGCGCCTGTATGGCTACCTGGTCAAGATGGCCCGCCAGCGCGCGGTCGCGGACGATCTGCTCCAGCAGACGTTCCTCAAGGTTCATCGCGCCCGAGCCGCCTACGTCCGCGGCGCCGATCCGGTTCCGTGGATCTACGCGATCGCGCACCGGACGTTCATCGACGAGGCCCGCAAGGCCAAGCGTGCGATCGTGCGGGTCGGTGAGGGTGACGAGCTTCCCGAGGTCGGAGCGGACATCGCGGGTCAGACTGCCGCCAGCCGCGACGAACCCGCGGATCCGGCAATGGTGCGTGAGGCGCTCGATGCGCTCGCCCAGCTCCCGGAACAGCAGCGCGAGGCGGTCGTGCTGACCAAGCTCGACGGCAAGAGCGTCGCCGAGGCCGCAGAGATCGCCGGCACCACCGTCGGCGCGATGAAGGTCCGCGCACACCGCGGTTACGAGGCGCTACGCAAGCTGCTCCGCGGCGGCGCCAAGCAGGAGGTCGGATGAAGCCCGATCCGATCGACGAGCTCGCTGCCCTGGCGCCGCCGGCGCCGCCTCCGCTGGCGAAGGTGCTCGAGGCCGAGCTCGGCGCGCTGACGCCCGCAGCCCCGCGCCGGCCGGTGCGCCAGCTCGTGATGCTCGTCGCACTGTCCCTGATCTATGGAGCGGGCGTGCTCGCGGTCGTCACCACGCGGCGCGATGCTGGCGAGCTGCCGATGGGCTGGATGGTCGGAGCCGGGCTCGCCTGGCTGCTCGGCTTCGTGATCCCGTGTCACCTCGCTCTCGTCCCGCGCGCGGGCTCGGTGATGCCGCGCTGGTGGCTCGCCGCGATCGCCGCCGTGTTCACCTCGATCGCGTTCGTCGTGCTCGGTGCACTGATCCACCCGAGCGGACCGTCGAGCATCGAGTACGGCGCCGAGCACTTCGCGCGCGGCCACACGTGTCTCGAGATCGGGCTCGCGACCGCGCTCGTGCCGATCGTCCTCGGAACGCTCTTCCTGCGTGGCGCCCTGCCCGTCGGCTCGCGCTGGATCGCCGCGGCGCTCGGCGCGGGCGGCGGCAGCCTCGGCGGTCTCGTGCTGCACCTGCATTGTCACGTCACCGACGTGCTGCACGTCAGCATCGTGCACGGCGGCGTGGTGATCCTCGCCGCGCTGCTCGCGGCAGCGATGGTGCCGCGCGCTGCCGACGTGCGCTGACGCGCCGGCCTGGTACATTCGCGGCGGTGATCGGCCTCGTTCTGTCCTGTGAGCACGCGTCGTGGCAGCTGCCACTCGACGTCGATCTCGGTGTGGATGAAGAGATCAGGAAGTCGCAAGCGGGCTGGGATCACGGCGCCTTCGAGATCGCGGAGCAACTCGGTGAGGCCGTCGGGCTCGCCGTGCACACGGGCGCGTTCACCCGCATGTTTGTCGATCTCAACCGCCCCGCCGATCACGCGGACGTCATCCCGATCAACAGCTACGGAGCGAGCGTCCCGGGCAACGCGCGGCTCACCGCGGCAGATCGCGCCGCACGGCTCGAGCTGTTCCACGCGCCCTACTGGGATGCCGTCCGCCGCGACGTCGCGTCGCGCTTGCACGGCGGAGGCGCGTGCCTGCATCTGTCGTCCCATAGCTTCGATCCGTCCCTCGATCCGGGGCAGCGGCAGTTCGACGTCGGTGTGCTCTACGATCCCACGCACGCATTCGAGGCGGACCTCTCGGAGCGACTGATGTTCCAGCTCCGCGCCGCCGGGCTCGAGGTCCGCGCGAACCAGCCCTACAGCGGCGTCGGTCCCGCGGTGTGTACCGCGCTCCGGATCGAGAACTCCGGCAAGCGCTACGCAGGGATCGAGCTCGAGACGTCGCACGCTGTCACACACAGCCGGGGCGGCTGCGCACGGGTTGCCGCGGCCGTGCTCCCGTTTCTCGAATCGCTGGGCTGACCGAAGGCGTTTGCGGCGCGCTGGCTGCGTGAGGGACCTGACGGAGCACTGGCACCGGCCTTGCTCATCAGCTCGTCATGTCCGAGTTCTACGCCTCCCTCGAGATCACCACCGACGTCGAGGAAGAGTTCTTCCGATCCGGCAACGCGATGTCGGAGACCGCCGCCGTCGAGTCGTTTGCCGATCTCGACCGCGACTTCCAGCGCCCGACGTTGTGGCAGCGACTGTTCGTCCGCTCGCAGGACCGCTAGCCCGCGTTCTCGTTGTAGGCTCGCCGCGTGCGGGTGACCGAGCAGGCGCGCCTGTGGTTCCGGGAAGGAACCTCGGACAAGGTCTACGAGATCGATCTCGTCGAAGTCGCGACCAACCAGTACGTCGTCAACTTCCGCTACGGCCGACGCGGCTCCCCGCTGCGCGACGGCACCAAGACCGCGACGCCGCTATCGCTCGCGAAGGCGAAGCTGGTGTTCGACAAGCTGGTCGCCGAGAAGGTGGCTGGCGGCTACCAGCACACGGGCGCTGCCGCCGCACCCGCACCCGCGCCCGCCGCACCGCGCACCGCGCCTCGCGACGACGGTGCCGCGATCGTCGCGCGCTTGCGCCAGGGAGCGAAGGGCGAAGGATCGCTGGTCGCCGCCGTGTGGCGCGCCGGCGATCGCGATCTCCACACGGCCGAGCCTGCCCTGCTCGAGCTCCTCACGGCGCCGCCTCCGAAGGGAGCGCACCCGGCCTGGAAGCACGTGCTCCTCACCGCGCTCGTGCGCTGCGCGACCACCGCGTCGCTGCCAGCGCTCCGCGTGATCTCCGAGGATCCGAAGACGCCGATGAACCTGCGGGCGATTGCTCGGCTCGCGATCGTGCGGGTCCAGCCGACCGCGCTGACCCTCCAGCCGTCGCTCCGCGATCTCAGCCCGGCGCTCGGTTCGGCGCTGGCCTCGGGCGATCCGAGCGCCGTCGCGCGCGCCGCCGAGGAGCTCCTGGCGACGGATCCCGTCAAGGCGTGCGCGGCTGCGGTCGCGCTCTACCTCATCAACGATGCGATCACACGACCCGCGGTGTTCGCCATGGCGCGCGTCGCGCGGCTCTCGAACGCCGAGATCACGGTGATTCGCACGCTGTTCCGCATGGCCGAGGCACGCCGCGACGGCGAGCTCTACGTGTTCGTCGCGCGCCGGATCGACGCGCACACCGCGGGCGGCGGCTACTCGCACGGCAGCCCGGGCAACAAGAAGCCGATGGGCCCCGCGACGCGCGGCTACTTCCGCCGCCGGGTCGCGCGCGTGCTGCGCCGCCTCGCGCGAGCCGGCTCCGCGGACTACGTCGCGATGGCGAGCGCCATGCTGCTCGCGTACTCCGACGACGACGCGCAACCACCGCAGCAGGGCTACGACACCTGGTACGACAGGTTCGCGCGCTACCACGCGTTCAACGACACCCTGTTCGGGCAGAGCCCGCGCTACGAGCGCGCACACCACTTCCGCGCGACGTGGAAGTGCAAGGGGCGCTATCGGCCCGGTGACCCCACGCCGCCGGTCCGCGAGGAGCGCTACCCGCACCTGTGGGACGCGGCGCCCGATGCCGTGTGGCGGCTCGTGCGCGCGGGCCGCGCCACGCCGGTGATCGAGTTTGCGACCAAGGCGCTGCGCGCGAACCGCGCCTTCGTCGACGCGCTCGCCGACGACGCGCTCGCCGACGTGCTGGCGACGGGACATCCGATCGCGCAGCAGTTCGCGTACGAGATGGTTCGCGACCGACCGATGTCGAATGCCCTCGCGCGCGGCGCGCTCGCGAGCGACCTCGTCGATGCGCACACCTGGGTGATCCGGTGGATCGTCGCGCACGTCGCCGATGCCCTGAAGGACGCGGATCTGATCTCGCTGCTCGTCACCGGCAAGACCGCCGCGATCCGCGATGCCGCCGGGCAGCTCCTCGATGGCCGCCCTCTCGCCGAGGACATCGCAAAGAGTGCCTCGATCCGCTCGCTGTCGATCCTCCTCGGTCTGCGCGAGACGCCCGAGAACAACGACCGCGCCGCCGGCGCTGCCTCCGTGCTGCTCCGCCTGCTCGACGCGCCGCTGCGAGAGATCGGGCCCGAGGTCCTCCGCGATCTGATCCGCCACCCGCTGCCAGCGCTCGGCGAGCTCGCCGGCGAGCTGATGCTGCGCCACTCGCGCCGCGACGCCCTGCCCGGTGCGCTGCTCGAGATGCTGCTCGCATCGCCACACCCGTCGGTGCGCCTGCTCGGAGGCCGCCTGCTCGCACTGACGCCGGCCGAGCTGATCAAGGAAGACCCCGGCGCGCTCGTGCTGTTCGCGACGTCGGCGAATGCAGAGCTCCGCGAGGGCACGCGTACGCTCGTCGGCGAGGTCGCGCAGAAGTTTCCCGACGTCGGCCGCGTCGTGGCGAAGGAGCTCGTCGACGCGTTGCTCACCAAGCAGCCCGACGGCGTTCCCGCGCACATCGTGTCGCTGCTGAAGGCCGAGCTCGCCAGCGTGCTGCCGGTGGTGAAGCCGGCGACGATCCTGAAGCTCATCGGCGCGCTGTCGCCGCACGCGCGCGAGGCCGGCGGGCTGCTCCTGCCGCAGCTCGGCCCCGACGACCTCGGCCTCGACGATCTCGGCAGGCTCGCGAGCCACGAGATCCTCGCCGTGCGTCGCGGTGCGTGGGCGCTCGCCAAGGCCGCGGTGCACCGGTTCCGGGTGGCGCCGGTCGCGGTCTCGAGGCTCGTCGACTCCGGCTGGGAAGATACGCGTGCGTTCGCGATGGCGTTCGTCCGCCAGGATCTCGGGACGATCAACGCGGACACGATCATCGCGATCTGCGACAGCATCCGGCCCGAGGTCCAGGCGTTCGGCAAGGAGCTGCTCCACGAGCAGTTCCAGCAGGCGGATGCCGGTACCTATCTCGTGAAGCTCGCCGAGCACCCGTCGCCGAACCTCCAGCTCCTCGTCTCGGGCCTGCTCGAGCATCACGTGGCCGGCAACCTCGACCGGATCCGTGTCCTCGCGCCGTACCTCATCACCGTGCTCTCGCAGGTCAACAAGGGCCGGATCGCGAAGGAGCGCGTGATCGCCCTGCTCCGCCGCGAGGCATCGACGTCGATCGAAGCCGCCACGGTGATCGCGCCAATCCTCGATCGTCAGTCGGCGACGATCGCGATCACCCAGAAGCACCCGCTGATCGCCACGATGGTTGACGTCGTGGAAGCGTTCCCCACCGTCGCGGTCCCAATCTCGATCAAGCCGCCGGCACCGCACAAGGGGCAGAGCTGATGCTGTTCGAACACCGCTACGCCGGCAGCTCTGGAGTCCGCCAGGACGACGGTGCCACGGCGATGTCGTTCGTCCCCGACGCGCTGCGGCCGCCGACCTACTTCCGCGGCCGGGTCTCGCGGCAGCTCGAGTTCCGCGAGGCGATCAGCGCGCTGCACGACGTCGTCACCTCGGACCTCCGGTTCATCCCGAAGGACCGCACGGACTACCTGCAGTGGCGCGAGCGCCAGAGCTACCTCGATCTCGCGGCCGTCACGCGCGACCAGCAGAACATCAGCGCCGAGATCGCGACGCTCCAGGCCGAGCTGTCCGCGCTCGACGCGAAGTCCTCGGGACGACGCCAGGCGTTCTACGGCCAGCGCCAGAAGTACTTCAACTACCTCTACGAGCGCGATCGCGAGCTGTGGTTCAAGCTCGATCCCGTGATCACGGTCCACCCGGACCAGATCTTCTTCGAGTGCTTCTCGAAGGACGAATCGAGCTACGGCCGGCTCGCCGCGAGCTACGAGGTGTTCGACGAGCTCGGCGAGCGCGCGAACGGCACGACGAATATCGACTACAGCGAGAAGCTCTACGGCGAGTTCCAGAAGATCCGCAGCTACAAGACCACGTCGCTCGACATCGACCCGAGTGGCTTCGATGTCTCGACATCGATGGAGGAGACGTACCGCGAGGTCAAGATCGACCTCCCCGACACCTGGGTCCGGGGCTTCTTGCAGGTGAGCTCCGCCGCGACGCTGCCCGCGCACGTCGTCGAGCTACACCCGATGGACGTCCACAACCTGTGCTTCCTGCTCCGCCGCAACAAGGAGCTGTTCGGGCCACGCTCGCTCCGGTTCCAGCTGACGCCGGGCGCGCCGGTCAAGATCGTCGTCGATCCGTGGAACACGGTCCTCGACTGTCCGCGCAGCATCTTCACCGACGGCACGCCCGCCGAGATCCGGATCTGGGGCCGTCGCCGGCTGTTCATCCTCGAGCGCCTGCTGCCGCGCGCGACCCGCGTCCGCGTGTTCCTCCTCGGCTCGGGCCTCCCGAGCTACTGGGTCGTCGACATGGGCCCCTTGTCATTCACGCTCGGCCTCTCGGGCTGGACCAACAACAACTGGTCCGACGCAGGGAACTTTGACCTGATGGCAGCGCGCGAGGAGGTCGACTCGGTCACGCAGGCGCGTGTGTTCGACGAGCTCGGCAAGAGCTGGCTCGCCACCCCCGAGCAGCTCGCGCAGCGCACGGGGCTCGCCACACCGATCGTCGCGTCCGCGCTCGCGAGCTGGGTCCAGGCCGGCCGCGCGATCTACGATCTCGACAAGGGCGTGTATCGCAAGCGCGAGCTGACGCGCGACCCGCTGCCGATGGAGAAGCTGCGGTTCTCGAACGCACGCGAGGAGGCGGCGGCGCAGCTCCTCCACCGCGCCAAGATCGCCGTCGACAAGGCGGACACCGGTGGTGGTGGCCTCGTGCTCGCCGGTCGCATCAAGGTCGGGGAGAAGCTGTTCGCACCCGAGCTGACCTTCGACACCGAGCAGCGTCTCGTGAAGGGCGACTGCAGCTGCGACTACTTCGTGCGCAACCGCATGCACCGCGGACCGTGCGAGCACATGCTCGCGCTGCGCGCCGCCCATCGCCGCGGCATCAACGAGCACATCGAGTTCGTCACACAGACCAAGACCGACTGGCGCGGCCGCACCACCGCGGTGCCCGACGAGAGCCGCGAGAACTTCCAGCTCGCGTTCCGCAAGGCCGTGATGCGCGCCGCCGAGCTCCGGTCCGCCGGGCGCCACGCCGAGTCGATCGTCGAGCTCGAGCGGATCGCGCGCCTCGCCCCACCCGACTCCGCCGAGCTCGGTCGCCTGCAGGAGGTCCTGTGCGAGGCCAAGCTCGACCTCGGCGAGCACCAGGCCGCGCGGATCTCTGCAGACCTCGCGCTCGCGAAGTTCCCGACCAGCGCGCTCGCGATCCGCGTGAAGCGCGATGCGCTGGTTGCCCTCGAGGACATCGCCGCCGCGATCCCCGTCGCCCGCAGCCTGTGCACGGTCGAGAGCACCGCCGAGCGGTGGACCGAGCTGACGCACCTGTGCCAGCGGATCGAGGACTGGCCGGCGATGCTGCGGTTCGCCGAGGAGGGCCTCGGTCAGTACCCGAAGTCCGCCACGCTCACGGCGGCACGTGACCTCGCCCGCCCCGAGGTCCCCGCCGGCTCCGAGCTGCCCGGAGCCGAGTCCGCTGCGGCGCCGAAGCAGTCGTGGTGGCGACGCGCGATCAACAAGGTCACCGGCAAGTCAGCGCCGGTCGCCGCCGCGCCGGTCGCCGACCCCGCCGACATCCAGCTCCTGCGCGTCGTCAACGAGCTCGCGCTTCGCGCGACGATCATCGATCGCCCCGCGCTCATGCAGCTGTTGCGCGTCACCTACGCGTCGGCGGAGCACATCGAAGGGCGCGTGTTCGCGATGGTCGTCGCGCTCAAGGACAACCCCGCCATCGCGGCGCTTCCGAGCGACCAAGAGTTGATCCAGCTCTTGCGACGAGAGCTGTCGTGATTGATAGTCGCCTCGCGTGGCGGGTGGCCACAGACCTTGCAACCTGGGCGGCGGATCGCCGTCCATGCGATCACGTCCTGCATGCCTCACTGGCTCACTCAATACTGTGTGTCCGCAACGACCATCAGCGTATTCCGGTTGGGATTCCCTTCTGGAAGTCGAATGACGCCGATGGTCGTCGCGGACACTCGAGCAAAGCGATCCAGTCCTGGGAGTAGACGAAGGTAGTCACCCGTCACGCGCTTTTGATTCACCGTGCCTTACCGCGACAATTTCCCCGAGGCGAAGCCGCCCAAGACCCGCAAGGAGCTCTACGAGCTGATCGCGCGGGGCGGCAAGGACGACGCGATCCTCGAGGAGATGATCCGCCTCGGCTTCTGGGAGGGCCACACGCCGAGCCCGACCGATCCGCCAGACGAGATCACGCGGATGTCGCAGCTCCGGCAGCGGTTGATGACGCTGCGCGAGAACGCTGCGAAGCTGCGCAACCTCGCCGAGCTCGAGCTCGAGCTGAAGAAGCAGCGCATGCGCGAGTCCAAGCGCAAGCGCGAGGAGACCAAGCAGCGTCGCCTCGGTGAGCGCGCCGCGAGCCGTGCCGCGACGCAGGACAAGAAGCACGTCGAGCTGACGTACCTCGGGCCACGCGTCTCCGGAGGCCTCGGCCCAACGGGCGATCGCCGGATCTCCGATGGTGCGCGCCTCGCGGCCGCGGGCCTCCCGGTCATCGACACCGCCGCCGCGCTCGCGACCGCCACCGGCCTCGCGCTCGGGCAGCTCCGGTTCCTCGCGTTCGCGCGCGAGGTCTCGACCACCACGCACTACCGCCGGTTCACGATCCCCAAGCGCACCGGTGGCGAGCGTGTGATCTCCGCGCCGCGCGCGCGGCTCAAGAAGCTCCAGCACTGGATCCTCGAGAACATCCTGAACAAGCTACCGCTCGCGCCGGCGGCACACGGCTTCCGCCCCGGTCACTCGACGGTCTCCAACGCGGTGCCGCACCTGCAGGCGGCGATCGTGATCAATGTCGACCTCAAGGACTTCTTCCCGACGGTCACCTACCCGCGGGTCAAGGGTCTGTTCCGCAAGATCGGCTACAGCGAGGAGGTCTCGACCGTGCTCGGCCTCGTGTGTACCGAGCCCGACATCGTCGAGACGGTGCTCGACGGCATCACGTACTACGTCGCGCGGGGTGCGCGCCGGTTGCCGCAAGGTGCACCGACGAGCCCCGCGATCACGAACGCCCTGTGCCGTCGCCTCGACAAGCGGATCGCGGGCTTCGCCGCGAAGTACGGGTTCACGTTCACGCGCTACGCGGATGACCTCACGCTGTCGACGAAGGACAAGGCAGGTCGCGTCGGCGCGTGCCTCCAGTTCCTCCGCAAGGTCACCGATGCCGAGGGCTTCACCGTTCACCCCGAGAAGATCCGTGTCGTCCGCAGCGGTGGGCGGCAAGAGGTCACCGGCGTCGTCGTCAACGAGAAGCCAGGCGTCGTGCGCGCCGAGCTACGTCGATTCCGTGCGCTGCTGTTCCAGATCGACAAGGACGGCCCGGCCGGCAAGAAGTGGGGCACGCCCGGGGTCGACGTCCTGACGTCCGCGCTCGGCTACGCCAGCTATGTCGCCATGGTCGATCCCGCGAAGGGTGCCGTGCTGCGAGCCCAGGTCCTCGCGCTCCGCGCGCGGTTCCCGACCTAGCCCCAGACCACGACATCTCTGTCGGGATGTGCGCGATCGCCGACCAGGCATCGCGGCCTTGCGCGTGGTCCTGCGGTTGCAGTCACTGACTGCATGCGCCGACTCGCCCTCCTCGCCCTCCTCCTCGCACCCTCGATCCCGCGCCCAACGGGTGCTTGCGAGCCAGCCGACCGAAACGGCGGTGTGCACACCCTGGATCCACAGCACGCAACAGATGCCACCCCTCCCGCCGCGCCAACTGCCCGCTTCGATGTCTACTACTACGATGAAGACGATGGCCCCGGGTGCGGCACGTCGTGCGGCGGCTTCGGAACGCACATCAGCCTCTACGTCGGCGCTCTCGATGATCGAACGCCAGGGGACCAGATGGGGTACCAGCTCACCGTCGTCGGCGGACAGCCTCCGATCGGCATCGATCTTCCCACGCGCCCACTGAAGACGTTCGGCGGCGAGCTGTCCCTCTACTTCAATGGGGACGACCATTCGTTCACCTTTGATCTCGAAGTTCGCGCGATCGACCTCAACGGCAACATCGGCCCCGCGACAGTGATCACGATCACGAATCCGGCATAAGCTGCACGGATGCTCCTGTACCTCAAGAAGACGTGAACGAGCTGCCGTGACGCGAGGAGTTCCTTGCGCAACCGTGGGCTCGAGATCGAAGAAGTCGACTACGCGAAGAAGGGTCTGACGGCCGCCACCGTCGAGGACATCGGGGCGAAGGCGGGTTCGGTCGCCGCCGTGCTCAACACGCGGCACGAGACCGCGAAGGCGAACGGCTGGGCCGAGAAGCCACCGTCCGCGAAGGTGTTCGCAAAGGCCGTCGAGGCCGAGGTGAACCTCCTGCGCCGCCCGATCCTGATCATCGGCAAGAAGGTCATCGTGGGCTTCGACAAGCCCGCCTACGCGAAGCTGACCGCGAAGAAGTGAGCGGCAGGTCTTAGATCGCCGACTGGTTCTCTGGCTCGTCGTTGCTTGTTTCGGGATCGACGACGTTCTTGCGGGAGATTCCCTTCGAGGTCAGCTCCTTCACGTGTTCGGTCCGTTCGATGGGCTCGCCGGGTTCGCTCGCCTCGAGGCCCCACTGCCGTTTGATCAGCTCCCTCACGTCCGTCCCCGCCGGGAGCCGCCCGGCCTGCTCTGCGCTGGTCAGCTTCTCGACGAGGTCGTTGTACGTGCCCATGAACGGCTCGCGCTCGCCGTTCTCGTTGGCGCCGCCACCGTCGAGGAATTGACCGATCGATGGGTCGATGATGCGATCGCCGACGATCAGGAACTTGTGGTCCGGCTCGCCGGGCTTCGACGCCATCACGGCGGGCGCGTACATGCCCTGCTCCGCGAGCGCCTGCTGCCAGGCGATGGTCTGCTTCTCGCATTGGCTCTCGAGTGACTCCTGCGTGTCGCCCTTCCGGGTGTCCTTGGCCTCTTCAGTCATGAAGATGCGCTGCGCCGCCGCGACCGCCTGGTCTCCCGTTGGAACCGTGAGCTGGCGGTCGATGCGCGCGATGCCGTCGTCACCGACCACGAGCTTGGAGCCAGGCGGGGCCACCACACCCATTCGATCCATCGCGTCCTTCGCGAGCGCCGCACGCTGCTCGGGAGTGTGCTCGCCCTCGAACTTGATCACCAGCTGATCGCCTACGAGCCGAGCTTTCGTTCCGTCACTAGTCGTGATCTGACGCTTACCACGCTCGATCGACTCGTCTCCGAATGCCGTCGTGTCGATCGCGGGTGGTCCGTACGCAGGATCTGGGTTCGGCGTGATGAGGGTGTCCATGTCCACGCGCTCGACGGGCGCCGGCTCCGGTTTGGGGCCACGGATCGCCTGGTCGATGTCGGGCGCTGGGGAGGGCCCGTCGTCCTCCAGGTTGTCGAGCGGATCCGCATGGACAATCGGAGGACGGTGGGCTGGATCCGCCGCCGGGGTGATCAGAGTGTCCATGTCGACGCGCCCGCCTGCCTCGGGCCGCGGCTGGGTCTCGATGTCCCGGTTCAGGTCGTCGAAGTCGGCCGGTCTCGGCGGGCGACTCTCGTCGAGGTTGTCGAGAGGGGGCAGCGACGACGCCTCTTCCTTGCGCATCTTCTCGCGCCGCTCGTGGTGCTCGGCGGCCTCGCCCTTCGCCATTCCCTTCAGGGCGTCCTTTCCGATGTCCTTCACGATCTCGCCGCCGGAGCGCGAGAGGTCGCCCGTGGAGACCTGCTCCGCCGTCGACTCCGCGACCTGCTTCACCGCGCGGTGCGCGAGAGAGTCACCCTTTGGCACGAGCCCGCCTGCGGCCTTACTCGCGGCCGCTTCGGTCATTCCGTCGCCGGCATTGCGCGCGGCGGCGTCGGCGAGCCGACCGGGGTCATTCAGGTTCTTCGGGTCCGAGACCGCCACCACCACACCTTCGCCGGCGCCCTCGACCATGTTCTTGACGAGCTCCAGCCCGGGCTTGCCCTTCACGAGCTCGTCGGGCAGCACAGCACCGCCGGCGGCTGCAACTCCGTAGTTGCCGGCGGCCTCGACAGACTTCTGCAGGATGCGGTCCTGACTCATGCGCGCCGGATCGAGTCGCTGCTCGACCCCGATCTCGACCGCGCTCCCCACGAGCGCCGCCGCATCCTTATTGCCGGTCGCAGCGATCGTCGCCACCTCGGCTACCGCGCCGGCCCCCTCGGCGACGGTACGAGCAGCCTCGGTCTTGGTCGCCGTGTACTGCTTCTGGTCGCCAGCCATGAAGCGGACGTGTTGCTGCAGCTCGGCCTGCTCCGCCGCCGTCAGCTCCTGGCCCGCATCGAGCTTCTTCTGCATCGCATCTACGGCCTCGGCTCGGGCGTCGGTGCGCGCGCCGATGTCGCCGTGGTTGTCGGCGATCGCGTTGCCGATCTCGTTCCCTGCCGCCTGCTCCCAGCTCAACGGGTCGTACCAGTTCGTGTCGACGCCGCCCTTTGCGGCCTGGTGCAGATCCTTCACGCGCTTGATCATCTTCTCGGGGTGCTCGGCCGCGAGCTTCGCCTGCTCCTCGGGCGACATATTCCCGATGTTGCCCTCGCGCATGATCTCGAAGTCGCGCCGCTCTCCCTCGCTCGTCGCCTTCTTCGCGAGGAACTCCTTGAACGCGCCCTTGCCGCGCTTCGCGTCGAAGTCCGTCTCGAGCTTCTCCATCTCCTTTGGCGTCTTGTCCTGCATCACCCGGTAGAACGTGTCGCCGTCCTTACCGAGGCCCGTGCCGCCCACGCCGTCGCCGGCGGCGAGCAGCTGATTGACCTCGGAGACCTTTCCAGTCTTCATCCGATCCTTCGCCGCATCGAGCTGCTCCGGCGAGAGCTCGTCCGCCAGGAGCTGGTCGTAACCACCGAAGCCCGCGTCCTCGGCGATCTTGTTCGTGCGTGAGCGGAGGTTCGTGCGCGCCTCGCCCTGCGCCTGCTCGAGCAGCTCGGCGCGCTTCTTCTCATCGGTCTCGTTCGCGAGCTTCTTGTCGAGCTCGGCTTGCTTCCAGGGTTCGAGCCGCACCGACTCGAAGCCCTTGGACATCCCGTCCTCGCGGTCGTCAACCCAGTTGTCCGCGTCGGCGACCATGCGCTGCGCGATGCCCTCGTTGTAGTCGCCATCGGCAAAAGCCTTGGCGGACTTCTTGTGGTTGTCCGACATCTCGCCATCGAACGTCGTGTCGGCAGTCTCGCCGTTCTCCGCGAGCATTTGCTGCCTGAATTGCTTGGCCTGCTCGGGATTCTTCAACTGCTCGAGCGCATCGAGCGTCGCATCCTCGCCGCCTCCCGCGTTCGAGTACTGCGTGAAGATGTCGTACTCGCGAAACGCCTGCCGTCGCTGTCTTCTCTCGGCATCATCCTCGCCGAGGAGGTCTCCGATGCTGTCGTGGAGTCCCTCGTTGAGCGTCGTGTACTGACCGCCGAACGAGTTCTCCGAGACGGCGACCTGCGCGAGCTTCGCGGCCCTCTCGTCGTCGTTGACGATCGTCATGGCCGACAGCTCGTCGCGCTCGAACGAGCTGGTTTCTTCCCGCAGCATCTCGGCGTACCCGCCATCCTTGCCGAGCTTCTTGTCCATCTGCTTGACGAACTGCTCGCGCTCCTTCGAGTCGAGGTTGGTAAGCGCCTTCTTCCAGGTGGCGGTGTCGGTGCCAACCCCGTCAGCCGCCTGATCGACGAACGCCGTGGCCGCCTTGACCTTGTCGCCCGACATCACGGCATCGGCGACCGCGAGGTCCTTACCATCGAGCTTCTCGCGCAGGTCGTCCTCAAGATTCTTGCTCTCGTCGCCGAGTGACTTGTACTGCGCCGCGTAGTTGTCCTTCACGAGCTGCACTTCGGCGGGCGACAGTCCCTGTAGACAATCGGTGACCTCGGTATTGGCGCCGATGAGGTGAGGCTTCGTGATCTCGGTGGCGAGTCTGCTCGCGAGCTCCTTGGCCTTCTTGTCTGCCTCTGCGAACTTCGCGGGATCCTGCTTCAGCTTGTCGACCTCGGCGCGAAGCCGTTCGTCGCGCTTCGCGGTGGTCTCCGGTTCACCGGTCGCCGGCGCGGTCTGAGCTGGCGCGGCGGCGGCGGGCGACGCCGTGATCGGGTCGTCGGCGTAGTGGTTGAACGCGGCGGCCTGGTCCTCCGAGGAGGCCTGGCCGTCACCGTAGTAGGTCGACTCGAGAGGCGCCGCCGCCGCTGCGGGCTCGACACACATCGGTGCGGGCGCTGGGGGTGGCGCGGTTGTCGGTGTCGTCGTCGGCGCAGGAGCCGCCTGTGAGACATCTCCCATTGCTGGTGGAGTCCGTCCCGCGGGTTTGTGACACCGCAATCGACACGAGATCAGCGACGGCTGGTCGGTGAGTTGCGCCTGCGGCTAGTGGGTGGCCGCAGGGGCGGTTGGCTTCGCCGACGGTGCACATGCGAGCACGGCCGCTTCGTCGTCCGCTTCCGTCACGCACTTGTATTCGGGGTCCGATTTGAAGTCCGGCTCGAGCTGGCAGAACTTCAAGAGCGTCGCCTGCCGGTCCGGAGTCAGCGGCCCGCCGTTGCGCGCTTCGTAGATCGGCCGCACCTTGTCCATGTACGCGTCGCAGTCGACGCCCGATGGGTTGGCGGGTGCGGGCTTGCTGCAACCGACCGCGATGGCAAACAGAAGAAGCGTGGCGCGCATGGGCCGCCATCGTACCCAGCGCGCGTGGCTCAGTCGCTGTTTGGCGGCGGCTCGGTGATCGTCGCCGTCGGATTGCCGTCCGGGGCGGTCACCACGAGAGTGTACGTGATCGAGATGCCATCGCAGTCGAGGTCACCGACCGCCTGCGCCGTTAGCGTGTGAGCGTCGCTCTGGACGCTGTACTGGAACTGGTGCTGCTCGTCGATCTGAAAGTCGAGCTCGGTCCAGATCGGTGTCTTCGCCCAGATGTCCGTCACCGCGCACTTGTTGTCGGGCTGACCGCAGCACGGCGAAGGCGGCATCAGACCACTGGAGCCGACGGGGAATGCGGCCATCGTGATGTAGTGGACCTTCGCGTTCTTCGCGAGCTTGTTGAGCTGGAGCGCCGCCTCGGTCTTGCGGGCCGAGCGGGCGCGCGGCTTGAACGCCTCGGCGAAGCACGCACGCACCGCCGTCTGGTCGACCGCATCCAGCACGCACGCAAACGACGGATCATTCTTCCGCGCGATCCGCATGTCGGCGCATTCCCGGCGCAGCGTCTGCTCGAGCTCCGCCTCGGGCATCGGCCTGCCCGCCTCCGCGACCAGCTCGAAGAGGGCCGGCTTGGCCTTCCTGACCCAGGGCTCGCACTCGTCGGCCGGCGAGTTCGAGATGGGCTCCGGCGGCGGCGGCGATGTGCCGCCACACCCGATCGCGACCACCACCCCGAGCAACGCTGTGCGCATCAGAAGCTCTCGTCAGCGAGCTCCATGAGCTCGAGGTCGCCGTTCTCGATCAGCTTGCGGGTGAGCGCGATGCCCGGCAGCACGTTCTTCGCGTAGAACCGCGCCGCGGCGAGCTTGCCGCGATAGAACGCCTTGTCGTTGCCCTGCGCAGCGCCGACCTTGGCGAGGGCGACCTGCGCGCTGACCGCGAGGCGCCAGCCGATCACGAGCTCCGCGAGCGCGAACAGGATCCGGTTGCCCTGGAACCCGACGTGATAGACGGACTGGCCGAGCTTGCCGAGCATCGCGCCGACGATGCCCTGCACGTCACCGAGGGCTGCCTGGAGGGCGGCCTTCTCGACGCCTAGATCGGTGGGCAGGCCCTCGGCAGTCTTGGCGACCTGGCCGAGCAGCGCCGTCAGCGTCGCGCCGCGATCGCGGCCGATCTTGCGGAAGAACAGATCGAGCGCCTGGATGTGCGTCGTGCCCTCGTAGAGCGAATCGATCTTCTGGTCGCGGATGTATTGCTCGATCGGATAATCCTGGCAGTAGCCCGAGCCACCGAAGCATTGCAGCGACACGGCGAGGAGGTCGTAGACCTTCTCCGAGCCGTAGCCCTTGATCAGCGGCAGCATGAGGTCGTTGAGCGCGTCGAGGCCGCGCGCATCGTCGGCCCCGTGGCCGCCCTTCATCGCGACCTGATCCTGGACGTTCGCCGTCCACATCACGACCGCGCGCAGGCCCTCGGCAAACGCCTTCTGCAGCATCAACATCCGGCGCACGTCGGGGTGTTTGATGATCTCGATCCGCGGTGCGGCCTTGTCGGCCGCCTTGGTCAGGTCCGCGCCCTGCTTGCGGACCTTCGTGTACTCGAGCGCGTTGAGGTAGGCCGTCGAGAGCGTCGCCATCGACTTGGTGCCGACCGCCATGCGCGCGTACTCGATGACGTGGAACATCTGCGCGATGCCCTGGTGCACCTCCCCGAGGAGTAGGCCCCGGCACGGTGCGCCGTCGCCGAGCGTCAGCTCGCACGTCGCGGAGCCGCGGATGCCCATCTTGTGCTCGACGTTGGTGACGACCGCGCCGTTGCGCGCGCCGATCGATCCGTCGGCCTCGACCCAGAACTTGGGGACGACGAACAGCGACAGGCCCTTGGTACCCGGACCCGCACCGTCGGGGCGCGCGAGCACCATGTGGACGATGTTGTTCGAGTGATCGAAGTCGCCGTTCGTGATGAACCGCTTGACGCCCTCGAGCAGGTACTCGTCACCGGAGACGTGCGTCGCCTTGGTCGTGGCCGCGCCGACGTCGGAGCCCGCGCCGGGCTCGGTCAGCACCATGGTCGCGCCCCAGTGCTGGTCGAGCATCGGCTTCACGTAGCGGCGCTTCTGCGCGTCGGTGCCGAACTGATCGATGATCTTCGCCATCATGTTGCCGAGCACGTAGAAGCACACGCTCGGGTTCGCGCCGGCCATCATCTCGAACGCCGACCACTGCACGCTCGGGGGCGCGCCCATGCCGCCGAGCTTCTCGGACAGCTCGAACCCGTTCCAGCCGCCCTCGTAGTAGGCGTCGAGCGCCTTCTTGAAGCCGGGCGGAAGCGTGACGTTGCCTTTGCCGTCGAACGTCGCGCCGATGCGATCGCCCTCGGCGAACGACGGAGCCCACGTGGCCTGCATCACCTCGAGGAACCCCTCGAGGGCAGCCCGGGCGCTGTCCTCGTCCATCGAGTCGAACGGCGCCTTGCCGAGGACGCTCGATTGAATCTCGAGGACCTCGAAGAGCTGGAAGAACGTATCGCGGAGGTTGGGCTGGTAGTGGTTGACGGTCGTCACGCGCGCAGCATAGCGCTACGAGCAGGGGGGCGTCGACGGAGCCAGGTTCAACGTGCGAACGACCTCCCGCCCGAGCGGGGGCACGGGGAGCTGGTCGATGTTGGTGAAGCAGTTCGTGCCCGTGGCCTTGTTTGCCTTGACGTTGATCCCGTAGCTGCCCGACACCACACCCGCGACCGTCAGCTCCTGATCGCGCTCGATGCACGCCGCCACGACGGGTGTCGTGCAGTCGACCATGTACGTCCTCGGCGTCCCCGCGGCACCTGCGCTGATGTTGAACAGGAGCGGCGCGCACATGCCATCGCTGGTCTTGGTCACCGTGATCGTGTTCGTCGTGATGCCCGCGTTCGTCCCGGTGGCGGTGGCGCAGTTGTCCACGGTGGCGGACGTTTGCATCTTGAGCTTCATCCCACCGGTCGCGTTGACACGGAACGCGAGCGGCGCCAGCACGGTGTTCTCGCCGGCCTTGATCTCGAACGCGAGCTGGGACGGCGCGGTCGCGATGATGCCGGTGACCGGATCACCGCCGATACCGTTGAGATCGAACGAGGCGTCGTAGGTACCGGCGACCAGCGTCATCGACATGCCCATGAGCGTCGAGCAGGTGAACACCTCGGTCGAGCCGCCCTGGATGTTGTGGTTCCGCATCAGAGCGGTCACCGCCTGCGCGCCGATCTGGTTGCAGGTGATCGGGTTGCTGGCCGTGTCGGCGACCGTCCAGGCGAGCGTGAACGTGCCGGGCACCGCCGGCGAGTCGATCGGTGGAGCATCTGGGAATCCGCCCCCGTCACCACACCCGAAGAGGGTCGTGGTCACCAGGACGAGCGCGCGGGACATCATGGGGCACATCCTACACAACCTCGCGACGCCTCGTCTCGGACGGCCGGTTCGTGCGGGGTAGCCGCTGTCGGCCGGATCACGCCGCGCCGAGGGCGAGCCCGGCGGAGGCGGGCAGCGAGCCCCCGAGATTCTTGTGCATCTCGACGAAGTGACAGGGCTGCTTCACTGCCCGCGCGTACGGGGACGTCCCGATCGGGCGGTAGCCGAGGCCTTTGTACCAGCGCTCGAGCTCCTCACGTAGGTTCACGATCTTGAGGGTCATGTGGGTCGCGCCCATCGCCTCGGCCATCGCCTCGGCGATCCGGACCAGGCGCGTCCCGAGCCCCATCCCCTGGAGCGCCGGGTCGACGGACAGCATCCCAAAGTACGCGCTGTCCCCGCGACGCTCGAGATAGATCGCGGCGGCGAGCCCCTGCCCGTGTTCCAGAACCAGGAATGCACCGGAGCGGGTCAGCTCGGCGACCTCGGTGGGGTCAGTGCGGTCACCTTCGACAAAGAACTGCTCGACGTCGTAGGCCCGGTTGACGAGGGTCGCGAGGGCGACGGCGTCATCAGGCGTGGCGCGGCGAACCGAGATGGCGAGGTTATCCACGGGAGAGATCGGTATCAGAAGCCTCCGACATTCTGCGCCGGCCACCAGAGCGTACGCCAGTTACCGGCCTTGCCCAGCCTTTGCCAGCGCACGCGATCGAGGGCGCAGCTACACCCAGTAGTGGTGCGCATCCTCGTCGGAATCCTCGCCACGGCCGCGCTCGGCTGTGGTCCACGCGATCCCGGTCCGACCCTGCCGATCCCGATCCGCGATCCCGGTGCCGCGATCGACCCGATCAACATGACGAACCAGGCGCTGCTGTTCCGCCACAGCCAGCGCGTCCTCGGGGAGCTGGTCGCCGCCCTGCCCGACGATCAGCGCGCGCGGGTCGCCAGCCTGACGCTCGAGAGCAACAACCGCATGGGCGACGTCAATGCGTTCGCGACCTGCGGTGACGACGGCGCGCCGATGATCGGTCTGAGCGACGGCATGATCACGATCGCCGCACACCTCGCGATGGGCACCGCCACCGACGAGCTGTTCGAGACCGACAAGGCGCGCGAGTACCTCGCCTGGCTCCAGCAGCACGGCCTCGAACCGCCCCCGGTCGCGTTCTACATCCCCGCGTATCACACCGATGCGCGCAAGGTCGCTCGCCAGCGCGAGGTGTTCGAGGAGCAGATCGCGTTCGTGCTCGGGCACGAGCTCGCGCACCACTACCTCGGCCATCTCTCCTGCAACAGCAACGGCGGACTCGAGGAGCTCGGCCAGGTCGCCGCTGACAACGTGCCCGCGTTCAACCAGATCGCCGAGCTCGCGGCCGACACCGCGGCAACCAAGAACCTCCTCGCCGCCGGCGTCGCGCGAACGGGCTACACGTGGACCGAGCACGGCGCGCTGCTCGTGATCGCCGCGTTCAACCGCCACGATGCAACGTCTGTCTCCGACGTGCTGCTCGCGTTCGAGCGCACGCACCCGCTCCCCCACGTCCGGGTCCCGGTGATCACGCTCGCGGCCGAGCTGTGGCACTCGTCGGGCGGCATCCTGCCGCTCTAACCTTAGACAAGCTCTAGACACCGAGAAACAGATAGTCGAGCGCGGCCACGATCGCATCGCGATACGCGGCGAGGTGACCGCGTACTTCGCGCAGGTCGGCGGCAGTGATCGCCGCCATGCTCGGCACGAGAAGCACGTGTTCGATCCCCGCGATCCGGACATGCGGCGTCAGCCGTCCCACCGTGCCTGCGAGGCGCGCCTTCGGTGCGAGCGGCGCGACGATCCGTTCTCTCCCTGTATCGGCCAGATCGGCCTGCAAGACCACGACGAACGGGTATGCGCGCCGCGCCCCGGTGATCGGATTGGTGAACACGTCGAACTGTGCCACTCAGTCCTCGTCGGTTTCCGCGTAGTGGTCTCGCACCATGTCAGCGAACGACCCGTGCTTGGTCGCGTACGTGCTCGCCGCTTCGAGATCCTGACGGATCTCGGCACGCAGCTGCTCTGCCTTGCGCCGCGCCACCTCCTGGATCAGCGCCTCTTCAGCGACCTGCGAGGTGTTGATGTCGAGCTTCTTCGCCTGCGCGTACACATCCGAATTGATGGTCACGCTCACCGTCTGCTTACCCGCTTTGACGTCGTGGGGGGGTACTCGCACCCGTGGAGCATACACGGGTCGATGACCCGTGCCCGGAATAGATCGGGGCTGCAGGCTAGGGTCGATTGACCGGCGCAGCGAGCACGTAGATCGGGAACGTAACGTTGTCGGCGACGCGGACGAACAGCGTCATCGACCAGCCGTCGGCCGTGAACAGCTCGCGGATCCGCAGCACCTGCGCCGGCTTGATCGTGAGCGGCAGCGTGATCGGGACCTTCTTCGTCGTCCCGGGCGCGACCGAGAGCTGCGGCAGCTTCGTCTCGGCGACGAGCTGATTCTTCTGTCGAACCTCGAACGTGTTGTCCTCGATCTCGACGAGCGTCGCGGTCGGGTTGAAGATCATGACGTCGAACGTGACCGCGACGGTGACCGAGCCCTTGCGGATCGCGGACGCCAGCTCGAGCGCGCTCGGCGCCTTCGCCGAGAAGCTGCCCCAGTCGACGGTGTACTCGCACTTGAGGATCTGGCTCTTGTGGTGCAGCGACTGGCCGACCGCGATGAACCGGTAGCTGTTCCATGCCAGCAGGCCGAGAAGCACCGCCCACGCGAACACCCGCGCGACCGGATGACTGCGCTTGCGCGTCCGCGCGTCCGCGATCAACGGTGCGCCTGCGACGGTCCCACCGATCGCGGCGAGCGCGATGCCGATCACCTGCGCGCCGAACGAGACGATGAGCTGCGTCGTGAAGCTCCACTCCGGGTGCGCGACGGCGATGCGTGCGGCGATGATCGCGGGCATCGCGAACACGGCTCCGAATCCGAACGTCAGGATCGGATGCGCGAGCATCGTCTTGAGAATCTGCGAGTAGCGCAGCGTGTGCCGCTGCAGGACCGGCGACATGAAGTCCGCGGCGACCGATGCGAACAGCACCGTGTAGCTGAGGACCGTCGCGAGGATCGCGCGCCCCGGATCCGTCGAGTAGCCGACCCAGAAGATCGTGCCCTGCGAGACCAGCAGGAACACGAACAGCTTGATCTCCTCCCACATCTGGAACAGCAGCGGGTGCTCCGCGATCGGCTCCCCGACGAGGTTCGCGTCCTGCTCGAGCGCCGTCGACACCATCTCCTTGACCGGGAACAGCGTGATCTGCACGACCATCAGGCTCGCCAGGATCGCGGCGTTCGTGATCACCGCCTGCTCCTGCTGGGCGAAGAACTGCTGGATCAAGAGCTTGCTCGCGAACTGCCACTCTTCGGGCAGCACGTAGTCGAGGATCAGATCGAGGAGGTGCTGGTGGTTCGCGATGATCGCCCACGCCACGATGCCGAGCACGACCGTCGCGGCGATGAGGTACGTCGCGAGCCACGCGCCGCTCCGCTTCCGAAGCCGGCGAGCCGCCGTCGGCGCCTCGATCACGGCGAGCCTGAGCTGGGTACCCACCCCGAGCATATCGGGACTATATGCTGAGGTTCACCGTGCGCTACGGCGGCGGCGAGCGAACAGCGCTCCGGTGATCAGCACCAGGAGGCCCGCGCCGCTGCGACCACTGGTCGAGCAACCGGCAGACTCGCTGGCGTGTTCGTCGAGGCCGTCGTGATCGTGATCGAAGAACGGATTGTCTGCGTCATCCACCTTGCCGAGGCACAGGAGGCTCGCCTTGCCGCAGCTCGGGGTCCCGACCGCGATGTCGACCACGGGCTCGCTGACCGCCGGCGACAGCATCGACTCGTTGCCGCCGCAGATCGATGCGAGCATCGGCTCCCCCGCGAAACCTGCCGCGAACGAGGTGCGCAAGGCTGCGGCGACCACGCCGTTGTCCCACGTGCGATCCATGCCGTCCCAGTCCTTCGCGGTCGCGAGGAACCGGCAGGCGTCGATCGGGCCGGGCAGGAACCGCCTCTGACACACCGGGGTCTCGTTATTGCGATCGCTCGAGGGCGTGGGGCAGGACCGCAGCTCGAGGCTGCGTGCGAGCTCCGCGGTACGCACGGCGGTCGCGACGAGCTGGACGAGGGCATCGGTCTCGGTCCGCGCACAGCTCGCGGCGTCGCTCTGGATGTCGGGCGACAGCTCGGTGTCGAGACAGAAATCGGAGAGCGAGAACCACGCGTGCTGCGGGTTCGGCATTCCGGCGTGCGCGCAGTTGTCCTGAATCGTGTGGAGGGCACGGCCCAGTGCGTTCGCGGCAGCGCCGACATTGTCGTCATGAGGGCGCGCGTAAATGTCCACGAGGTCACGGCGCAGCTCGTCGCCGAGTTGCCACATCCGCTCCGCCGTGCGATCGGCCGCGACACACGCTGTCTCACCGCTGTCGATCTGAGCATGGGCGCGGAGGTCCTCCCACTCGCGGGAGTCCGTGACGTAGTTCTCGGTCGCGACACGCTGGCAGAAGTTGGTGGGCAGTCCTGCCGCGATGCAGCGCGACCTGGCGATCTCTGCGTGGGTTCCGGGCTTGAGCGCGTGGGCGCGTCCAGCCGTCCCGATCAGGACAGCGACGACGAGCCAGCTCGCGCGCGTGGGCACGCGCGTAACGTACGCATCCGGCGTGCCAGTGCTCGGGTGCGCCAGGTGCTCAGATCGAGCGATCGGCGCTGGCTACCCGTGTTGCCGGCGGCTGGCGTGGCTGACGGTCTGCCCCGCGAAGCGGTGGTAGAACCGGCCGATGAAGATCCTCGTCATCGGCGGTGGCGGGCGCGAGCACGCCCTCGCGTGGCGGCTCGCTCAGAGCGGGCACACCGTGCTCGCTGCGCCGGGCAATCCCGGGATCGAGGCGGTCGCGCGCTGCATGCCGATCGGGGTCGACGATCACGACGGGATCGACGCGCTGGCGCGGACCGAGGGGGTCGACCTGGTGGTCGTCGGTCCCGAGGGGCCGCTGGTCGCCGGGCTCGCTGACAAGCTCCGCGCGAGCGGCGTCGCCACGTTCGGACCGGGCGCGTCAGGGGCCCAGCTCGAGGGGAGCAAGGCGTTCTCAAAAGTTTTTTTTGCGAAGCATCGGATCCCGACGGC
>JANOPP010000070.1:0-5594 GCA_031421915.1 Myxococcales bacterium | reverse complement strand
AAGCTGAACCTCGGGACGGTGATCAAGCGCGACCTGTGGGAGATCGGCTACAAGAAGTCGTCGTCGGCGGCGCCGACCGCGCCGGCCCCGGGCGGGGCGAAGTTCGCGACGCCGCCTGGCAGCAAGGCGATGGGCTTTGGCCTCGGTGCCGGGGCGATCGGCGGGCTACTGATCCTCGGCCTCTCGATGCTGGTCTTGCGGCGGAAGCAGTAGGCCCATGCGCGCGCTGGGGCTCGAGGCGTTCGTCGTAGCGGTGGTTGTTGCCTCCGGGCTCGCCGCCGCGTGCGGCAGCCAGGAAGCGGCCGTACGGCCGAGTGACCCCACGGGGCCGCTCGTCGCCGCCGCTCGGCTTCCGCGCGGAACCGGCGACCACTTCCCGAGCCTCGTCGCGATCGATCGCTCCACGCCGCGCATGCAAGGCGAGAACACCGATGGCGAGATGCTGTCGGATGTCGATAGCTGCGCGACGTGTCACGCGGATGCCGCCGCCCACTGGTCGGCGAGCCCGCACTCCTTTGCATCGTTTGGCAATCCGATCTATCGGACCAACGTCGAGCTGATGCGCCACGACATGGGCAACGTGACGAGCCAGCACTGCGGCGGCTGTCACGACATGCCGCTCATGGTCGACGGTCTGATGACCTCGAAGGAGCCCGTGCCGGCCGCGGATCTCCGCGCTCACTCGGGCGTCACCTGTCGCCTGTGTCACGGGATCCAGAGCACGACCAAGGACGGCAACGGCAGCTACGTCTGGTCGCGCGCGCCGATCGAGGCGCCCGAGCTGGGCAACGCGATGTCGATCGCGAAGCACAAGCAGCAGGCGTCCGTGAAGAAGCTCGGCACCGAGCTGTGCGTCGGGTGCCACCGCGGGTTCCTGTCGCCGGACATGGGCATGCCGGTCCACCTGTCGGGGCTCGACGAGCCCGGCATGTGGCGCAACTCGGCGTGGGCCGGCAACGGCATGGGTCGCGTCGACAAGGTCGAGAAGAAGAACTGTATCGACTGCCACATGGAGCGCGAGCCGGCGTCGACCAACGAGCTCGGTGCCAAGGACGGCACGATCGCGTCGCACCGGTTCCTCGGTGGCCACACCTGGATGGCGTCGATGCGCGGCGACGACGATCACCTCGCCCGGCTGACCAAGAAGCTCGAGGGCGTCGCGTCGATCGATGTCGCGGGTGCGCGCGTCGAACACCCCGCCGGTGCGCAGTGGCACCTCCCGGCCGACGGTGCGCCGGTTGTTCCGGGCTCGCGACTCTCGCTCGATGTCGTGATCCGGAACCTGCTCGTCGGACACCGGTTCCCCGGTGGCGTGCTCGACATCCAGGACACCTGGATCGAGGTCGAGGTCGCCGATCGTCAGGGCAAGCGGCTCGCGTCGTCGGGCCTGACTCACGCAACCGATCCGAACGACGAGGACACGCACGTACTGCGCACGCTGATCGTCAACGAGAAGGGCGACATCCTCGAGGAGCACGAGATGGCCTCGTTCCGCACGCAGGTCGCGACGCAGACGCTCGCGGCGCGCGAGGCGCGGACCACCCGCTACGCGTTCGACGTTCCGGTGAAGCTTTCGCCGCTCCAGCTCCCGCTGACCGTGACGGCGCGCCTGCGCCATCGCAGTCGGACGCTCAAGATGCAGGCCGCCGTGTGTCGCGAGACCAAGACGCCGGCGGGGCAGGCGTTCATCGCCGGTGCGCAGGGGGCTCGCGACGTCGCGCTCGACGCGTGCAAGGCACAGCCGATCACGCTGATCGCGCAGAGCGTGGTCGAGCTCGGCACCGGCGCCAAGACCTCGGTGCGCCTCACGTGGGAGCGCCTCTACGAGCACGGCATGGCGCTGGTCGGCACCGTGAGCGAGCGGCTCGAGGAGGCGCGCACCGTGCTCGAGACCTCCCTCGCGCAGGTTCCCCCCGGCGACAAGAAGGCGCGCGCGATGGTGCTGGTCCAGCTCGGTTGGGTCGCATCGAAGCAGGGTCGCGCGGATGATGCTCTCGCATTCGTCGCCGAGGCGCGGCCGCTGTTGCCGACGCCAGGCCCGGCGGTCCTCGATGCGATCGGCGCCGATGCGCTCGCGCGGGTGTGGCGGTGGGAGGAAGCGATCGCGCCGGCGAAGGCGTGCACCGAGCGTGCGCCCGGTAACTCTGGCGCGTGGATGCTGTACGCACGGATCCTCGGTTCGACGGGCGACAACGTCGGTGCACTCGCCGCCGCGACCAAGGGTCTCGAGCTCGCGCCGCGCGATCCGGATCTCCTTCGCAGCCAGGCGACCGCGCTCGCGGCGCTCGACAGGCCCGAAGCCACCGCCGCGCTCGCCGCGTACGAACGCTTTCGATCGCCCGATGAAGCCGACGAGCAGCGGATTCGCTGCGCCGCTGACTCGAAGCGCTGTGCGCGGCACCGCGAGCAGGGGCAGACGATCGTGCTGCGCGCCGCTCACTGAGCGCCTTCACTCGTCACTGCGTCGATGTCGCCGTCGACACGTAGTGAATGCTCGACTACGAACGGCTGGACGTCTACCGATGCTCTCTTGAGCACCTCGCGTGTATCAGGGGTTCGAAGGCCATGACCTCGTTCGAAGAGATCGCCGGGTTGTGGGTTACGCGGCATCCGGGACCCGAGCCGGGGGTACCGAGAAGTACGACGAGCCAGCTCGTCGATCCGGATCGGTGGCATCCTGCTCACCCTGTGATGCGAAGACTGTGTCAGGCCGCAATGGTGCTCGGGCTCGGATGCGGACCCGTGCGCAGCTCGGACTCCACGCTCGTACTCGACGACCGTACGCCACCCACGAACGCGCCCACCGAGGACGTCGGTAGAAGCACGGGCGCGAAGCCCGAGGTCACTGGCAACCTATCGAGGACCGAAGCGTGTGCTCGGTTCGCCACGCTGGCAGACGACGGCTGCGACTGGACGAAGCGGCATCCCGCGAGCTTTCGCGATCCGGCGAACTGCGAGTCCGCTCTCGAGACCTGGACTCAACAACCGCACCTCGCCGCGGTCGTCAACTGCTGGGCACTCGAGTGTGGCCCCGCGCGCGAGTGTATGGTCGCTGCGGCCCAGAACCAGCCGGCAGCTCCGCCGCGTGCGTGCGGCTTCGAGGGCACCGGGCCGGTTCATGTCGACGCCGGGACCTGGGCGGCACGCCCGGGCGCAAACACCCAGAGGTTTTCCGAGCTGACCACGACCCCCGCCACGCCGATCGAGCTGTGCGGCATCGAGGCAGAGCTCGCGTGGATCACGCAGGTGCGCTGCAACGACGGCTCGAATCCGTTCGGTTCCGTGGACCGGGCCAACAAGACCCGCGATGCGTGGATCGAACGCGGCGGCCGTTGCAACTCGGTGATCGATCGATTCACCGCGACGTGTCCCGAGCGTACGTATACGATCTTCGTCGATCGCTACGTCTGCCTCAAGCGCGGCATGTAGCGGGCCGCCGGAGCCCATCATTCACGATCGTGTCGTCACGTCGTGGCTGGGATTCAGCGCAGGTCGGCGCCGTCGACGATCCGGTCGTGATCGGGCGCTTCGCCGAGTCGGATCAAGGCCGACGCGAGGACATCCGGTGTGGTCGACGGGTACCGATCACGGACCTTCTTGCCGCCAAACAGCCCGGCGACTGCGAGTAACCCGTCGCCGACAACGGCGGCGGTTTTCTCGCCGAGCCTGCCGTCCTCGCGATCGCCCGTGATGATCGAGGGGCGTGCGATCACCCATGGCAGCAAGGCTGCACGGATCACCGCTTCGGCCTTACCGCGTGCGTTTGAGGTACGCGGAGCGAGCGGTGAGATCCGCGCCGATGCTCGACAGATAGACCAGGCGCGCCGTCCTGGTCGGCGATGTAGTCGATCAGTTCCATGAGGGCGTGCGGCACTCGAACCGACAAGAGCGCGTCCCGCTTGATCGATTGTCCGCGGACATCAGCGGTCACCGAGCCCCTCGAACTGCCGTCGCCGAGCAACGTCGAACGCGAAGAGGTTGCCGGCGTGGCCGATGAGGTTGAGCCCGATGCAGACGACACCCGGGATTTTCACATCGATTCGTTCGTGGTGATGGCCAAAGAAACAGGCCATCGGTCGAACGCGCTCGACCAGCTCGCGGAGACCCGCGGCGTCGCTCGTGTGCCCGGCGGCGAAGCGAACACCGGCCGGCGCGTCGTGCAGCAGCAGGATGTCGATGCCACCGCGCTTGCCCAACGCATCGATCTCGTCGTGCGTGTAGTGGGCCTTCTCCGAGCCGAGCAACTTCTTCGACTTCCGAAGATAATCTGAAGGCGAGTAGCAGCCGCCGAGGCCCCCGACTCGGACGATGTCGCGGCCCTCGCCGAGATCGATCGTCCGGCCGTTCCGCAGGTAGTGAAGGCCGGGAAGGATCTCGGCGCTCCGCTGCTCGTCGAGCCAGTCGAAGTCCTCGTGGTTGCCCTTGATGAAGATCGTCTCGCGCGGCGCCACGCGGCGCTCCGCGAACCACTTGCCGAAGTCCCCGTCACCGTCGTGCTTCCTCGTTGCCTTGTCGATGCGGCTCGGATCTGGCCAGATCCCGAAGTCTCCGACGTGCAGCACGTACTCGAAGCGGCCAGTCTCAAGATCCCAGACCTCGAGGTGCAGTTTCGAGGTCCCGTTTCTTCATCTACCAACCGCACCCGTATGCGGGTGCAATGTCAAGGCACTGGTTCTTCGCGCCGCTGCGAGGTCTGTTCGGGCTCCGACTCGGGCGATGATTACGTGGCGCTCGACAATTGGACCGAAGCCGGTCGCGCGGTTCTCGCGCTCGCAGAAACCTCCGATCGCAAGTGGTTCGAGACGTTCCTGGGGCCGTACCTAATCGCGGGCGCGGTATCGAAAGTTCCCCCGCGCCTCGTCGCCGCGACGGTTTCTATCTCGTGCTGCCCATCTATTGACCAGCGTCCCCGCGATGCAGCTTGAAGTGATAATCAAGCGTGGACCCAACGTCAGTCGGATTCTCGAGCGGTGCGCCAAGCAGGACGCTCTCGAGACATTGCCCGATCGTCGCCGTGTCGTCGAACGTGCTCGATTGGAGCTTCGCGAGTGACGCGACACCGCGCTGATCGATTGCCACGCGAACCACGATCGTGCCGGCGGCTGCCTGGCGGACCGCCTCGGGCGTGAAGCAACTCGCGATGCGATCCTTTTGCTGCACGAGGCGGAACTCGGGTCCGGTCGTGCGGCCGTTGAGCTTGACGGGAACGCCGAATTTGACCGTGCCGGCTGGTGCCTTCGCTTCGAGATACCAGAGCGGTTCCGGCGGCGGCGGCACACCGGCATCCGGCTTGGGTGGTTCGAGACAGGTCAGATGGGGATCATCGAAGCGAACGATCTGGCACGGTTCGCGGTGGTCTGCGACGACGAGCGGAGCGGTGATCGAGTCGATCCGCTTCGCGTCGCCGGCGCTCCAGAAATAGACGCGCGCACCGGCCGGTGCATCGACCCTTTTGATCTTTGCAGGCTCGGCAAGCACGCAGCTGGCGAGCGTGCCGTCGCTCGTGCGGCGCCCCACCACGGCGGAAAGATACCGAGCGCTGCAGCCCGCCCGGCACACCACACCCCGATCGCGGACGGGGTTAGTGACGAACC
>JANOPP010000069.1:0-15054 GCA_031421915.1 Myxococcales bacterium | reverse complement strand
CTGAACTCGTTTGAAGCTCTTGGCTCGGATGCGTGGTTGCAAGCAGATCTCGGCACCTTGGAAAGCAAGGCTCGGCTGAGCGCGGAAACTGGGGAACGCTACGACGAATGGGTGAGCCTGCAACGGCTTCGTGTCAGATTGCAGGAAGTCAAACTTGACGCCATGTTGTCATCGCTCGAGTCCGGTCGGATTTCTGGCGACGTGGCTGAGACTGAATATCGGTTCGGTCGCGCAGAGGCCGCGCTCCCCGGTCACATCCCCGCGCTCGAGGGCTGGCGTCAGGCCGCGCTCAAGGGGCAGCTGTGGATCGATGTCGCGGAAGCAGCGTCCCGGCAGGCGGCGAATGCCGATGACGACAAGCAGAAGGCGGCGCTCTACCACTTCGCTGGCGTGGCAATGATGGACAAGGCGCTCGTCGGCGAGCAGGCGATGATCGCGTTCCGCAAGGCGCTCGATGCCGACCCCAAGCACAAGGACTCGTTCCTCCGCCTGCGCATCCTGCTCGAGGAGGATGCGAACCACGACGATCTCGCCGCGCTTCTCGCGCAGCGCCTCGAAGTCGAGGACGTTGGCCCCGCGCGGATCGAGATGCACCGTGCGCTCGCCGAGCTCCACCGTAACTTCCTCTCCGATCGCGAGACCGCGAAGGAACACTACCGGTTCATCCTCGATTCGGATCCGAACGATCTGCGCGCGCACGCAGCGATCGCGGACATCGCGTGGGAGCAGGGCGCCTGGCAGGAAGCCGCCGATGCGCTGATGTCGCGTGCACGGCTCGAGCGCCAGCCGGAGATCCTGAAGACGCTGTGCTTCCGCCTCGGCTTGATCTACGCCGATCGCCTGGTCGATCTCCCGATGGCGCTCAAGGCGTTCCAGCGCGCGTTGACCTATCAGCCCGACGACGAGAACACGCTGGTACGGCTCGCCGATCTCGCGACCCAGGCAGGCGAGTGGAAGCTCGCACTCGGGGCGTGCGAGCGCCTGGTCAAGAACGAGACCGATCCGGATCGCCGCGCGATGCACCTGCAGCGTGTCGCGAAGATCTTCCGCGACGGCTTCAACGACCGCAAGCGGGCGGAACGCGCGCTCAACCTCGCGCTCGACGGGGCACCGACCAACGACGAGGCGCTGTCGACCCTCGTGCAGTTCTACAAGGACGCTGGCGACATGACGTCGGTGCGCGTGCACCTCAATCGCGTCGCCGGTGCGATGCGCGCTCGCGTTCAGAAGGATCCCCAGGACGGAATCGCGTATCGCGTGATCGCGCGGGCGATGGCCGCGCGTGCGGTCGCTGGCGTCGAGGGCTCGCTTCCGATCGCGCGGTCCGCTGCCGAGCTGGCCGATCTGCTCAAGGAGAGCGGTGACCCGGAGCAGAAGCTTCTGCGGATCCCGCCGACGCCGGATCTCGCGCCGTTGCTCCGGCCCGAGGCCGACGAGGTGCTGTTCCCCCGGAGCGTGCAGGTCGAGCTCCGCCAGGTGTTCCAGATCCTCGGCGATCGGATCGCCAAGCACGTTGGCGTCGACTTGCGTCCGTACGGAGCGACTCGCGGTGATCGCCTGCGCGCGAAGGACAACCCGACCGCGGCGGTTGCACAGAGCGTCGCGACCTCGCTCGGCTTTGGCGATATCGACGTCTACGTGTCGAACCGTCAGCCGTGGGCCATGGTCGCCGAGCCGACCAGCCCCGTCTCGCTCGTGATCGGCGCCTCGATCGCGGCCGGCGGCGGCGACTCGATCCGGTTCGCGGCCGGCGCCGCCCTCAAGCTCGCCCAGGCCTCGCTCGCGATCCCGGCGCGTCTCCCGGCTGACGAGCTCGGTGTCCTGGTGGTCGCGCTCCTCCGCCTGTTCCAGCCCGAGTTCCCCATCCCCGCGGGCGTCGACGCCGACGGTGTCGCGACCCAGAACCAGAAGCTCCGCCGGCTCATCCCGACGGGCCTGTCCAACGACCTCAAGCCGTACGCCCTGGCCATCGACGGCCAGCGCTTCGACCACCGCGAGCTGGCCCGGGATCTCAAGGTTGCCGGCCTGCGGGCGGGCCTCGTGGCGTCGGGCTCACTGATGGCGGGGCTGCGCATCCTGGCCGCTCAGGCCGAGGGTGAACTCCCGAGCTTCCTGGCAGATCCGGTCGCCCAGGGATTGATCACATTCGCCCTCGGTGAAGATCACGCCGTGGTCGCCAGGTAGCTGGTTTCCGCGGGATCTTCGACACGTCCTCGGAGCGCCTCGACGCGGTGCAGTGCGGCCCGCTCCTTGCTCAGTCACCCCAGCAACCGACAGCCATCGGTTTTGCCCGGAGGAACGTCATGCGGAATCAAGCACTCACCAGCCGCCAAGGTCTTTGGACCATGACCACCCTGACTTGCCTGGCTACAACAGTAGCCTGCGGAAGTGGGGCTCCTCCGGAGCTGTCGAGCCTGACCGACCAGGTCGCCCAGGTCGGCACCGAGCTCAAGATCGACCTCCTGGGAACCGACCCGGACGGTGACCAGCTCCAGTACAAGTTCCGCGCTCCCGACCTCGAGGAGATCGCTGACCAGGCCGCCATCACGGTGTCCCCGAGTGGCTCCGGCGTGTTCCGCTGGACCCCGCTCGCGTCGGACGTCGGCGAGCACGCGTTCGACTTCGTGGTCTCCGATGGAGACAACGACACGACCGTGACCATCAACATCGACGTCAAGAGCGCCATCGGCTCCGCGACGGCGCCGATCTTCCGCCAGCCGCTGGGCACCGGCACGACGATCGACCTCACCAAGAAGAAGTGCGTGGATCTCTCGATCGTGATCGAGGACCAGGACTCCGCCGAGGTCACCCTCGCGCTCGAGGAGCCCAAGCTCGACAACATGAACCTGTCCCAGGAGGACGGGCTGACGGCAACGTTCAGCTGGTGCCCGACCAAGGAGCAGGAGGCGGAGAACCGCTACACCGTCTCCGTCTCGGCGGATGACGGCGAGAACCCCAAGACCATCAAGAACTACCTCATCGTCCTCCGCGGCGGCACGCCGGCGACGAACTGCCCGGGCACCGCACCGATCATCGCGCACACGGCGAGCAACGAGAGCACGATCGTCGACCTCACGATCGACGCCAACGTCACCGACGACCAGGGCCTCAAGGAGGCTCCGTTGTTCTACTACTCGCTGACCAACCCGGGCACGACGCCGAACCTCGGACCCGGCGGTATGACGCAGCTCTCGACCATCAAGATCAGCGGCACGACCACCTCGGGTGTCTACGCCGCTGACGTTCCGAACCCCGTCGCCGGTATGCCCTCGGGCACGGTGAGGACCCTCTGGTACGTGTTCGTGGCGGACGACGACGACGACGAGACCGGCAACTGTGATCACTCGACGCAGTCGCAGGTCTACTCGATGACGGTCACCTCGACCGGCTCGGCGAACCTCGGCATCTGCGCGGCATGCACGGCGGACTCGCAGTGCGGCACCGGCGACCTCTGCAGCTACGTCGGCTCGCTCGGCGCCAGCTACTGCCTCCAGGCGTGCGGCACCGGCTGCCCCACCGGCTACGCCTGCTCGGCCGAGGACGTGTACTCGGTCAGCTACGCTCACGCTCGCCAGTGCGTGCCGAACAACGGCTCGTGCACGATGCCGACGGCCGCGTGCATCGATGACGCCAACGAGGACGACGACACGCAGACCCAGGCGACCGCCAACGCGACCGTCGACGGCCCGATGCTCCCGAACACGACGATCGACGGCGTCAGCTGCCCCAAGCCGGTGCAGCCGACCTACGGCTCGAAGGCTGACGACGACTGGCGCAAGCTCGTCATCACCGCCGACACCCGCGTCGACATGCTGCTGTACGGCAACGGTGAGAGCGACCTCGACCTCCAGATCTACTCGTCGAACGGCACGCTGGTCTCGAAGTCGACGACGCTCACGGCGGACGAGAACATCGTGAAGTGCCTCAAGCCGGCGACGTACTACGTCAAGGTCAACGGCTTCACCAACGCCCGCAGCGAGTACCTCCTCGACTACATCGCCGAGCCGCAGGCGTGCGACACGACGTGTACCGACGACGCGCGCGAGGACGACAACACGTACAGCCAGGCGCGCACCACGACGCAGCCCATGTACACGTCGACGGCCAACATGATCTGCCCGAACAACGACGACTGGTACAAGGTTCGCCTGACCACCGGCAAGGTGCTGACGATGGACCTCGCGTTCACCCAGTCGAACTCGACGCAGGACCTCGACATCCACCTCTACAAGGGCTTCACGAACCTGTGGCCGTGCAGCTACGACGACCCGTCGATGTGCTCCAGCGCACGCGGCCAGGGCGCGGTCTCGAACGAGCACGCGGTCTATACGGTTCCCGCGGGCTGCGAGGCCGGATGCGACTACTATGTGGTGGTGAAGGGCTACAACAACTCGACGAACAGCTACGGCATCACGCTCCGGGTGCAGTGATGTTGGTGCGGGCCGCGATCCTCGCAGCGAGCATGGTCGCCGGCGGTTGCGCGGCCGGCATCGGGCCCGACCCGGGTCTCGAGGGCCTGGCGGTGACGAAGGTCGCTCCGGTCACGATCATCCCCGGCAGCAAGGTTGTCGTGCAGGGCGTGTCGTTTGTCGACCTGCAATGGGGACAGGCGACGCTGCGGCTCAAAGGACAGGCGGGCGGACGCGCGGTCGATCTCCGGTGGCCCGCGACGTTTGTCGACTTCAGCACGCTGAACGTCGCCGTCGACGGCGGCAAGATCGATGAGATGGGCGGAGATGTCGACTTCGCGGGCACCGCGACTGTCGAGATCCTCGCGACCTCCGATGACAACACCTACGAGAGCAAGGCGCTCACGGTCGACCTCGCATTCCGAGAGCGGCTGACTCCGACGTCGGGCATGATCCAGCCCGACGGCGTGATCTTCGTCAACGACGAGATCCAGATCGAAGGCGATGGCTTCCTCCTGGGCGGCGACGAGGGCACCACGGTCGCGAAGGTGACTGGCTGCTTCACGCCCGACACCGGCGGTACGTGTCGTCCGCTGACGGCGCAAGAGATCCCGATGACACCGGTCGATCCGCTCGCGCGCGACCGGGCGACGTTCCCGTTCTCGCCGAAGATCGCGGGGATCAAGCCCGGCACGTTCACAGGCAAGATCACCATCGAGAACCGCCAGACCGGCGATAGCCCGATCGCCGCGGATCCGGACAACGTCGAGTACAACATGGTGACGTCGCAGATCTTCACGGTCTGTGTCGGAACGCCGTGCGCGACCACGATCTCGGCGAGCCTCGGCCAGTACGTGTTCGTGCAGGGCGGTGGCTTCGTCGGTGGTGAGGGTGGCGCACTGACCGAGCTCGAGATGACGGGAACGTTCAACCGGACCGGCATGGGGCCAGCGCCGGTGTCGATGACGCTGATCCCCGAGTTCGTCGAGGGTCGGCTCGTTCGCTACGTGCTCAACACCGATGACGAGCTCGGCCAGACACTCGACCTCCGCGCCGACACCGGCCAGTTCACCGGCAACATCACGCCGATCGTCTCGTACGGCGCCGACCGTGTTCGCGGCGCATCGAAGGCCGTGTCGTTCACGATCGCGCCGGTTCGCCAGGTCGTCTACCTCGACTTCCGTCCGTCGTACGTCGAGGGCCTGCGCGACTTCGGCCTGCGCGCCGTCGACAACCGGATCCGCGCCCGCATCCTCGAGGTCTGCAAGGCCGCCTATGCGGGCATCAACATCGAGTTCCGCGCAGAGCCGCCGACCGACTACGCGCTCTACGAGCACGTCGAGCTGACGGGCGTCGATCCGAACAACATGGGTCTGTTCGGCTACGACAACTCGCCCGGCAAGGACAACGGCAACCTTCGCCTCTACGATCGGCTCGGTGGTGTCAACGCACTGACCCAGCAGGACGGTTATCCCGGCTTCGGTGGCGTGTTCCTGCGCTCGCTGATGGGCTTCTCCAAGCACCCGGGCAGCTTCACCAAGTCGGTCCCCGGCGCCGATCCGGTGTTCGACAAGATCTTCGATCACTTCCGCGCCGACCTCGACAACGACCCGATCAGCAGCGCCGACCTCGCCGGCACCATTCCGATGCTGCAGGACGGAACGTCGTGCCCGGCCTCGGATCGGCAATCGCGGATCGCCTGCGCGATCTTCGTCCTCGGCAACCTCGTCGGCGGAACGCTGTCGCACGAGATCGGGCACTCCCTAGGCCTCGCGAACCCGTTCTCCGAGGGCTTCCACAACGCGGGCGACGGCCAGGACCGACTGATGGACTCCGGCGGCGATCGCCCGTTCCTCGAGCGCGCGATGCTCGAAGGGCAGGGCCCCGGCGTGTTCTGCGATGACGAGTTCGCGTACCTGCGGATGATCCTGCCGTCGATGGATCCCGATCCCGGTATCGAGCGCCCGGGCTGCTTCTAGGGGTACGCTGCCGCCCGAATGGCCCGCGGTACCAAATCCAAGTCCAAGCAACGGTCGCGGACCCCGGCCGCGCTGAAACCCGTGTCGTCGCCCGTCCCGACGGCGACTGCTCGCGGGGCCGCGCCCGGCACGGATGTGCGGCGCTGGATCTACGGTGGGCTCGATCTCGCGTTCGCGATCCTGCAGGCGATCCTGATCTGGAAGGTCGTTCCCAACCGGCTGCCCTCGGCATCGTTCCATCTGTGGACCTTGCCCGTGCTCACGTTCGCGATGGGCATCGGCACCCTGATGGGAGGACGCCGCGGCTGGTGGATCGCGGTGGTCTCCGGTTCCGCGGCGTTGTTCTCGACGATCCTCCTGATCGTTCGCATCGTGGTCTCCGCTGCGTTCCTGTCCGGTGTCTACGGCGCGTTCGGCAAGGCGGCCGCGATGACCGCGCTGATGTCGGTCGCGCTGCTCGTCGAGATGGTCGCGCTGTTGCCGATCGTCCAGGTCAAGTACCTGATGACGAGGGCAGGGCGACGCAACTACGGCGTGCCGTCCCGATGACGCCGCAGCGCCGTCGCCTGCTCGCGCTCGTGCTGATCTGGACGCTGCCGAGCATCCTGTTCCTCACGACCACCGCGTTCGTCTACTCGGTCTACCGGATCGAGCCGCCGCGCCGCCTCGATGACGGTGAGCGCACCGCGGTGATCGCCTCCCTCCGCGCAGCGCTCGACGACAAGACTGCTGTCCCGTGCACCGTTCGTGCGCCGGTCGACGACACACTCGCCGTGACCATCTGGTCAAAGGGGCGCGCGATCGCCCGCATCGAGGGCCACGGCCCCAACGTCGCGACGGCGTGCGAGGACGCGAGCGTCAAGCTGCGGACGTCCGCCACCGTGCGCGCGCTATCGGTCATCGATCGCAACCTCACCCGGATCCAGGTCGACGTGATCACCGGCACCGCGCCCCTCGGCGGCGTCGAGCGGTACGGCGTTCCCGGGATCGCCGAGATGCTCGCGATCAACCCCGGGATCGAGGGCATCGGTACCGACGTCACCGGGACCCGCGTGATCCTCCTACCGAACGAGCTGGTCGCCGCACGCGTGCTCGCGGCCAAGCGACCGAGCAGTGCGATGCCCGACTTCGCGATGGGCATCGACATGAAGCGGATCACGACGATGCTGACGTCCCGCGCCAAGATCGGCGAGGTCGCCCGCGGTGATCTGTTCCGGTTTCGCACCGACACGTTCGTCGAGCAGCCCGTCGACGCTCGCAGCTCTGCACCCGTGCAGCTCTACCGCGGCGTCCCCGCGCCGCCACCGCTCACGGCGGCAACGCTCCGCACCGCGGCGCTCCAGGGCGGGCGCTTCCTCGTCGGACACCTCGCACCGAACGGCCGCTATATCTACGAACACGAGCTCTCGACGGGGCAGCAGACCGATCCGATGCGTTCGGGCGCGTACAGCATGCCGCGCCACGCCGGCACGACCTACTTCCTCGCCGAGCTCTACCGGATCACGAAGGAAGAGTGGCTGCGCGAGCCGATCGAGCGTGCGTTCAAGCACCTCGCCGACCTGCTCGCGACCGGCAAGTGCGGCAGCAAGCTCGCCGACGGTACCGAGATCGACTGCGTCCTGGATCGAACGGAGAAGATCGCTCACCTCGGCTCCACGGCACTCACGGTCGTCGCGCTCGCCGAGTACCAGCGGGCGACTGGCGACACCCGGTACCTGCCGATGGCGAAGAAGTTCAGCGCCTTCATCCTGTGGATGCAGCGCTCCGACGGCTCGTTTCGCCACCTCTACGATCCCGCCAAGAAGCAGGCGACCGAGGACGAGCTGCTCTACTACTCCGGGGAGGCGGCACTCGCGCTCGCCCGGATGCACGTGGTCACCGGCGATCCGATCTACGCCACGGCGGCGGAGAAGGCGCTGTACTGGCTGGTCCACTGGTACGACTTCTTCATGGGGGGCTTCTTCTACGGAGAGGAGCACTGGACCTGCATCGCCGCCGAGGCCGCATGGCCTTCGAGCAAGGACCCCGACTACAAGGAGTTCTGCCACGGCTACGGCAAGTTCCTCCGCGACCAGCAGCCGGCGGTCGGCGAACATCCCGATCAGGACGATTTCGCGGGCGCCTACAACTTCACCTCGTTCGTCCCCCCGTACAACACGCCCGCTGGCTCGCGGACCGAGGCGATGATCTCGTCGTACCTCCTGGGCCGGCACCACGGGACCCCCGATCCCGACGTCCGTGAGCAGATCCGCGCCGCCCTCCAGTACACCCTCGGCCAGCAGATCCGCCCCGAGATGGAGTTCAACGTCGTCGGCGAGGGCCTTGGCGGGATGCCCGGCAGCCCGATCGACCGCAACGTCCGAATCGACTTCGTCCAGCACGTCTGCTCCGCGATGATCCGTGCTTCGGAATGGATCGATGGGCCCTAGCGGGCCTGCTATGATGTCGGCTCGGTGGCTGAGGACAATCGGACAAAGATCGGGGCGACGGGACCCGTACTCGCACAACGTGGGACGGGCGCGCCCGCCGGCACCCCCGCACCGGTCGCGCCGACCAGCACGCCGACGCCGAGCGCCAGCCCTTCGAGCAGTCATCCCACGTCGTACCTGCCGCCGGCTGTCGATCCGCTGATCGGCCAGACGCTCGCCGGTCGCTACTCGATCCAGAAGAAGCTTGGCGAGGGCGGCATGGGTGCCGTCTACCTCGCGACACACAACCTGCTCGACAAGCAGGTCGCCCTCAAGATCCTGCACAACGAGTTCTCTCGCAAGCAGGACCTCGTCGAGCGGTTCATGCAGGAGGCGAAGTCGGCCTCGCGCATCCGCCACGAGAACGTGATCGACATCAGTGACTTCGGATCCACACCCGAGGGCCTCGTGTTCTTCGCGATGGAGCTGCTCAAGGGCCACGACCTCCACGAGGAGGTCGCGCGCGCTCGTCTCGCGGGTGAGCTCCTGCCGTGGTCGCGCAGCAAGAAGATCTTTCTCCAGATCTGCAGCGCCCTCATTGCCGCTCACGCGCAGGGCATCGTTCACCGCGACCTCAAGCCCGAGAACGTCTACCTGATCGAGTTCCTCGGTGAGCCTGACTTCGTGAAGCTCCTCGACTTCGGCATCGCGAAGCTCACCGAGGTCGACGAGGGCGGTCGCAAGCTGACCAAGACCGGCATGCTGTTCGGCACGCCCGAGTACATGTCGCCCGAGCAAGCGCGTGGCGAGAACGTCGATCACCGCGTCGATGTCTACGCGATGGGCTGCATCCTGTTCCAGCTCGTCACCGGTCGCGTCCCGTTCGAGGCCGACAACTTCATGGGCGTGCTCAGCCTGCATCTGACCGAGCCGCCACCGTCGATCCCCGTCGAGGTCTTCGATCGCATCGGCGCACCGCGCGCGCTCGCCGGCGTGATCGACAAGGCGCTGCTCAAGGACCGCAACCAGCGCTGGAACACGATCCTCGAGCTCGCGAACGCGGTGCGCCAGGTCTCGGGGGATCCGATCTCGTCGGGCATGACAGGCCTCGCCATCCCCATTCAGGCTCCGCGCGTCGCCGCGCCTGCCACGACGACGTCGTCGCGCCAGCGCACGCAGTGGACCGGCAACGTCCAGGTCCCGACCGACGAGGATGGCCCGGGCAAGGGCAGGTCTCGGTTGCCGCTGATCCTCGGCGGCGTCCTGCTCGCCGGCGCCGCCGCGGCTGCCGCCGTGTTCGCACTCAAGGGCAAGGACGAGGGCGGCACGACCACAGGTTCCGCCGACGGCAGTGGCTCTGCGGGTAGCGGCTCGGCGATCGTTGCAACCGGATCTGCGGGGAGCGGCAGCGCCGCGGGTACGGGCGCGGGCTCCCAGTTGACGGTCAACGTCCCGCCGGACGCGCCGCCTCCAGAAGATCTGACGCCGGTCCCCGCGAAGGTAACGATCCGGCTGATCTCGAAGCCCAAGGGCGCCGACGTCACCGACATGGCGCTCAACTTCAAGCTTGGCCAGAAGACGCCGGTCAGCTTCTCGATGAACGGAGTGCGCAGCGTGAGGTCGTTCCTCGTGCACAAGGACGGCTATATCGACACCATCGTCGAGCTCGTGCCCGACAAGAACCTCGAGTACATCGTCGATCTCGAGAAGGGCGACAGTGCCGCGCCTGCGGTCCGCAAGATCGTCCCGCGCGACAAGCCGAGCGTCGGCTCCGGCAGCGCGGCCGATCCGGTCACGAAGCCCGACACGACCAAGCCGGACACGACCAAGCCGGACACGACCAAGCCGGACACGACCAAGCCGGATACGACCAAGCCGGATACGACCAAGCCGGATACGACCAAGCCGGATACGACAAAGCCTCCCGAGGACTGCCCGGATCCGCCGTGCGAGGTACTCAAGCAGATGCCGTTCGACCCGAACGCGGGCAAATGACCATCCCGCCACGGAGTGGTCGCGCCAGCGTCGGGCGCGGCGATCAACCGATCGAGCTCGCATACGACGTGTTTGGCGACAGCGGCCTGCCGCTCGTCCTGATCATGGGCATCGGTGCCCAGCGCATCTTCTGGGACGACGCGATGTGCGACCTGTTCGTCGACGCCGGCTTCCACGTCGCGCGCTTCGATCACCGCGACATCGGCGAGTCCACGCGCCTCGATGCGCCCGTGCCCAAGCCGGTGCCCGCGATGCTGCGCCGCTACCTTGGCGCGCGGGTCGATGCTCCGTACACGCTCTCCGATATGGCGACCGACGTCGCGGGTCTGATCGCCGAGCTCGGCTTCGAGCGGGCACACATCGTCGGTGCCTCGCTCGGCGGCATGGTCGGCCAGCACCTCGCGATCGAGCACCCCGAGCGCGTACGATCGCTGACGTCGATCATGTCCACGCCCGGAGGCCGTCGCTACTTCCCCGATCCCTCCGCGCTCCGTGCCCTGTTCATGCCCGCGCCGCGCACCGCCGAGGAAGCGGGCCTCTCCGTCGAGAAGCTGTTCACCGCGATCGGCAGCCCGGCGTGGCCGGTCGAGGGCACGCGCCTCCGCGCGATCGGCGAGCTCGCCCATGCTCGCGGCCCATCGCCGCGCGGCTACCTCCGCCAGTTCGCTGCCGTCCTCGCGACGCCGGATCGCCGTCCCGGGCTGCGCGAGACGCGCGTGCCGACGCTCGTCATCCACGGCAGCCGCGATCCGCTGTTCCCGCTGCGCGCGGCGCGCGACATGGTGCGGATGATGCCCGACGCGACGCTGCTACCGATCGCGGGCATGGGCCATGACTTACCGCCGGCGCTGTGGCCGACGATCGTCGCGGCGATCACGCGCCACGCCGAGCGCGCCGATGCGCGTGCTACGGTCTGAGCCCTCTGCCGGAGTGGCGAAATTGGTAAGCACGCGGGAGTCTTAAAAATTCCTGCCGAAAGGCGTGCGGGTTCGAGTCCCGCCTCCGGCACAAGTTCACGTCTGCTGCTTTCGTTTCTTGTTCAGCCCGCGATGAGTTGGCTGCAACGCATGACAGTTCGGGCACACGATGCGGAGATTCTCGAGGCGATTGTCGTTCTTGTCGCCGTTGATGTGATCGAGTTCGACGGGAACGCGTCCACCGGGTGCTTGTTCAGCCCAGCCACATATCTCGCATCTTGCCTCCTTGAGGCCCGCTGCGATCAATCGCTTCTTGAGCCCATGACTTCCGGTCCATCGACCTGCGACGAGTACTTCGTCGAGTGGGACGTGGGCGCGGAAGTCGAACTTCAGGCCAGCGTTCCACGCCTGCCCAGTAAAGTGGCTCGTGTCGCTCGCGAGCTCGCGCATTCGACGCTGCACATGGTCGTAGTTGCCGCCGGCGGCAATGAGGCCAAGTGCACGCAGTACACCGGCGTAGCTGCAAGAGCTCTTCACCGCCGCTATTAGCTGTTCGTCAGTCCAACGTCGTCGGTTCCGACGTACGCGAACAACCTTCTGCCGCTTGAGGTGACTCATGTCCAATCCGATTGCGCGGGCACGCGCGAGTATCTTGTGCCGCTGTAGAGGTAGTGCCGGGATTCCGAGCGTCAAGAACACAGCGTCAAGATGCGTCGAACTCTCCACGGCCGCGCGAAGCAGCTGGTCGCTGACCAGTAGCCGCCGGGTCGAGAAGTGTTCCGTGGCGAGCGCCAGATCCGCCGCACGCGCCTTGATGCGGAGGTGATTCCGTCCACGCACGCTAAGTCCCAGGCCGCGCAATACTGCGTTCCATGTTCTCGACGAGGCGACCAGCTCACGCAGCTGCTCGTCCGTCCATCGTTGCTTCGCCACGCACACCTCCGATGTGATCGGAGAACCCTACTCGACGGCTCTGACACCGGACGATCGCATGATGTCCGGGAACCGGACAGAGCGTCAGCGCGTGCGAACGACGTGCGCGAGGAGCTCGCCCGAAAGATAGTGCGAGCCCTTCGCGGGCCAGCGCTTGCCGTGGCGCATGAACGTGTTGACGATGCGATCGTCGGCGTCGCGGCGCGTGCGCGGGCGCGAGGCATCGACGAAGCCGCGGCGGATGATGCCGTTGCCGAGGTAGACGTACTCGGTGACGCCGCGATCGTCGCGCGCGATCACGACGGCGACGAGGTCGAGCTCCGCGTCGCTCGACGCGTGATCGAACACGAGCAGGTCACCGGGCGCGGCGGCATCGGTGGGGGCGCCGAGCTGGTTGCGCTGCGTGGCCCACGCGACGACGTCGTCGCCGGTGCGCGCCTCGAGCGGTGTGCCGAGCTCGCGTGCCCACGCGAGGGCCGCCGTGATCGGATCGCTCGTGTCGCGGCGACCGACGAGGAGGCGCAGGTCCTCGGGCGCGCGGAGCGCAGGGACCGGAGCCGTTGGCGGCAGGCGATGCGGCGTGGGCAGTGCCGCGCGCGCGGTCTCCTGCGCGGCGGGCGCTTCTGCGATCTGGGCGGCCGCCGCAGCGGAGGCCTCGCGGATCTGCGGAGCGGAGACCACGCGGATCGGAGCGGCGCGGTGACCGTCGCGGGTGGCGCGGTTGGCAACCTCGAGGCGCACGCGGGGTGGGGCGCCGGGCAGGGGCGGCGGCGGAAGATCGGCCGAGGCGATCATGGGAGAGGAGAACCGGTGCGGCTGGTCGCGCGCGGCGCAGGCGCCCGTCGCCGCGAGGGCGGACAGGGCGGTGGCGAGCGCGAGGAACCGCACCGTTCAAGGCTAGGCGGGGTGGGCGACCCGGAGCCAGTTTTCGGTCGGGTGCCGTCGAGGATGCGTGCTAGAACGCCCCGGTGACGCGCTACGACATGATCCGGAAGCGGATCGCCCCGTTGATCTTCTTCCTCGCGATGGGGCTGCTGATCCGCGAGACCTGCCAGAAGGCCGACCGCGCGAACGCGACCGTGGTGATCGAGCTCGGCGGCGCCGCGGCCAAGGTCCGCCAGGTCGACGTCACGCTCCATGTCGACGACGAGGAGCTCAGCGTGTTTCATCGCGTGGCGCCCGACGGCCTCACGATCGGTCCGATCTCGTTTCCGGTGCAGATGCCGTCGCGCGACGGCGAGCTGCGGGTCGAAGTGCGGCTCGACACGACGACCAAGCACGTCGTGCGAAAGATCCACGCCGAGGATGGGGCGACCGTGACCGTGAAGATCGGCGACGACCTCCTCTAGCGACCGCTGCTACCGCCGGAGGCGCACGACGGTCTCGATCTGCGCCGTCCCCGGCATCAGATCGAACGGCTCGATCGCATCGGGGAGCCAGCCATGCGCGGCGAGCGCGACCAGATCGCGCCCGAGCGCCTCGGGACCACAGCTGACGTAGAGCACCATCGGCGCCCCGAGATCGACGAGCAGATCGAGCGCGCCGGCCGACAGACCCTTGCGTGGCGGATTGACGACGACGACCGCGGGCTTCGCGCCGAGCTCCTCGCGCAGTGCAGCCGGCAGATCGCCCGCGTCCGCCGCGACCGCGGTCAACGCGAGCTGCGCCCGCTCGGCGGCCCGCCGCAGCGCCGCGATCGCATCGCGATCGATCTCGACCGCAACGACGCTCGCCCCCGCGCGGGCGAGGTGCAGCCCGATGCCGCCGAGTCCCGCGAACAGGTCGATCGCACGCGTGCCCGGCTTCACCTCGGCCAGCTCCGCGACGCGCGCGTACATCGCTGCCGCCTGCGCGCGGTTGACCTGGAGGAACTCGCCGGCGCCGACCTCGACGGGCACGCCCGCGAGGTGCTCCGTCAGGTGGCCGTGGCCGATCAGGACCTGCGCACCGGAGCCCGACGGCACGATCGCACCGTCGCGGCGATCGTTGACGATCGAGACCAGGCCGCGCACGGCCGGATGACGTGACAGTGCGTTCGCCACGCGCTCGAGCTTCGCGCGTGGTGCCGTGTGCGTGACGATCAGCGCGACCAGGACATCGCCTGCTACCTCGCGTACGATCGCGTAGCGCAGATCGCCGGTGCGAGTCTTCTCGTCGTACGCGTGGAGCTGCGCCTCCTCGGCCGCGCCCCGGATCCAGGTCGCGACCTCGTCGATCACGGGCGCGACGACGCGGCAGCCCAGCGTGTCGATCACGTGGTGGCTGCGCGGCGCGTACGCACCGAGCACGAGATGATCGCCCGAGCGCCCGGCGACGTACTTGGCCTTGTTGCGATAGACGAGGTACGCCGGCGACGGCCGCACGGGCGCGACGACCGTGCCGGGGTTCGCGATCGCTAGCACGTCGGCGAGCG
>JANOPP010000068.1:0-1829 GCA_031421915.1 Myxococcales bacterium | reverse complement strand
CTTCGCTGGGACGAGGACGGAGACATCCGCCTTCGACTCGCGGCGTACGACGAACGGCGTGGCACTGTGCACGCGTTCGTCGGTCATCATACCCGCTTGCGCATCCGTGCCGAGAGGACACCGAGCTGGTCGCGGTACTTCGCGACGGTGCGCCGCGCGATCTGCACCCCTGTCTCCTTCAGGATGTTCACGATCGCCTGGTCGGTGAGCGGGTGCTTCGGATTCTCCTCCGACACCAGCTTCTGGATCTGCGCCTTGATGCCGCGCGCCGAGACGTCCTCCCCCGCTGTGGTGGACAGGCCGGACGAGAAGAAGAACTTGAGCGGGAGCACACCGCGCGGGGTCTGGACGAACTTCTCGTTCGTCACCCGGCTGACGGTCGATTCATGCATGCTGATCACCTCGGCGACCTCCCGCAGCGTCAGCGGCTTGAGGTACTCGATGCCCTTCTCGAAGTACTCGCGCTGCCGGTCCACGATGAAGTTCATGACCTTGAGCATCGTCTGGCGGCGCTGTTCGATTGCCTGGATGAGCCAGTTGGCGCTGTTCATCCGCGAGGCGATGAACTCGCGATGCTCGGTGGTGAACTTCTTCTTGTCGCGTGCGATCGCCTGGTAGGTGCGACTCAGCCGCAGCCGGGGCACCCCGGTATCGTTGAGGAAGACGCGGTAGGCGCCGTCGATCTTGTCGACGATGAGGTCCGGGATCACGTACCCCTCGCCGCCGGCCGAATGCTTGAGCCCCGGCTTGGGGTCGAGACGGGACAGCAGGTCCGCGGCCGCCTGCACCGCCGCTGGTTCGACACCGAAGCGACGGCCGAGGTCACTCCAGCGGTGGGCGATGAGATCGGGGAAGGCATCCCGGACCAGCCGGCAGGTGAGCGATTCCGTGTCCTTGCGGGCCGCCAGCTGAATCAGGAGACATTCGCGCAGGTCGAGAGCTACATCAAAGCCGCGGTGGTTCGACGGCTCAAATACAGCGCGGTGGTCCAGGTGCAGGGCCGACCGTGCTCTCCGCAGCGCTCGCGCCGTTCGCGCCGGTGCCGCACATTGTGTTGCGCGGCGACAAGCGCGAACTCCGCGAACACATTGAAGGCACGCAAGCCTTCGGCCGCATGTGCGCCTTCCACGGCCAGATGGGCATGTTCACACGCGCGCTCACCTACATGCTGAGCCACGGCAGCGATGGCCTGCGCCAAGTCGCCGAAGATGCCGTGCTCAATGCCAATTATTTGCTCGCGCGCTTGAAGCCGCATTTCTCTGCGCCGTTCGGCGATCGCCCGTGCATGCACGAAGTGTTGCTTGATGATTCAAGCATCAAGCCGAAAGGCGTCGAGACCATCGATGTCGCAAAAGCTTTGCTCGATGAAGGCTATCACCCGTTCACGACTTATTTCCCGCTGGTTGTCCACGGCGCAATGCTGATCGAGCCGACGGAAACCGAGCCCAAGCGCGAACTCGACCGCTTTGCCGATGTGATGATCGCGCTCGCCGAACGCGTGAACGCTGGCGATGTGGAGTTCTTCAAGCAAGCGCCGAAGCTCACGCCGATGCGTCGCTTGGATGACACACGTGCGGCACGCCAGCCACGCCTCCGTTGGCGACGCGGAACAAACGACGCGAGCGCCAAGCAAGCGGCGGAGTAGTCAGCGTCTCAAGTTCCCGTCGTCCACACTAAAAAATTCGTACGCCAGAAAAGCGTAGGGACCGCTTCAGTTTCGCTTGCGGCGCTTCGACCATCCGTGCTCACTGCCTGCCATCTAAGATTGGCGGAGAATGAAACATGGGCGTGTGGTCACCTGGTACTGGCGCAACGGCAGGCAATGACAC
>JANOPP010000067.1:0-28896 GCA_031421915.1 Myxococcales bacterium | reverse complement strand
GCTTCCTCGGATGGTGTGTCGCGCGCGGCTGGCTCCGCGAGAATCCATGCGCGGGGGTCAAGGGCATCGGTAAGCGACGGCCGCGAGGCAAGTCGCTCGGAAAGAACGGCAACACACTCCGCGTGAAGGAAGCCCGCGCCTGGTACGTGAAAGCGGTCGAGTTGGCCGAGCGCGGAGACGATGGCGCCACGGCTGCACTGGTGGCACTTCTTCTCGGGATGCGCGCGAGTGAGATCACGACCCGGCGGGTTGCCGATCTCGACGAAGACTCGGCGCCAGGTGACCTACTCTGGATCCCGTGCAGCAAGACGCCCGCGGGGCGCCGAACGCTCGAGGTTCCGGAGGTTCTCCGTCCGCTTCTGGTTCGCAGCACCGCGGACAAGAAACCCAACGCATACCTGTTCGAGGCAGAGGACGGGAAGCCGCACTGGCGCGACTGGATCCTCCACAATGTGCATCGCGTGTGCGACGCAGCCGAAGTACCGCGCGTCACCGCGCATGCGTTGCGCGGTCTTCTCGCGACGCTCACAGCGGAACGTGGTCTCGCCGGGCATCTGATCGCCGCGACACTCGGACACGATGACGAGCGGACGACGATGACGGCATACGCTGCGCCAGGTGCTGCGGCTGCAGGTGCGGGTCGCCGTGGTCTCGTCCTTCTCAAGGGCGGCAAGAAGGCTGAGAGCGGCGAACGATAGCCACTGAACAGCGAACTACTGAACATCTGCAAGTGGCCTAACTTCCATGGACCAACCGTTCCGCAACCGTTCCGCAACGCTCCGACCGACCGAACCGAAAAACAAAAAGGCCTCGCATCGCTGCGAGACCTTTCCGTTTCCTGGTGGAGCCTAGGGGGATCGAACCCCTGACCTCTAGAGTGCGATTCTAGCGCTCTCCCAGCTGAGCTAAGACCCCAGGACTGACGGCGGTATGGGTATCAATCTGACCGTCGGGTGTCAAGGCTCCCCGTCGAGCGCATCGACCAGCCGGTCGACCTCCCGAACGAGATCCGATGCCGGGAGCGGAACTCCGGCGCGAACGGCCTCGACGGCGTCGCGGATGACGGTGCGGTCTCGAAGGATGCGGCGGTGGCCGAGGCCCTCCGTGGGGAGCAGGCGCGCGTTCGGCCAGGCCTCGGTCAGGCGCTCGGCGTGGTGGTACGGGACCTCCTTGTCGTCGCGGTCGTGGATGGTTAGGAGCGAGGCCTCGCGGTTCGCGGCGAGGCGCTCGACGGCGAGGGACTCGACGGAGACGCCGCTCGCGGTGACGATCTGGTGCTCGAGGAGAGTGCGCTCCGCGTCGTCGAGACCAACGAACTTTGCGAAGCTGGCCATCGAGTCGCGGATGAGGACGTTCGGCGAGATCATCACATTGCGGGCCGCGTCGACCCCGCCGCGGGCGTGAGCGAGGAGGGTGGCGGCACAGCCAAATGAGTGCGCCACGATCGCGTGGAGCGGGCCGATCGCGTCGGAGACGGCGACGATCGCGTCGGCGTGATCGGTGAGGTAGAGGCGGCTGCCGGCCGAGTCGCCGTGCGCGGGCGCGTCGAAGGTGACGACGGAGAGGCCTGCCGCGACGAGTGGCTCGACGAGCGCGCCGAGCTGGGAGCCGCGGCCCTCCCAGCCGTGGACGAGGAGGACGGTCGGGCCGACGCCCCAGCGCCAGGCGGCGACCTCGGTGATCGCGCCAGCCCAGTGCGGGGAGCGCAGTGCGACGGGGATCGCGAAGCGGCGACCGGTCGCGAGAACGACGCGCTCGCGCTGCGGGCGGGAGTGGCGACGCGGCGAAGTGAACAGTCGTTCGGCGATCGAGGTACCGAGGTCGTCGGAGACGACGAAGGCTGCCTGGAGCGCAGCGCGCGTCAGCCGGACCGCCGTAGAAGAACGAACGGTCGTGCTATTTTTGGGCGTCGTGGACGAGTTCAACATCGATCCTCCTGGGTGGACGGGGGGCTAGCGAGCTCGCGGGCTTGCGACGCGCGCTGTGGTGACGAGGCGCTCGAACGCCTCGCGTGCACGGTCGAGCGACGCGGGCTCGCGGAGGAACTTGAGAAATGTGTGGCATCCGAGCATGACGCCGTACTCCTCGAAGGCGAACTGCTCGGGGTCGAGGTCCTTGCGGAAGTGACCTTCGGTGATCGCGATCCGCGCGGCCTTGGTGAGCTCGTCGATCCAGTCCTTGGACGCCTGGACGAGAGCATCGCGTGGGAGGCCCGGGCGATCGTCGAGCTCGGCGGTCGCACCGACGAAGAAACAGCCACCTGGGCGCTGGCCCCACAAGAGCCAGCGCTCGAACAGGGCACGCACGCGCGGCTCGCCACGCGGCTGGCGGAGGGCGGGAACCATGACCTCCTGGACGAACTGGCGCGAGGCCTCCTCGACCACCGCGACCTCGAGCGCTTCCTTGGAGCCAAAGTGCGCGAACAGGCCGCTCTTGGAGAGCCCGGTCGACTCGGCGAGCCGGCCGATCGAGAGACCCGCGACCCCGATGACGTTCGAGAGCTCGAACGCCTTCGCGAGGATCGCGTGCCGGGTCTCCTCTCCCTTCGCCATGATCTCAGAATAGAACGGCCGTACTATTCGTCAAGGATCGAGGCGAGGGTTTCTGCGAACCCCCTGATCTCGCTGGGATCGTTCCCTGCTGGCAGGGGGCGCGGTACATCTCGGCGGACCGCATGGCGCGCGAACGACTCGACAAGGTGCTCCTCGATCGCGGCCTCGTCGCGAGTCGCGAGCGCGCGCGGGCGCTGGTGATGACCGGCAACGTGCTGGTGAAAGGTCAGCCCGAGACCAAGCCGGGAACGATGGTCGATCCCGAGGTCGAGATCACGTTGCGCGAGGAGGATCACCCGTACGTGTCGCGCGGCGCGCTCAAGCTCGTGAAGGGGCTCGACACGTTCGGCATCGATCCGACGGGGATGACCGCGCTCGACATCGGCGCCTCGACCGGCGGGTTCACGGATGTGCTGCTCAAGCGCGGCGCGGCAAAGGTGTTCGCGATCGACGTTGGGTACGGCCAGCTCGCGTGGCCGATCCGTCAGGACCCGCGCGTCGTCGTGCTCGAGCGCGTGAACGTCCGCAACATGGATCTCGCACTCGTGCCGGACGCGTGCGACCTCGCGGTGATCGACGTGTCGTTCATCTCCCTGACGCTGGTGCTGCCGCGGATCTGGGACCTCTTGCGCGAGCCCGTCGGCAAGCCGCTGGTCGCACTCGTCAAGCCGCAGTTCGAGGTCGGGCGCGAGCTCGTCGGCAAGGGCGGCGTGGTGCGCGAGGAGTCCGCGCGGCGCGGTGCCGTGGACAAGGTCCGCACCTGGGCCACGGAGAATGGGTTCACCGCGCACGAAGACGTCGAGTCGCCGATCACGGGACCCGCGGGCAACGTCGAATACTTGCTGCTGCTGCGGACGGCCGAGCGAACGCAGCCCTCCGCGCCGCCTACTTCGTGATGTCGTCGAGCGGCGGCAGGTCGCCGATGTTCGGCTGCAGTACGATCTCGATGCGACGGTTTTGCGCGCGGTGCTCGGTCGAGTCGTTCGCGATGACGGGATCGAACTCCGCGAAGCCGGCGGCCGCGAGGACCTTGCCGTTCATTCCTTTGGTGATCAGGAACCGCACGACCTCGACGGCGCGCGCGGTCGAGAGCTCCCAGTTCGACGGGAACTGCGCGGTCTTGATCGGTAGGTCGTCGGTGTGGCCAGCGACGAGGAAGTCGCGGTCGGGGACGGTGGCGAGAACCTGCGCGACCTTCTCGAGCGCGGCCTTGCCCTCGGCCTTGACCGACGTCTTGCCGGAGTCGAACAGGATGTCGTTCGGCAGGGCGATGATCATGCGGCCGTCACGGATGATGACCTTGAGCTGACCCGAGTCGATCATCGAGCGCAGCTTCGCGAGGAGGTTCTTGAACGTGGAGAGGCGCGCGTCGGCAGCAGCCTTCTGCTTGCGGAGCTCCTCGAGACGCGCGGCCGCCTCGACCTTGTCCTTCTCGAGGCCCTCGACGTTCTGACCGAGCTTGACGAGGCGCGCCTGCATCGCGTCGGTGAGCGCCTTGCCCTCGTCGACGTCCTTCTCGAGCTTGGCCTTCTCGGCGTTGGCCGTCTCGAGCCGCTTGGTGATGTCGGCGACCTTGGCGGTCAGCTGGGCCTCGCTCTCCTTGGAGGCCTTGAGCTGCGCCTGCGTCTTCTTGTGCGTGCTGCTCTTCACGCACGAGGGGGCCAGCGCGAGCGTGGCGACAACAACAAGCCAACCGAGCTTCATGCGCGGGTTGTAGCAACGATCGTCGTTGACAGCGAGTCTGGCCGGGCGTATTGAATATCGGAATGAACGTTCGTTCCGTAAATAAACGGAAGGTCCCCAGACGGGGTCGCGGACGTCCGCTCGTGGATGACAAGCGGCGGCTCATCCTCGACGCGGCCCTCGTGGCGTTCGCCGAGCGGGGCTACCACGGCACCGCCGTCCCCGAGGTCGCCGCGGCGGCCGGGGTCGGGACCGGGACGCTGTATCGCTACTTCGCGAACAAGGAAGCGCTGGTCAACGAGCTCTATCGCGACGCAAAGGCGCGGCTCCGTGCGGCGCTGCTCGACAACGCGCCAGCACCCAAGATGAAGGGGCCGGGCCGCACTCTCGGCCCCGGGGAAGATCTCGAGCAGGGCGACATCGCGGAGAAGTGGTTCACCGAGCTGTGGAAGCGCCTCGGTGCGTTCGCGCGCGCGGAGCCCGACGCATTCCGGTTCCTCGAGATGCAGGATCACGTCGCATACCTCGATGCACAGAGTCGCCAGGTCGAGCTGGCGGTGCTCACGCCGCTGTACCTGGCAGGCAAGCGTCTGCGCGATCGCTCGAGTGGCGGCCCGTCGGTCGACGTCCTGATCGCTCTGTTGTGGGGCGCGTTCGTCGGCCTGATCAAGGCCTCGCGCCTCGGCTACTTGAAGCTCGATGACCACCAGCTCGAGCAGGCCGGTGCGGCCTGCTGGCGAATGATCGCACCGCGTTCGAACAAAGGATGACCCATGCAGACCCAGACCACTGTCTCGACGTCGACCTCCTCGGCCACCACTCGGTCGCAGCTCAGCCTCGGCGCGCTCGCCGCGCGGTCGCTCCACGAGCTCGAAGCCCTGTATCGCGCAGCGAGCGTGTCCTCGACGATGCACGCGGCCGACGGCGCGTTGATCGGTCGCATGCTCGCAGTGCGCGGCCTGCCGAAGGCCCTCGGTGCTCCGCTGCGGCGGTTCGCGGGCTCGCGCGCGTTCGTGTGGGAGGGGAAGACGTTTCAGGCGTCGAGTGAGACGCGCGGCGACGGTCACAACCGCGTCTCGATCCCGAAGGCGCTCGGCCGGCAGAACCTGTTCCCGTTCGAGACGTCGTTCGGTCCGTCGGCGATCGACGGCAAGCCGACGCTGATCCTCGACTACGACCTCGACGTGAACCCCGGCTACATCCGCAAGATCCACGACGAGATTCGCGAGGTCTCGCCCGGCCTGTTCCTCGGTCCGGCGATGTGGAAGGGCAACGGCGACAAGAAGGCGCTGGTCCTGTGGTTCGCGCTCGACTCGAGGTTGTCGTGATCCAGCCGACACACGTGCTGATCACCGGTGCCGCCGGGGCGATCGGCGCGGCGATCGCGCGCGAGATGCGTGGTGCGTGGCCGACGGTTCGGCTCGCATTGCTCGACCGCGAGGCGGACTCGATGGCGTCGCTCGCCGCGTCACTCGGCAACGCGAGCACGCACGGCGCCGATCTCCGGAACATCGATGCGCTGCCCGGCGTGGTCGCCGCGATCGAGAAGCACGCGCCGCTCGACGGGCTCGTCAACTGCGCTGGCATCATGCAGGTTCGCGACGTCCAGTCGTGGGAGTGGGACGCGGCCGCATCGCTGATGGCCGTCGATCTGCTCGCGCCGCTGCGACTGCAGGATCTCGTCGTCCGCGGCATCGTCAAGAACCCCGACCTCACCGGGGGCGTGGTGATCAACGTCGCGAGCATGGCGGGCAAGGTTCCGCTCAAGGGCTGCGCGTACTACGGAGCCTCGAAGGCCGGCCTCGCGATGGCGTCGGAGATCGCGCGCGCGGATCTCGCGCCGCTCGGGATCCGTGTCGTGACCGTGTACCCGGGTCCGGTGCGCTCGGCCCTCGAGCAGGGAGCGCGCGACGCGTACGGCGGCGGTGGCCTGTTTGGACGATTCGCGCCGACCGGCGATCCCGCCGAGCTCGCGCGCCGGATCCTGTCCGCGCTCGAGCGCGACGACCCGCGCGTGATCTATCCACGCCTATACGGCGTCGGCTGGACCGCGCCGAACCTGTCGAGCTGGATCACGCTGTCCTACGGACCGCCGCCCGTGAACTGAGCACTGCGTGCTACCGTGGAGCCGTGGGATGGTCGGCTCACGCGCTGCTTGTCGTCGGTGCCGGAGTCTCGGTCGGAGGCTGCGGCCGCCTGGCCTTCGAGACTGTCGTCGATGGCGGAACGAACGGCGACGGACGGGACGCGCTGGCTATCGACGTGCCGGGCACGGCCAATGGGCTGCGGCTCAACCTGACGTTCGAGAGCTCGTTCGCCGATGTTGCCGAAGCTCGCCGGGTCAACTGCGACGCGACGTGCCCGACCTTCACCGCGGGTCGCACAGGTGGTGGCCTCGCGGGGCAGTTCAACGGCGGCGAGTGCCTGCTCGTCGACGACGATCCGGACCTCTACACCCAGGTGTTCACGGTCGCGGTGTGGCTCAGGCTCACGTTCGGCGTCGACGCGTCGATGTTCACCAAGCCGTACACGAGCGACACCACGGGAGACAACTCGTGGGAGCTGTGGTCGAACTCGTCGAACGGGCTCCGGTTCGACACCACGCCGAGCGTCAGCCTCTCGGGCGGCAATGTCGCGACCGGCGTGTGGCACCACGTCGCCGCGACGTTCGAGAATGGCCAGACGGCCATCTACGTCGATGGTGCGTTCCAGGCCGGGGGTACGAGCGTCGCGACGAGCTACTCGACCGACGTGATCCGGATCGGCTGTGACCGCGATGTCGGCGTGGTCACGAGCTTCTTCAAGGGCGACCTCGACGACGTTCGATTCTACGATCGCGTGCTGTCGTCCACCGAGATCGCCACGCTCGCGCAGTAACGGTCAACTCCGCGAGCGTGGCCGAGTGGTGTCGTCGCGGGCCTGCGACGTCGATGTCGGCGCATCGCTCGGGCTGAAGTAGAGGTCAGAGCTCGGTGCGGCGGAACATCACGGTCGCTCCAAGGACGAGCAGACCCGTGAGCACCCAGGTGATCAACATGATCAGCCAGAACTGATTCGGCAGCCAACCGAGGTAGACCGGCAGCATCGGCACGATCGTCAGGTTCTGACCGACGTAGAGGATCAGGATCACCGCGACGAGGATCGTCCGTGACATCACGCCGAACACGACACCGACGCTGCACGACATGCCGATGACGCCGACGAGCGAGAGCAGGGACTTCAGCAGGTCGTCGTCGAACCTCGGCGCGTTTCCGCGGGCCGCGTCGACGATGATGCCGAGTCCGAGTGAGACCAGGCACGCGACGGTGACACACGCGAACACGGCGAGGAACTTTGCGTAGATGATCACCTCGCGGCGGATCGGGCGGATCGCGAACAGCTCGTAGACCTTGCGGTTGCGCTCGCTGACGATGTCGACCGCGACCATCAGCGCGGCGACCGTGCCGGCGACGCTCGACATCAGGAACCCGACGAACGCCGTCGCCGACAAGCCGCCCATGCCGCGAGCGTTCGTGATCTCGTCGGGCAGGAGCAGGTAGCCCGCCATCGCGAGCAGCGGCAGCACGACCCACAGCACGATCATCACCTTCGACTTGGCGAAGCCGATCAGCTCGTCGCGAAGCAAGATGCGCGTGGGCGATCTAACGGACATGGCTCCGCTCGATATAGGTGGCGAACAGGTCGTCGAGGTTCGGCTCGACGAGGCCGATCCTGCGGATCTTGCCGCCCCGCGCCAGCGTCTGCTCGATCACGGCGTGGATCACGGGATCGGACTCCGTCCCTTCGGCGAGGCGGATCCGCCACTCGCCGGGGCGCGGCTCCGTCGCCGTTCCGTGCTCGGAGAGGTACCCGGTCTGAGCGGGGGGCGTCGCGAGGTCGAGCTCGATCTCGAGCGGCAGGCCCATGTTGGTGACCAGCTCGCGGATCGATCCCGAGGTCGCGATGGTGCCCTTGTTGAGGATCCCGATCCGATCGGCGACCGCGTCGACGTCGGACAGGATGTGCGACGAGAACAGCACGGTCGTGCCGGCGTTCTGCCGCTCGCGGATGATCTCCTTGAGGAGATTGCGGCTCGGCGGATCGAGGCCCTCGAGGGGCTCGTCGAGGACGAGCAGCTTGGGCTCGTGGAGCAGCGCCTGGATCAGGCCGAGCTTCTGGGTCATGCCGCCCGACAGTTCCTTGACCTTCTTGTGCCGCGCATCGAGCAGCTTGAAGCGCTCGAGCAGGGTAGGGATTCGCTTCTTGCGCAGATCTTCCGGCACGCCACTCAGCTCGGCGAGCGAGTCGAGCGCGCTCTGCACGGTGCGCCAGTTCTGAAAGCCGCACGACTGCGGCATGAACCCGATCAGCGCGTGTGCCTTGCTCCGATCCTTGACGACGTCGTTGCCGGCGACGCGCACGGTGCCCTCGAACTTCGTGATCAGGCCGGCGAGGATCTTGAGCGTCGTCGTCTTGCCGGCGCCGTTCGGGCCGATGTAGCCGAACACCTCGCCCTCGCGAATGTCGAGCGAGAGGTTGTCGAGCACGACCTGCGCATAGAACTTCTTGCGCACGTTCTCGAGCTGCACCAGAGCCGTCACAATCGCGAGTCTACGACGCAATTTGCGATGCAGACAGTGGTGGGCAACGGTCAGTCCACCTGCCACGGCAGATCGCCGCGCCACCCGCGAGTCCCCTCAAGTGGTGAGGATGACGCGGCGCGCAGTTGGCACCCCACGTGCTTGACGCGCCCTCATCCAATGAAGACTCCACTAGCTGCGATTGCCCTGACCTCGTTGTTCGGCGCCTGCGCCGGCGACGCTCCGATCGAAGACGGCGAGAACGACGTGTTCTTGACCGAGGACGCGAAGGCCGATGCCTTCGGCGTCGAGGACTGGAGTCCCGACGGCATGGCGGTTCTGCGGCTCGTGACGAGCGCGTCGCGAACCAAGCTCGAGGATGACGTCGGTCTGTCGGAGAAGGTCGCCAAGGCGATCGTCGCTCACCGCGCAACGCTGACCGGCGGCGAATATCACGACCTCGCCGAGCTCGACGCCGCGAAGTACGTCGGCGTCACCGTGTTCAAGCACCTCCTGAAGCACGCGGCGGAGAATCACCTGTTCAAGACCGCGCTGCGGATCCCGCTCGTCGTCGAGAACAACGACGAGGTCTCGATCACGACCTACAACGCGAAGGCTCGCCAGTTCGGCGTGACCGGCTTTGCGAAGTACACGTTCGTCGATCGCACCACCGACTACAGCGCGAAGATGAGCGCGTACGACACGCGCCTCGCCGAGCTCGCGACGCGCGCTGGCATCGAGATCGGCGAGATGAAGCGCTACGCGAGCACCGTGTCGGAGTACGCGGTCGGCTCGCTCAAGCCCTGCTTCATCGGCGATCCGACGGAGGTCACCGACGTCGCGGCCTCGCAGAGCGACTCGTTGATGGGCGACATGTATTCGCAGTGGGGTGGACGCTACAAGGCGACGAAGTGGATCTACGACGACCAGGACGAGGCCGAGATGAACTTCGGGTCGACGTGGGACAGCTGGAACAAGCGGAGCACGTCCGTCCTCATCATGTCGACCAACACCGACGACGGTGGCGACCCCGAGGCCGACGTCATTCCGCCCTGCCGCTGATCACAGCGAGCGGGTGAGCAAGACGAACCGGCGATCCGCCGCGACGCCGGCGACCTTGTCGTAGAACGGACGCGGTCCGATCCACGCGACCTCGCACTGGGCGTGGTGCGCGGCGACATCCACGAGACACGCGACCAGTAGCGCCTCACCGAGGCCCTGCCCGCGATGCGCCGGCAACGTTCCGGTCGGTCCGAACCAGCCGAGGCCGCGGTTGTTGCCGTCGTGCGCGGCGAACGCGCAGTACGCGCCGTCCTTGATCGCGACGTGGACGCCGACCGGCGAGAAACCGAGGGCGCGCTCGAGCTCGAATGGCCACGCGCCACCGAACTCGGTCGCGACCGTGGCGAGCAGCGCGGTCTCGTCGGCCCGTGCGCGTCGGACCTCGTAGCCGCGCTGTGCGGCCGCGATCACCAGCTCGGCCGCGCGCGCCGCCGTGACGCGCGGATTGCCGCGCACATCGATCAACACGTTGAGGCGCTCTTCGACGCGCGCCCAGCCACGGCGCTCGAGCCACGCGATCGTCTCGATGTTGCGCTCGTCGATCCCCGGCGCCAGGTAGTTGCCCGGCTGATCGAGCGTGCGGAGCGTCGCCTCGCCCATGGCCTTCGCATCCGCCTCGCAGGCGGCGAGCAGCGCGCTACCGATTCCGCGCCCACGCGCAGCCGGCGTCACCGCGAGCACCCGGATCCGCGAGCCACCAACCGCGGCGACCCCGACCAGCGCGCCCGTGTCGTCCCACGCACCGAACGCTCGCGGCTCGCCGCGTGGGCTTGGCCCGAACAGCTTCTCGTCGGCGACCTCGGCCGCGCGATCGAACGCGCACCCGGCCGCGAGCACCACTTTCGCCGCGGCGATCTGCGATCGATCGAGTCGCCCCAGGGGCACGCCTCACAGTAGCAGACGGGTGATACGGTTCACGCATGCGTGCGATGTTGCTGTGCGCCGGTCTTTCCACCCGGCTCGGCCGGCTCGGTGCCGAGCGTCCCAAGCCGATGCTCCCCGTGTGCGGGATCCCGATCCTCGTCTACGGGATCACGAACCTCGTCGCCCACGGCATCACCGAGATCGTGATCAACACCCACCACCGCGGTGACGTGATCCAGCGCGAGCTCGGCGATGGCCGCCGGTTCGGCGCGCGGATCCAGTACCTCCAGGAGGACGTGATCCTCGGGACGGGCGGTGGGCTCAAGCACGCACTCTCGCTGCTCGATCCCGACGGTACCGACGAGCCGTTCATCTCGCACAACGGCAAGCTGATCTTCGATCTCGACATCACCGCGCTCGCCGACGCTTATCATCGCGCCGGCGACATCCTCGGGATGATGGTCGTCAAGCACGTGCCGAACGCGAAGGAGTGGGGCGCGGTGCAGGTCGAGCGCGACGCCCGCGGCCCGTTCATCACGAACATCCTCGGCGATGGCGAGCACATGTTCTGCGGCGTCCACGTCACGCGTCCGTCGGTGATGGCGCGGTTGCCCGCTGGCGAGAGCGACTCGATCCGTCAGGGCTACCTGCCATGGCTGCGCGCAGGCGAGCGTGTCGCCGCGTACGAACACGGCGACGGCTACTTCGCCGAGCACTCGACGCCCGAGCGTTACCTCGATTCGAACTGGGCGCTGCTCGACGGCGCACCGCTGCGCAACTCACCCTCGCTCCGCCTCGCCGGGATCGATCCGACGGCGAGGATCTCGCCGACCGCGATGATCATCCCGCCGGTCCGGATCGGAGCGCAGGCCACGATCGCGCCGGGAGTCACCGTCGGTCCCTATGCCGTCGTCGGAGATGGGGCGCGGGTCGAGCGCTCGATCACGCGGACCGTCGTGTGGGCGAACGCGACCGCGAGCGCCGACGACGCGGATCCGATCATCACGGCGTAGGAATCGGCCAGTGCGTCTGGTTGCTGGGATCGTCGCACTTCGGTGCCGGATCCGTGCGCGTGTGCTTGGCCAGGAGATCGTTCCCGTAGATGACGCCGGCACAGGTACCGATCTTCTCGCCGACCGCCGCACCCGACTTCTCGTCGAGCTTGTCCGGCATCTCTGCCTTGAACTTCTCGATGCACGTCTTCAGCGCCGGCTTCATGACGTCCTGGCACTGCGCCTCGGTGACGTCGTAGCAGCTCACCGTGAACCCCTTCGGGGCGCAGAAGAACTGGAGCATCGCGGGCTCGAACTTGTCGATGAACTGGTCCTTCGACGGGCGGCACGCAGTCAGCGTCATCATCACGAGACACGTCTTCACGATCCGCATGGGATCGAGACTAGCAGCCGAGCGACGGTAGCTTCGCGGTCAGCTCGATACATTCCTTGATCGTCTTGCGGGCGCTGTCGTTCGCCTGCAACACGTCGCGGCGCTTGGAGTCGGGGCTGACCGAGACCTCGCGCGCGACCTCGAGAGCATCGGGGAGCGCCTTCGCGAGGCCACAGGCATCTTTAGCGGGCGGCGCGGTGCATGCACAGACGGCGTCGACGTACGCCTTGCACGCATCCTGACCGCGCTTGATCTCTGGTGCCGGGAGTGGCGGGGCAGTGTCGAGATCGCCGAGGTCGGCCAGCGGACCCTCGGCTGCCTTCTTCTTGCAGCCGGCCACGGCCACGAGGGCTGCGAGCACGACCGCGGCGCGGGCCGTCATTGCTATCCGGCCTCGACGCGGGCAAGGACGACGGAGATGTTGTCGACGCCGCCCTCCTCGTTCGCGGCCTGGATCAGCCGCTCGACAGCGCGATCGAGATCGCGCTCGGACATCAGGATGTGGTTCATCTGATCGTCCTTGATCATGCCGGTGAGGCCGTCGGAGCACAGGACGAGCGTGTCACCGATGTGCGGCTTCTCGGTGATGATGTCGACCTGCACGCTCTCCTTCATGCCGAGCGCGCGAACGATCACGTTCTTGTGCGGCCAGTTCTCGGCCTCTTCCGGCGTGACCCGCTTCATGCGGATGTAGTCGTTGATCAGCGAGTGGTCCTCGGTGAGCTGCGAGAGCTCGGCGTGCCGCTGGCGGTACGCGCGGCTGTCGCCGACGTGGCCAATGATCAGCGCGTCGTCGAGGAAGTACATGGCGACGCAGGTCGTGCCCATGCCCTTGAACCGCTGCTCGCGCTGCGAGCGCTCCCAGATCTCGAGGTTCGCGAGCATGACGCCCGTGATCATCCGGTTGACGTGGGTGCGAAGGTCGCGGTCGACCTTGTACGGCCAGGTCAGGGTCTGCTGCTTCGCGGTCTCCGCGAAGTGGTCGCAGATCAGCTCGACCGCGAGCCGGCTCGCGACCTCGCCCGAAGCGTGCCCACCCATGCCGTCCGCGACGATGCACAGCCGTTCGGCCTCCGGAAGCGAGATGGAGTCCTCGTTGTGATCGCGCTTGCGGCCGATATTCGTCGCGCCCGCGAACCGGACCCTCATGCCGTCGAGAGGAAACGACGTACTCATTCCGGTAGCAATTCTAGCATCGCGCCGCCCGTTGACTCCAACCGGCGGGCCTTTCATCCTTAGATCCATGTGGGGCTATGCCGAGGGGGACGCCACCCTCGTAGCTATCGTGGTCGCGATCGTCGTGATCGCGGCGCTGGCCTACGTCGGGCGTGCCCTGTGGCGACGGAGGCGATGACGTGGGGGAGCTAGCCCGCGGCTTCGTCCTCGATCGCCCCTGGGGCCAGACCTTGGCGGCGCTCGCCATGCGTGGGCTGACCGGCGAGGTCACCGTGATCGCGGAGCGCAAGCCGCACCTGATCGCGTTCCACCAGGGCATCGTCGTAGCTGCGTCGTCGCCGCTCCAGTCCGACGCGGCCGTGCGAGTTGCGCTGACAGGGCACCTCGTATCGTCGACCCAGGTCTCCGAGATCGTCCGCAAGCAGACGGCGTCCCCCGGGCGCGACGAGATCGAGGTCCTCGCCGAGGCGGCCCGGCTCGGCGCCGATCAGGCGATGCGCTTGCGCCGGCGGGTGATCGCCCAGCGCGCCGCGCGGACGTTCTCCCTCGAGAAGGGCGAGTTCATCGTCGACGACACGATCACGCTGCCGGTGTTCGACGGCAGTGCGCTCGATATCCGCACCGTCGTCTATCTCGGCGCCAAGTCGTACCTGTCCGAGGCGCGCCTCAACACCGAGCTCGGCCAGCTCGGCTCGTGGTTCCAGATCAAGCCCGAAGCCGTCGAGGATCTGCCCCAGTTTGCGTTCGGTGATCCCGAGCAAGCGGTCGTCGAGCCCTTGATCCAGGGCGCCTCCCTCGCGGAGCTCGAGCGCCCGGATCTCGATCAGCGAATGGTCCGCGCGGTCGTCTACGCGCTCGTGTGCTGCAGCATGTGCGATGTCGAGGCGCCCGCTCGCTCGACGCCGCGCCCACAGCCTGCCCCACGGCCGCAGCCAGCCCCGCCGGCAGCCGCACCTGCACCGGCCGCAACCGTTCCAGCGCAGCGCGTCGCCACGTCCCGTGCCGCGCCGCCTCCACCGCGGCCGTCGACGAATGACGGGATCGACGCTCCGACGATCGACACTCCGACCTACCGCAAGACCCACGCGGTGGATCCCCAGACCGAGCGCCGTGGCGCGACGCAGAGCGATGCGGGTCGCAGCCGCGATCGCGCGACGACGAACGCGGATCCGCCGCGCGCTGGCGCCGGGATCGACGCGCCGACCGCGGTCGGTCGCAAGAAGCAGCCGTCGCAACCACCGGCGGCCCCGTCGCGCAAGAAGGCCGACATCCAGACGATGGCCGTCGAGCAGCTGATCAAGAGCAAGCTCGCCGTGCTCGACACGCATCCCGACCACTACGCGCTGATCGGCGTCGGTCGCGAGGCGACGGCGGCGCAGATCCGCACCGCGTACTTCGCGCTCGCACGGCAGCTCCACCCGGATCGGTTGTCCGCCCTCGCGATCGTCGACGATCAGCGCCGAGCGCAGCGCCTGTTCGCCGAGCTCAACACGGCGTTCGCCATCCTCTCCGACCCCAAGCGCCGCGACGAGTACACGTCCGTCCTCAACCGCGGCGGCACTGCCAAGATCAAGGCGGAGCAGGCCAAGGGCGAGGAGATGATGCAGAGGGTGATCGACTCTGAAGAGGCATATCGCAAGGGCGAGATGGCACTGCGGCGCGATCAGATCGAGATGGCGATCCGCGAGCTGACGCGCGCCGTCGAGCTCAACCCCGACGAGGCCGACTACCAGGCGACCCTGGTGTGGGCGAAGTTCTGCGGCGCGCCGGACAAGATGGCCGCCGCGGGAGCCGCGCGGAAAGGCCTCGAGAGGGCGATCCAGCAGTCGCCGCTGGCGGTGACGCCGAAGTTCTACCTCGGCCGCGTCGAGCGCATCCTCGGCAAAGATCAGGACGCGCTCCGGCACTTCCGCGCGGTGCTCGAGGCGATGCCTCACCACGTCGAGGCGGGCAGCGAGGTGCGCGCCCTCGAGGCGCGACTCGGCGGCGACAAGGGCGGCGGCGGCCTGTTCGGTCGCTCGAAGCGGTAAGCGTCGGCTAACCGTCGTCGGAATCGTCGTCGGGACTCGCGAGCTTGTCACCGAGTGCCGCGAGCTCGGCGTGCAAGCCGGCGGCGTGCGCAGCGGGGAGCGTGATCGCCGACTGCTTCTTCCAGCCCTCGCCGGCGCGGCGCATGCGGAGCAGCATCACCTTCGGTGCTCGCCACGAAGCGAGATCGCGGGCGCGCTCCTCGAACACGATCATCACGGTCGCCCAGCCGCCGTCCGTCCACGACTTCCGCGCGATCGTGCGGCGGACCTGCTCCCCATCCTCTCCCTCGGCATCGAAGCTCAGGTCCGAGAGATCCTCGACGTAGCTCACTTTTTCACCGCGTCGTCGAGCAGCTCGAGCTCGGTGACCCGCGCATCCGCGGGACCGAGGTGGCTACGGACGCGCGCGATCGTCTCGGTCACGCGTCCGTCCTGCTCGATCCGGACCGACAGCTCCTCGCCGATCTCGAACATCAGCGGCGAACGGACCCGCGCGATGCCGTCAGCGATCCCGAGGACGTCGAACACGTCGTGGGCTCGATCCCCGTCGATCACCAGCACCCGGCCCGACATGGGTCACCGCGTACCACGCCGCACATTGCGGCCTCAAGCCTTCTGCGAATCGCCGCGCTGGGTTACCCTCGTAGGCAGCGGATGCTCAAGCCGGTCGAGAAGCAACGCGTGGCCGAGGAGATCGCCGAGCAGCTCCGCTCGCTCATCCTCAACGGGCAGTACCCGCCGGGCTCCAAGCTTCCTCCAGAGCGCGAGCTGTCCAAGCGCCTCCGGGTCAATCGTGCGTCGCTGCGCGAGGCCCTGAAGAAGCTCGAGCACCTTGGCCTCGTGCGGATCCGTCAGGGCGACGGCACGCGCGTCCAGAACTTCATGGAGACCGGTGGGATCGAGCTCGTGCAGCACCTGTTGCCGCTCGCCGGTGGCAAGCCGGAGCTGATCCGCGACCTCCTCGAGTTCCGTCGGATCTTCGGTCGCGAGGTCGCGCGGCTCGCCGCCGCTCGCTCGAGCAAGGATCGCGACGGCCTCGCCAAGTTGCGCGCACTCGCGGATCGCGCCGACACCGTCAGCGGCGCCGCCGAGCTGTTCGATCTCGACTTCGAGTTCTACGTCGCACTCGCGTCGCTGACCGGCAACCAGGTCATGCTGCTCCTGATCAACACGGTGCGCGACGGGGTCCGCGGCTTCACGCCGCTCCTCGCAAACCTCGCCGGCCCGGGCGAGACAGTTCGCGCGCACCACCGCGAGCTGATCCTCGCGATCGAGAAGGGCGACATCGCCACTGCCGGCCGTGTCGCCGACGATTATCTCAAGATGGGGGCAGAGCTCGCGGGTCGCCTCGGCGGCAAGCCCGAGCTCCAGCCGCAACCTCTGCCCGACTGATGTTGACGCGCAAGGAAGTCGAAGAGATCGCGCTCCTCGCGCGTCTTCACCTCGACGACGACGAGCTGAAGGCGATGGAAGGCGAGCTCGGCTCGATCCTCGAGCTGTTCTCTGCACTCGGAAGCGTCGACACCACCGACATCGTCCCGATGACGCATCCGGTGCCGATGGAGCTGCCGCTGCGCGCCGACGTCGTGATGGCGTCGCTGACCGCCGACGAAGCCCTCAAGGGGGCACCCAAGCGTGACGGCGATCTCATCGTCGTTCCCGCGATTATCCCAGGACACGAGTCGTGAGCGGCGGTCCCGAGTTCTGGACCGTCGTCGACACGGTGAACAAGATCGCGGCCGGCGAGAGCGCCGTGCGCCTCGTCGACGGGATCCTCTCGCGGATCTCCAACGTCGATCGCGAGCTCGGCGCGTACCTGGCCACCGACGGAGACGGCGCGCGTCGCGATGCCGCCGAGATCGATCGCCTCCGCGCAGAGAAGAAGCCGCTCGGGCTGCTCGCCGGCGTGCCGATCGCGCTCAAGGACAACCTGGTCACCAAGGGCGTGGCGACCACAGCCGGCTCGAAGATCCTCCAGGGTTGGATCCCGCCGTACGACGCGACGGTCGTCGAGAAGCTACGCGCTGCCGGTGCGGTGCTCCTCGGCAAGACGAACCTCGACGAGTTCGGCATGGGCTCGTCGACGGAGCGCTCCGCGTACAAGAAGACCCGCAACCCGTGGGACACCTCGCGCGTTCCTGGCGGTAGCTCCGGTGGCAGTGCCGCGGCGGTCGCTGCGGGTCTCGCGACCGCGAGCCTGGGCACCGACACCGGCGGCTCGATTCGGCAGCCCGCGGCGTTCTGCGGCGTCGTCGGCTTGAAGCCCACCTATGGCCGCGTCTCGCGGTGGGGCGTGATCGCGTTCGCGTCGTCGCTCGATCAGGTCGGCCCGCTGACCCGCACCGTCAAGGACGCGGCGATCGTGCTCCAGGTGATCGCGGGCCACGACCCGCGCGACTCGACGTCGCTGAACACGCCCGTGCCCTCGTTCGTCGACGCCGCGACCGGCGACGCGAAGGGCATGAAGATCGGCCTCCCGAAGGAATATTTCGAGGGCTCGATCGACGCGGACGTCCGCGCCGCTCTCGACAAGACGATCGCCGCGCTCAAGGACAAGGGCGCGACGATGGTCGACATCTCGCTGCCGCACACCAAGCTCGCGCTGCCCGCGTACTACCTGGTCGCGCCCGCGGAGGCGTCGTCGAACCTGTCGCGTTACGACGGAGTTCGCTACGGCAAGCGCGCCGACTCGACCGACCTGCTCGACCTCTATCGCAAGTCGCGCGGCGCCGGTTTCGGCCCCGAGGTGAAGCGCCGGATCATGATCGGCACGCACGCGCTGCGCTCCGGCTACTACGACGCCTACTACAAGAAGGCGCAGCAGATCCGCGCCCTGATCAAGCGCGACTTCGACGACGCGTTCAAGCAGTGCGACGTGATGCTGACGCCGACGACGCCGACGGCGGCGTTCCGGTTCAATGCGAAGTCGAACCCGGTCGACATGTACCTCGGCGACATCTTCACGCTCGCCTGCAACCTCGCAGGTCTGCCCGGCATGAGCGTGCCGTGCGGGATGTCGGCCGACAATCTGCCGATCGGAGCGCAGCTCCTCGGGCGTCCGCTCGACGAGGTCTCGATCATCCGCGCCGGCTCGGCGATCGAGGCCGCGGTCGGGCTCGGCGACAAACGCCCGGCCGGCATCGGGGGCATCTAGTGGCCGAGCTCGCTCGGTTACTCGAGGACTGGGAGCCCGTGATCGGGCTCGAGATCCATGTCCAGCTCGCGACGCAGTCGAAGATCTTCTCGTCATCTGCGACGACGTTCGGAGCGTCTCCGAACTCGCTGACCGATCCGCTCGTGATGGGGATGCCGGGCACGCTGCCGGTGTTCAACCGCGCGGTGCTCGAGCTCGCGCTCAAGCTCGGCGTCGCGACCGGGTCGCAGATCCGCGCGAAGTCGCGGTTCGCACGGAAGCACTACTTCTATCCGGATCTGCCGAAGGGCTACCAGATCTCGCAGTTCGACGAGCCGCTCTGCGAGAACGGTCACCTCGACCTGATCATGGCCGGCAACGTGAAGCGCGTGAAGCTGCAGCGCATCCACCTCGAGGAGGATGCGGGCAAGAACACGCACGTCGGCGCGGTCTCGCACGTCGATCTCAACCGCGCCGGCATCCCGCTCGTCGAGGTCGTGACGGCGCCCGAGCTGACGAGCTCCGAGGAAGCGGCGGAGTTCATGCGCTCGCTGCACCGGCTCGTCCGCTGGATCGAGGTCTCCGAGGGAGACATGGAGAAGGGCCAGCTACGCTGCGATGCGAACGTCTCCGTGCGCCTGCGCGGCGAGGATCGCCTCGGCACGCGCACCGAGCTCAAGAACATCAACTCGTTCAAGTTCGTGCAGAACGCGATCGATCACGAGATCGCGCGCCAGCTCGTGCTGATCGACAGCGGTGGCCGCGTCGAGCGCGAGACGCGGCTGTGGGACGCGACGCTCGGCACGTCGGCGCCGATGCGGAGCAAGGAGGAGGTCAACGACTACCGGTATTTCCCCGACCCCGATCTCCCACCGCTCGTCGTCGACGGGGGCACGATGGCGGCCGTTCTCCACTCGCTGCCCGAGCTGCCAGCGCAGCGCTTCTCGCGGTACCAGAAGTCGCACGGTGTCACCGCCGATGACGCGCGCACGCTCGTCGGTGATCGCGCGCTCGCGGACTACTTCGACGCCGCGCTCAAGGTGCACCCAGGCGAGCAGGGCAGGACGATCGCGAACTGGATCCTCACGGAGCTCCTCGGTGCGCTCAACGCGAACAACCAGTCGATCACGCAGGCGTCGATGACGCCGCAGCGGCTGTCCGCGCTCGTCGTCCTCGTCGAGACCGGCGTGATCAGCGGCAAGATCGGCAAGGAAGTCTTCGAGGAGAGCTACCGCACGGGCGAGGAGCCGTCGGCGATCGTCGAGCGCCGCGGCGTGCAGATGATCTCCGATGCCGGCCTCCTCTCGGCGATCATCGAGGGCGTGGTCACCCGCAATCCGAAGCAGACGGCGGAGTACCAGAGCGGCAAAGATGGCCTGTTCGGGTTCTTCGTCGGCCAGGTCATGAAGGAGAGCCAGGGGAGGGCAAACCCGGTCATGACCACCGAATTGCTGCGCAAGCGGCTCGGTCGCTAGCGGAAACCTGATCGGCCAACTGCCTGATCATTCTCGACGATCGGGTAGGGCCCGTACGAAGGCTTGACGCCGGGCGCGCGGTGAGTAAAGTCCGCGGTTCCTAAAGCGTTTTTTGGAGCAAGTGACATGTACGCCGTGATTCAGACGGGTGGAAAGCAGTATCGGGTCGAGCCCGGCAAGACCGTGGTCGTCGAGAAGCTCGACGGAGATAAAGGCGCGTCGGTCGTTTTCGACCACGTGCTCCTTCTCTCCTCGGGTGACGGCGGCAGCGTGACGGTCGGCAAGCCGACGGTCGCAGGCGCCAAGGTCACCGGCGAGATCGTGGAGCAGGGACGCGGCGAGAAGCTCGTCGTCTTCAAGTTCCGCCGCCGGAAGAACTATGTCCGCAAGAACGGGCATCGCCAGAACTACACCGCGGTGAAGATCGCCGCGATCAACGCGTCGATCTAATTTGGGGAGCAGTCATGGCACATAAAAAGGGACAAGGTTCGACTCGTAACGGCCGCGACTCCAAGCCGAAGATGCGCGGAGTGAAGCGCGCCGGTGGCGAGCAGATTCGCGCCGGCGGCATCATCGTTCGCCAGGTTGGCCAGAAGGTCCACCCGGGCGTCAACGTCGGCATGGGTCGCGACTACACGCTGTTCGCGCTGATCGACGGCGTCGTGACGTTCGAGCGCCTCGGCAAGAGCAAGACGCGCGTCGCTGTCTACGCCGCTCCTGCTGCTGCGATCGCCGCGTAAGCTCGTTGTCGACGAGCTGCCGATCCGGGTGCGGTGCTTGCTGCATCGCCCCGTCGATCTCGGCTCCCCTTCCGGGCTTTCCGGCAGGCAAGCTCGCGGGCGTTCGCTGCCCGCACCTGACCGACGACGTGCGCTGCGCGTTGTTCGGTAAGCCCGAGCGCCCCGGCGTCTGCCGGGATCTGAAGCCGCAGCCCGAGATGTGCGGCGAGTCCGCCGCCGAAGCGATGGCGACGCTCGCGCACTGGGAGCTCGTCACGGCTCCGTCGCCCTGACTCTCGTCGACGACCCGCTTGTGCGCTGAACGCCCTCGCCGGAGAAGTGGTATCTCTCCCGGCGCACGTGCAGTTCATCGACGAAGCAAAGATTCACGTGAAGGCCGGCGACGGTGGTCCCGGTTCGGCCGCGATGCGTCGCGAGGACAACGTGCCGCACGGCGGACCCTCGGGCGGCGACGGTGGGAACGGCGGCAGCGTGATCATCGTCGTCGACGGCAACATGTCGTCGCTGCTCGATTTCAAGTATCGCCGCCACTACAAAGCCGAGTCGGGCGAGCCGGGTCGCAACCGAGATCAGTACGGTCACAAGGGGCCGGACCTGACGATCCGGGTCCCCGTCGGCACCGTGATCTACGACGACGAGACCAACGAGCAGATCGTAGATCTGTCCGAGAACGGCGTGCAGTTCGTGCTCGCGAAGGGCGGCGTCGGTGGTCGCGGCAACAAGCACTTCGCCACGCCGTGGAACCAGGCGCCGACCAAGTGCGAGCCAGGAACCCCCGGGGTCGCTCGGACCGTCCGGCTCGAGCTCAAGCTCCTCGCCGACGTCGGCCTCCTCGGGTTCCCCAACGTCGGCAAGTCGACGTTCATCGGCTCGGTCTCACGCGCCCGACCCAAGGTCGCCGACTACCCGTTCACCACGCTGGTCCCGAACCTGGGCGTCGTCCAGCTCAGCGACGAGCGTAACTTCGTGATTGCCGACATCCCCGGCCTGATCGCCGGCGCCTCCGAGGGAGCCGGCCTCGGCCATCAGTTCCTTCGTCACGTCGAGCGCTGTCGGGTGCTCCTCCACATGCTCGACGACACCTTCACGACAGGCCCAGATCGCTCTCCGATCACGGACTTCCAGGTGATCAACGCGGAGCTGGCCCACTACGCTCCGGAGCTGGCGAATACGCCTCAGGTCGTCGTTCTGAACAAGACCGATGCCCTCGAGCCCGACGTGATCGCCGAGCACAAGCGAGCGTTCGCGGCGCTCGGGATCGAGCTGTTCACGATGTCCGCCGCGACCCGCGAAGGAACCGCCGCCGTCCTCGAGCGACTCTGGTCACACCTCATGAACGCCAGGGGTGGGTGAGATCCGAAAACCCGGGAGGCGCCAGCTTGAAGGGCCTCCGACCGAGTGTTACAACCGCTGCTATTCCAAAGGAAATGTGCCGAACCTCCGTTCGGCGCACGTGCGGGAACCGGCCTCTGCCGGCTTGGAGATTCAGGCATGCGAGCAACGACCACCGGTGTGCTGATTTCTTCGCTGCTGTTTGCGGCGACTGCGGCTGCTCAGCCGAGTGCAACACCCACGGGTGGCGCACCAGCTCCGGCTGTTCCGCAGACCGAGCCGCCTCCAGATCCGGCGTCGGTGAAGCCGGAAGAGATGCCGACGGCCGTGCGCATGCGCCGGCTCGAGCAGAAGACCCAGGCACTCAAGGAGCGCGCGTGGCAGCTCAAGGCCCGCGTTCAGATGCTCAAGGAGCAGATGATCGGCGGCGGTGTCGGCGCGCAGTCGCTGATCGCTCACGCCAACGAGATGGGTAGCTCGTTCCGCCTGATCAAGCTGATCTACACGCTCGACGGCACGCAGGTGTTCGTTCGCACCGACGAGACGGCCGACAATCTCTACAAGACCAAGTCGTTCGACATCTTCTCGGGACCGATCGCGCCCGGCAATCACACGCTCGCGATCGTCGCGACGTATCGCGGTCACGGCTACGGCGTGTTCGAGTACCTCTCGAAGTACACGTTCACCGCGCGCGGCAATCAGTCGTTCGTCGCCGGCGAGGGCAAGCTCGCCAAGATCGACTGCCGTGGTCACGAGAAGGGCGGTCCGACGACGCCCCTCGAGAAGCGCCCGGCCGTCGACTGCAAGGTCACGGCGGTCAGCCCCGAGAAGGGCACCGACAAGGCCCCGGCCGCTCCTGCCGCTCCTGCAGCAACCCCGGCGCCCGGGAAGTAACCATGCGCCGCGCATCGCGTTGGCTCGCAGTCCTCGTACTCGCCCTGCCGGTTGCGGCGCAGGCCGACGTCGACGGCAAGCTCGGTCTCTACGAACAGGAAGCCAAGCAGCTCTCGGAGACGCTGCCGCGCCCTGATTCGCAGTCGCCGCAGACCCAGTCGCGGCGCCTCGTCGATGCGCAAGCGTCGTTCTCGCTCGGAGACTACGAGGCGTCGGCGTTGACGCTGTTCGATCTCGCGAGCCGACCCGGTGCCGATCAGGAGACCGCACTGTTCTATCTCGGCGAGTCGCTCTACCAGAAGGGTGACAAGGGCGCTGCGCGCAGCTACTACGGCCAGGTCGTCCTCAAGAACAACGCGGGCGGCAGGTACTACCCACTCGCGCTCGTTCGCCTCGTCGAGATCGGGATCATCCAGCAGGACACGGCCGAGGTCGAGACGCACCTCGCCGCGCTCGAGCGGATGCAGCCCCGCCTCCCGCAGGTCCCGTACCTCCGCGGAAAATTTCTGTTCTCGCAGGCCAAGTACGACGACGCGATGGCGCAGTTCAACGAGGTCGCGAAGGGCTCCGCCTGGGAGCTCCAGGCGCTGTACTTCCTCGGGACGTCGCACGTCGCGAAGCAGGATCTCCCGCGCGCGACCGAGATCTTCACCGATCTCACACAGCGGAAGCCGACGACGATGAACGACCGCCGCGTGATCGAGCTCTCGCAGCTCGCGCTCGGTCGCGTCTACTACGAGCGCGACGAGCCCGCGAAGTCGATCGACAGCTACCTCCTCGTCGACCGCCAGTCGGATCTGTTCGCCGACGCACTGTACGAGGTCGCGTGGGTCTACGTGAAGGGCAAGCAGTTCGACAAGGCGCTGCGCGCGCTCGAGCTGCTCGCACTCTCGGAGCCGACGTCGAACAAGACGGCGACCGTCCGGATCCTCGAGGGCAACCTCCGGATCCGCAAGGCGCAGATCATCCGGCAGGCGCAGATCGTCGGCAGCATCGACGTCGACACCAAGCAGGATCCCGCCGTCGAGTACGACAAGGCGGCTGCCGTGTTCGCCGAGACGCACGAGGTCTACTTTCCGTCGTACCAGGCGCTCGCGTCGATGATCGAGAGCCAGGGCGATCCGGCCGAGTACCTCGCGCAGCTCGCGGGCCGCGAAGGTCACGTGTTCCACGCCACGACGCCGATCCCCGAGGCCGCCGCGCAGTACCTGCGTGAAGAGCCCGAGGTTCAGCGCGCGGTCCAGAACCAGATGGACCTCGCGACGATCACGTCGCATCTGACCGAGGCCGAGGCGACGATCGAGCGTCTCGAGGGCGTGCTCGCCGCGAATGACAAGACCGTCGTCTACCCGGCGCTCGCGTCGCGCCGCTCGCGGATCGGCGAGATCCAGAGCGAGCTGATCGCGATCCGCACCGATCTCGCGGATCAGCAGCTCGCGCTCATCGCTCCGACGGGCGATCTCGCGCAGGCCACGTCGAACCGCAAGGCGCTCGCCGCCGACTTCGCGCAGCAGCCGAACCCCGAGGAAGCGCACGCAGCCAAGCTGATCGAGACCCGCGCTGGCTACAACGCCATCGAGGAGGGCGCCGCCGAGGTCAGCTCCGCGCTCGACACGACGTCCGCGGTCGCGGTCGCACTCCGCAAGTACGTCAACGATCCGCCGCCCGAAGGCACGTCGACGCCGACGGTGCCGCCCGAGACCAAGGCGGCAACCAACACCGAGCTCGTTGCGGCGGCCGCCGAAGTGTTCGCGATCGAGAACGAGCTCCGCTCGATCCGGCGCGAGATCGCGCTCGGTCAGGATCTCGCCGGCGCGGGCGATGCCCAGCTTGCCGTGGCGCGCGACAAGCGCCGCCAGCTCAAGGCCGCGCAGGACGCGGAGCACCGCCTGCTCGCGGGCTTTGCGAGCGCGAGCCGCGATGGTGGCAAGTCGAAGAAGCTCGTCGCGCTCGGCGACCGCGCCGCGCGGATCTCCGACACCCTCGCGCAGACCGAGCTGATGGTCGACACGATCGTCGACCAGGCGATGGCGCAGGCCACGACGCAGATCGCGCTCGAGCGCTCGAACGTCAACGCGTACAAGGTCGAGCTCGCGGAGTACGAGATCGAGTCGCGCTCGATCGGCTCGACCGTCCTCGGTGCGAGCTTCAAGGACGTCAAGGCGAAGTTCTACGACGTCATCGTCAGGACCGATGTCGGTGCGATCGACGTGGTGTGGTCGCAAAAGGAAGACGCCGACGACGATCTCAAGCGGCTGAACCTGTCGCGCCAGCGCGAGCTCAAGCAGCTCAAGGACGAGTTCAAGGACATCCTCGACACGGCTCTGCCGTCTCCGGATACGTCGAAAGCTCCTCCTGCGCCGGTCGCGCCGCCGGCGGCGACCGCGCCGACGGGTAGTCCCGACAAGGGCGATGGTGCCGATCGCGTCAAGCCCGGCACCGCGGTTCCAAAGGCCGCACCGACGGTGCGTCCCGACAACGAGACCAAGCCAAAGGGAGGCTCGAAGTGAGCAGCTTCATGCCCCGCAAGCTCACGGCCACCGTCGCCCTGGCGAGCATGCTCGTCGGAAGCGTCGCCGCTGCGCAGCCGAGCTCCACGCCCGTCACCGAGGCTCCGCCCAACGGTCCAGGTCTGGGTCAGCAGGCGCCGAACCCGGTCGTCAATCCGATCCAGCTCTCTCCCGAGGACAAGGCGCAGCTCAAGGACGTCGAGGACGAGTACGACCGGTTCACCAAGGCCGCGACCGATCACGACAGCCGGATGCGCCTGATCGCGCGTCGCGAGTTCGACACGCGCACCGTGACCCTGACGAACCGCTACGCGGATCGGATCGCCAAGACCGAGGCGCAGCGCGGCAAGAAGCATGGCGAGACCGTCGCGATGCTCGAGAAGTTCCTGCTCAACCACCCGGACCACGAGCAGTTCACGCCCGATGCGATGTACAGGCTCGCCGACCTCTACCTCGATCTCTCCGACGAGGCCGTCGAGGCTGCGCTCACGCTTGCCGAGGCGTCGGGTCAGCCGCCGCCCGAGGGTGGCATCGTCGCGGACTACACGCGCTCGCTGACGCTGTGGGAAACGATCCTCACCAAGTTCCCGAAGTACCGGCAGACGCCGGCGACGCTCTACCTCCTCGCCTACTACGGCAAGGGCAAGGACGAGCGCCGCTCGCTGCAGATCTTCCTCGCGCTCGCGTGCGCGAATCAGTTCAAGTGGAACGATGCGCCGGCCCCGCCGCCGTCGCGTGAAGAGGCGCTCAAGCGCATCGAGAACCGCACGCTGCGCGATCCGTTCGCGACGTGCACGCCGTATCCGGATGCGGACCCCGAGCTCGTGCGCCATGCCTGGGTTCGCGGCATCGCCGACTACCACTTCACGATCCCCGGCGAGATCGACGAGTCGATCGCCGGCTACCTCAAGGTCGCGAACGGCGGCAACGAGTCCAAGCTCTACGCCGAGGCGCTCTACAAGCTGGCGTGGTCGTACTACAAGCGCGACTACCTCAAGGAGTCGATCGACAGGTTCGACGAGAGCGTGAAGCTGTACGACCAGATCGTCGCGAACGGCGGCACGCCGTCTCTCGAGCTTCGCGACGAGTCGATCCAGTACATCTCGGTCGCGTTCACGGATCCGTGGGCCGGCGAGGTCAACAGTGATCCGATTCGCTCCATGGAGCGCGCGAAGGCCTTCTACAAGGGTCGCGAGAACGAGCCGCACGTCCGCGACGTCTGGGTCGCGCTCGGCAAGGCCTTCGCCGATCTGCAGGCGTGGGACCAGTCGGTCGATTCGTACCGGACCGCGATCGGCCCGCCGTGGGAGCTCAACTCGAAGAACCCGGTCGTCCACCAGGAGATCGTCAACGTGTTCGAGCTCAAGGGCGACAAGTTCGCGGCTGATGCCGCGGCTGCCGAGCTCGCGACTCGCTACGCGCCGGGAACGCCGTGGTTCGCGGCGAACGAGAAGGATCGCGAGGCGATGGAGAACCAGCGCCGGATCGCCGAGCGCGCTCTCTACGCTGCCACGCGCAACACCCACTCCGCCGCGACCGAGCTGCGCAAGGCGTACGACACGTCGGCGAAGAAGGATCCGGCGCAGCGCGACGAGTACCTCGCGATGTACGGCAAGGCCGTCGAGCTGTACCGCGTGTTCGTCTCGACGTACCCCGAGTCCGACTACGTCTACGAGTTCACGTTCCTCCAGGGCGAGGCGCTGTACTGGAGCGAGCGCTACCCCGAGGCGATCGCCGCGTACACCTGGGTTCGCGATCACCGCGATCTCGGCACGACGTACTACCTCGACGCTGCGCGCTCGATCCTCCAGTCCTACGAGGCCGAGGCTGCCAAGCAGGTCGCCGAGGGTCGGATCCAGCCGCTCAAGGTCCCAACGATCGCAGAGATGAAGGCGCTGCCCCAGCCGTGGTCGCCGCAGCCGATCCCCGACATCTACGTCAAGCTCCAGGCGGAGTACGACACGTTCCAGAACATCGTCGCAGATCCGAAGGCCGCGCCGGGTCAGGGCATCAACGCCGCCCTGATCAGCCTCGCGTACCTCCACGTCGACGATGCGATCGTCCGGTTCGGCAAGGTGATGGAGAAGTTCTGCGGCGTGCCCGAGGCGGCGAAGGCCAAGGACGGCATCCTCGCGATCTATGAGGCGCAGTCGAAGTTCGACGAGATCGAGGCGACCAACAAGAAGTTCATCGCGCAGAAGTGCGGCGATGCCGCAGCGATCCAGCTCGCCGTCTCGCAGAACCGCTCGCTCAACTTCTCGCGCGCGGCAGACCTCTACGGGAACAAGCAGTACGTCCCGGCCGCGGAGGCGTTCTACCGGTTCTACAAGACGGCACCGACGACCGATCCGGATCTCCCGGTCGCGCTCTACAACGCGGCGGTCAGCTACAAGCTCGCCGATCGTCCGAAGACGGCGATCTCGCTGTTCAAGGAGTTCACCGCGAACCCTGCCAAGAACTTCCGCGAGAGCCCGTTCTACCTCGACTCGATGCGCCTGACGGCCGCGAGCTATCAGGCCGCGTTCGACTACGACAACGCGATCAAGACGTACATCGATCTTTACGGCGTCTCGAAGTCGGCGAAGGCGAAGGGCATCAAGGCTCCGGATCCGTTGCCGGGTGAGCAGCCGCGCACGCTCGAGCAGATCGGGCTCGACGCGCTGTTCAACGCCGCGCTCGCTGCCGAGCTCAACCGCGACTTCAAGCGCGCGATCGCGATCTACACCCAGTACGGCGGCGTCGAGCCCGATCGCCGCAAGCAGGACCGCGCGCTGTGGTCGATCGGCGGCATCTATCGCCAGTCCGGCGACGTCAACAGCATGATCGAGACCCACGACAAGTGGCGTCGCAAGTTCGGCAAGGACCCGGGCAACGAGGACGACTACGTCCAGACGTTCTACGACAACGCCGCGCTGCGGAAGAAGAAGGGCCAGACCACGCCGATGAAGTCGGCGGGCCTCGAGACGATCGAGGCGTGGAAGTCGCGCGGTCAGCAGAAGAACACGCGCGGCGCGAAGCTCGCCGGCGAGTGGCAGCTCGAGCTCGCCGAGGAGCACTACGGCAAGACGTGGGAGTCCTACGCGATCACGAAGGCCGCAAAGACGGTCGCCGAGGCGAAGGCGCAGAACTCGGGCCTCGAGAAGCAGAAGCTCGCGGCGGAGGACAAGTACCTCGCGCTCGATGCGTACGGCGTCGCCGAGTACACGATGGCCGCGAAGGTTCGCTACGCGGACATCCAGTACGGGTTCGGGACCAAGATCGCCGACGCACCGATCCCGGTACCGGTCGCGAAGAACCCCGATGCGGTCGCAGCGTACGAAGCGCAGCGCGACAAGAACCTCCTCAAGTTCCTCAACGAGGCGAAGAGCCAGTGGATCGAGGTCGTCGACCTCGCCAAGCGTGGTGGCATCTCCAACAAGTGGAGCCGCAAGGCGCTCGAGAACCTCGGCCGCGAGTTTCCCCAGGAGTTCAACGTCTTGCGCCAGGAGATCATCCAGGGC